>NZ_NTGM02000001.1:330324-660649 GCF_002289235.2 Streptococcus sp. FDAARGOS_256
GAACGTTTTCGTTTTCCAAAACGGGTTTCCAATATCCTAAAAGGGGAAGGACTCTTAAATGACGCTTCTGGTTTGGTTGCCTTTCAGATGGCTCTGGCTGCTTGGACAACAGGAACGTTTTCTCTCAGCCAAGCTGGAACTTCCCTAGCGCTTTCTATCCTTGGTGGTTTTGTAGTCGGTTTTGTGACGGCTATGGTCAATCGTTTTTTGCATAGCTTTTTACTGAGTGTGCGAGCGATAGATATAGCCAGTGAACTATTGCTAGAGCTAAGTTTGCCACTCATGACCTTTTTCATCGCAGAAGAGTTTCATGTTTCAGGAATTATCGCAGTAGTGGTTGCAGGTATTTTGAAGGCCAGTCGCTTTAAGAAAATTACGCTCCTTGAGGCTCAGGTAGACACCGTGACGGAGACCGTCTGGCACACCGTGACCTTTATGCTAAATGGATCAGTCTTTGTTCTCTTGGGAATGGAATTAGAATTGATTGCAGAGCCAATTTTGTCTAATTCTCTCTACAATCCCCTTCTTTTACTGCTTTCAGTTGTCGTTCTGACCTTCTTGCTTTTTGCGATCCGCTTTGTCATGATTGCTGGTTTTTACTTTGTGAGGACGCATCGACTTAAGAAAAAAATTCATAAGTACATGAAAGATATGCTTCTTTTGACCTTCTCTGGTGTCAAAGGGACAGTATCTATCGCGACCATTCTCCTCATACCAAGTCATTTGGAGCAGGAGTATCCTCTGTTACTCTTCCTTGTAGCAGGCGTTACACTGTTGAGCTTTTTAACAGGTTTACTAGTCCTCCCTCACTTATCTGAGGAACAAGAGGAAAGCAAGGACCATTTGATGCATATAGCGATTCTGAATGATGTAGCTGCAGAATTAGAAAAAGAGCTAGACCATCACAAGAATAAACTCCCTCTTTATGCAGCTATTGATAATTATCATGGTCGGATTGAAAATCTCATCCTTAGTCTGGAAAATAAGAGAGTCCAAGAGGACTGGGAGTCCCTAAAGCTTCTTATCTTGAGTATTGAGAGTGACGGTTTGGAGCAAGCCTATGAAGAAAATAGAATCAGCGAGCGTGGTTATCGAGTTTACCAACGTTACCTAAAAAACATGGAGCAGAGTATCAATCGGAATTTCGCTTCTAGAGTGACTTATTACTTCCTAGTTTCCTTACGGATACTGCGCTTTCTACTCCATGAAATGTTTACCTTTGGCAAAACTTTCCGTAGTTGGATGAATGAAGAATCTCGTAAACTACTAGCAGTTGACTATGATCAGATTTCAGAGTTGTATTTGGAAAATACAGAGCTGATTATCGAGAGTTTGGAAAACCTCAAAGGGGTTTACAAGAGTTCTCTGATTAGTTTTATGCAAGAGTCTCGTCTACGCGAGACGGCCATTATCGGAAGTGGTGCTTTTGTTGAGCGGGTTATCAATCGCATCAAGCCAAACAATATCGATGAAATGCTACGAGGCTACTATCTCGAACGTAAGGCAATCTTTGAATACGAAGAAGCTAAACTGATAACAGCCAAGTATGCCAAAAAACTACGCCAAAATGTGAATAATTTAGAGAATTATTCTCTGAAAGAAGCCGCAAATACTTTACCTTATGATATGCTAGATTTAATCAGAAGAACTTAGATGATGAAAAAAATGACGGAGGATGGAACATGAAAAAGTGGTGGAAAGAGCTGATGGACAGGCCCTTATTGAAAGCTTTTTTGCATTATTATCAAGCATCTGATAGTGAGTTGACCAGTGTTGCGGTTGCCTACTATTGGTTGATTTCAATCTTTCCTTTGCTAATGATAATGGTCAATATTTTGCCTTATTTTCAGATTCCGGTCTCAAATTTCTTACTGACGATCAAGGAATTTTTGCCTGATACGGTGTATGATGTGGTCGCCAAGATTGTCCGAGAAGTTCTGACTCAACCATCGACTGGTTTGCTGAGTTTTGCCGTTTTATCTGCACTATGGACCTTTTCGAAATCAATGGATTTCCTCCAAAAAGCCTTTAACAAAGCCTATGGAGTGACTAAGAGTCGAGGAATTATCTCCCATCAGTTGATGAGTCTACTTGTTAGTTTTGGCTTGCAGATTCTTTTTGCCTTAGCCTTGTTTTTGAGTATGTTTGGTCGTATGTTGCTCAACCTCCTCAAAACTTACTGGCAATCAGACAGTCCGCTATTTTCCTACCTGCAAGATTTTACAGGCCCTCTGGTCTATGCCTTGATCTTTACCATTCTGGTTATGATTTATTACTTCCTTCCAAAAGTAAAAGCACCACGAATCCGCTATGTTTTACCAGGAAGTGTCTTTGTCTTGCTAACTCTTATCTTTTTATTGAATATCTTTTCTGTCTACGTCAATAGTTATGTTAATCATCTGGTTGACGTTCGATTTTTCAGTTCCATTATCGTGGTGGTCATGATGTTCTGGTTTATTCTTATTGCAAAGATTTTGATTATCGGAGCAGTTATCAATGCCAGTGTTCAGAGTTTGAAAGATCCAAAGTTTGGTATGGAATAATTAGAAAAATCCCTATTAGGTTTCCTAATAGGGATTTTCTTAATAGATAAACATGGCATCTCCAAAACTGAAGAAGCGGTAGCGTTCTTGGATGGCATGGTGATAGGCATCTAGGACTAAGTCACGACCGGCAAAGGCAGAAACTAGCATAACAAGAGTTGACTTGGGTAGGTGGAAGTTGGTTGAAAAAGCATCCACAACCTTCCAGTCATAGCCTGGTTTGATAAAGATATTGGTCCAGCCAGAATCTGCTTGGATTTGCCCATTAAACTTGGAACCGATGGTTTCCAGTGTGCGGATTGAAGTGGTTCCTACAGCGATGACGCGACCTCCATTTTCCTTGACTGAGCGAAGGGTGGCAGCTGCTTCATCAGAAAGTTGGTAGAACTCCGAGTGCATTTCATGTTCGTCCAGATTGTCAACAGAAACAGGTCTAAAGGTTCCTAAACCAACGTGGAGGGTCAAATAAACCAAATGGACACCCTTGGCTTGGATTTCTGCTAGCAGTTCTTTGGTGAAGTGCAATCCAGCAGTCGGTGCTGCAGCAGAGCCACTTTCTTTAGCGTAAACCGTTTGATAACGTTCACGGTCATCTAGTTTTTCGTGGATGTAGGGTGGTAGTGGCATTTCACCCAGGCTTTCCAAAACTTCTAGGAAAATTCCTTGGTATTCAAAGCGGACAATGCGGCCCCCGTGGGTCAATTCTTCCGTAACGACAGCACTGAGACGACCATCTCCAAAGCTGACGCGAGCACCGACCTTGAGGCGTTTGGCAGGTTTAGCCAGAACTTCCCACTCATCACCAGCAGTATTTTTGAGCAGGAGAAGTTCCACATGTCCTCCGGTTTCCTCTTTTTGACCATAGAGGCGGGCAGGGAGAACGCGAGTGTCGTTCATGACAAGGGCATCACCAGGTTCCAGCATGTCGATAATAGAGTGGAAGTGTTTATCCTGCATTTCTCCCGTCTCGCGATTAACGATAAGGAGTTTGGAGGCATCTCGTTTTTCAAGGGGCGTTTGGGCAATCAATTCCTCAGGCAAGTGGAAATCAAAATCAGCAGTATTCATTTTTTCATCATTCTTTCTAAGTTCTAATCCTATCCATTATAACATGTTTCAAGTTTGGGCGCTCTTTTTTTAAAAATTAAATCGTTTTCACTTGACAAAAATTGGTCTATACCATATAATAAATATAGATTAAAATGGAGGATGAAAAGATGAAAGTTATTAAAGTTGAAAACCAAGTCGAAGGTGGAAAAGTTGCTTTTGAGATTTTGAAGGAAAAATTAGCCAATGGCGCTCAAACATTGGGACTTGCGACAGGAAGTAGTCCACTTGAGTTTTACAAAGAAATCGTTGAGAGTGACCTTGATTTTTCAAATCTAACCAGTGTGAACCTTGATGAGTATGTAGGGCTTGATGGGGACAATCCACAATCTTACCGTTACTTCATGCAAGAAAACCTGTTTAACCAAAAACCATTTAAAGAAAGTTTCTTGCCACGTGGTGTTAAGGATAATGCTGAAGAAGAAGTAGAACGCTACAATCAAATTTTAGCTGACCATCCTGTTGATTTGCAAATCTTGGGGATTGGTCGCAATGGACATATCGGCTTTAATGAGCCTGGCACTCCATTTGACAGTCAAACGCATCTAGTAGAACTTGACCAGTCTACTATCGAAGCCAATGCTCGCTTCTTTGACAAGATTGAAGACGTCCCAACCCAAGCCATTTCAATGGGAATTAAAAACATCTTGGATGCCAAGTCAATTATTCTCTTTGCTTACGGTGAGTCTAAAGCAGAAGCCATTGCTGGAACAGTGTCTGGTCCAGTGACTGAAAGTCTACCAGCAAGTAGCCTACAAAACCACCCTGACGTGACTATTATCGCTGATGCAGAAGCGCTCAGCTTACTTGAAAAATAAAAATTACACGAACCACTTGCTCTTTGGAGTGAGTGGTTTTTTGATTCTTATAAGCTAGAAGTGAAATTTTGATAATTTTGGTTTAAACTATAAAATATTTGAATAAAGAAATTATATAAATTTTAATGCAGGAAAAAAATATAACAAGATAATAATTGAAGTTAAGTATACGTAGTTTTTTTCTTTTATAATTTAAATAATAACTAAAATTTTTTAAGTTTACTTAGTAGCGAAGCTATAAAAAAAGTTGTATAATGTTCTGAGTTATAAAATTATAATTAAGGAGATTATAATGGGGAAAGATTTATTTAATCCACGCCTTCATAAGTTTTCTATTCGAAAACTAAATGTAGGTGTTTGTTCTGTGCTCTTGTCTACTTTTGTCCTTTTGGGAGCAACTTCTCAAGTTAGTGCTGATGAGACGAGTGTGACAAACTCTTTAAACGAGGTAGCTAAAACAAACCTTGATAAAACAACGGGGACTTCTATATCACCTACAGATTCTAAAACATCGGAAAAGTCTGAAACACCATCTGTAGTAGAATCCTCTCAACCAACTAAAGAAACAGCAACTTCAAATTCTGGAACAGAGCCTGCTGATAAAAAGAACAATGACAAATCGGTTATCTCTGAAACATCACAGTCTCCTGTTGAGAAACCAGTTACTTCTCCAGAAGATAAATCTACAGAGAGTGCTAAACCAGAAACTGCAGTTGCTCCAATAATTGCTGAACCTACTGAGACGTCTAGTGTTACTGAACAATCTACACGTTCTCGTAGAGTTCGTCGTGATACCCAGGCGACTTCAGTTGCACCAGCTAGTTATGCAGGTGCGGACGATGCGACTCCTGTACCACGTACATCTAAACCAGAATTGTCTGAATCAGAGAAGAAAGAAAGTACACAATTAGCAAAACAAATTAACTGGATTGATTTCTCTGATACAGCAAGCTTGAAAAACTTAGATCCTCAGGGAGGGTTTAAGATTGGAACTACTTATACGAAAGAAATTTCACCTGGTTATGTAGTTACCTTGACAGTTACTGAGCTTAAACCATTCCACGCTACTGAAATTTATAAAAAGCGTGTGGAAGGAACTTCATCTGCTGGAACTTATGATCCAAATGCAACAAACAGTTATTTAAAAAGTTGGAAAGATTATGGAAAAACTCCACCTCCTGTATCAGGTCAACCTCAAGATAAATGGAGTACTATTGGGGGACAAGGTTTTGATACACAAGGCCATAAAACACAAATTATCGTACCAGTTGATGGTGTAAACTGGGGGGTTAAATTTAAAATAGAAGCCACTTATCGTGGAAAAAAAGTAAAACCAGCAGTTGTTATGGCTGATGGAGAAGATGCTAACCCTGGTGAATATGGTATTTTTACCACTAACGGTGAAGGTTGGGAATACGTAGGAGAATGGATGAAAGGTCCTCGTGCAAAAGGTCCTTACACTGTTACGACTGAAGAACTTGTTAAGCAGGCTGACAAGACAACAAGAGGTGGTCTACTCATCCTAAAAGATAAGACTGTCGATTGGAATAAGTTTTTGAGTCCTGATACAGTTACAGGTGGTCTAGGTAGTCAAGTATTTGGACCAATAGTTTCAGCAAGTAAAGCAGTGCCAGTTGTAATGACCCGTGGGGCTTCTGAGGTAGGTTTTTATGTTGCGACCGCAGGGCAACAGGCACTTATGATGGGATTCTTGGTAGTTGATGGTGGTGATGCGCCAGAAAGTTACGGTGAAGCTCACCATACTATCTCTACACGCGATTCGATAACAAATGTTCAAATAAAGCAACCTTACTTAGGTTCTACAGAAGCAGATATCGATGTGGATTCTAAAAATGATTGGACTTCTGATGATCGTGAGGATGTTTCAGATGAAGGTCCGCAGCAATTGCTAACTGCTGATCAATATAACAATACTAACGACCTTTTGGATTTAAACAAAGCTAAGAATGGCACTTATACCCTTAAGATTAAGGCTAATCCAAATGGTAATGCTAAAGCATATGTCAAAGCATGGGTGGACTTCAATAATAATGGGAAATTTGATGATAATGAAGGCAGTGTAGTTAAAGAAATAACTGCTAATGGAGATCACACTTTAACATTTAATGCAATTCCGAGTCTTAGTGGTGGCTTAGTTGACCAACTTGGAATGCGTGTGCGTATTGCGACTAATGCAGGTGATATTGAGAAGCCTACCGGGATGGCATTTAGTGGTGAAGTAGAGGACATGTTGGTTCGTCGTACTTATCCACCTCAAGGTGAAAAGAAAGAAACAACAGGTCTTCAAGGTGAAACACAAAATGCTACAGTTCACTTCACACCTAAAGGACCAGATCGTTCAGACTTTGTAACTAATGCTAGCATGAGTAGCCAAGCGCCACAGATTTTGGATAATCAAGGAAATGTCTTGACTCCAACAAACGGCAATACTTATGTGCGTCCGGAAGGAACCTATGTAGTGACTACTAATGGAGATGATATCGATGTAGCGTTCACACCAAATGCAGACTTCACAGGAACTGCTGAAGGGATTAATATTCGTCGTACAGACTCAAACGGTTCATCAACTAACTGGCAATCAACTGATGCATCAAATCCAAATAAGAATGACATTTTGAACAATATGGATGGTCGATACATTCCTACTGTTCGAAAGATACCAACATATGAATCAACTGGTGTTCAAGGTCAAGAACAAAACAAAAATCTAATCTTTAATGATGGCGATCCAGATAAAACGCCAGTGACTCCAGATGCTTCACGCCCTGCGACCTTTGTGGATGCTAACGGCCAACCTATTATTGGTAACTCAGTTCCTGCTACATCCAATGGTCAGTCAGTTGGAACTTATGAGTTAGACCCTAACACTGGTCAAGTCACTTTCAAACCTAACAAAAATTTTGTTGGTACCCCAGACCCAGTTACTGTCCAAGTAAATGATTCTAACGGTGTTCCTTACCGAGCACATTATAAACCAACAGTGACTAAGGTAACACCAACCAGCACTAACGCAACCAGCACAGGCCCTCAAGGTGTTCCACAAACTGGTACTCCAAGCTTCCAAGGTGGTGACCCACTGGTTCCAATCGATGAAACAGTTGAACCAACCTTCGAAGATGGAAGTAAAGAGAAATCTATTCCAGGTCAAGGAACTTACACAATTGCGCCAGATGGAACTGTAACTTTCACACCAGACAAACAGTTTGTTGGAAACCCAGATCCAGTCACAGTGAAGCGTGTGGATAAGAACGGTACTCCAGTCACTGCGACCTACAGTCCAGAGTTTACGAAAGTGACACCAACTGGAACAGGTGATAAGACAGAGGGTCTGCAAGGTCAGGTCCAAGAAGGTAAAGTGACCTTCACTCCTGGCCATGCCTCAGTTCCATTCCCAGCTGATTCAACTCCACTATTTGACAATGGTACAACTGTGAAAGAAGTGCCAAATGTTGGTAAGTTCGAAGTGGATGCAGACGGTAAGGTGACCTTCACTCCTGATAAACAGTTCAAGGGTGAAACACCAGAGCTTGAATTGACTCGTGTGGATGCCAACGGAACTCCTGTTACTGTCAAGTACCAAGCAGTGGTGAAAGAAGTAACACCTACAGGAACCGGTGCAACAAGTACAGGTCCTCAAGGACTTCCACAAACTGGTACTCCAACCTTCCAAGGTGGCGATCCACTGGTTCCAATCGATGAAACAGTAGAGCCAACCTTCGAAGACGGAAGCAAAGAGAAATCTATTCCAGGTCAAGGAACTTACACGATTGCACCAGACGGAACTGTAACTTTCACACCAGACAAACAGTTTGTTGGAAACCCAGATCCAGTCACAGTCAAACGTGTTGATAAGAATGGCACTCCAGTTACTGCGACCTATAGTCCAGAGTTTACGAAAGTGACCCCAACAGGAACCGGTGCAACAAGTACAGGTCCTCAAGGACTTCCACAAACTGGTACTCCAACCTTCCAAGGTGGCGACCCACTTGTTCCAATTGATGAAACAGTTGAACCAGCCTTCGAAGATGGAAGCAAAGAGAAATCTATTCCAGGTCAAGGAACTTACACGATTGCACCAGACGGAACTGTAACCTTCACTCCAGACAAACAGTTTGTTGGAAACCCAGCTCCAGTCACAGTCAAACGCGTAGATAAGAACGGCACCCCAGTTACTGCGACTTACAGTCCAGAGTTTACGAAAGTAACCCCAACTGGTACGGGAGATAAGACAGAGGGTCTACAAGGTCAGGTCCAAGAAGGTAAAGTGACCTTCACGCCAGGCCATGACTCTGTTCCATTCCCAGCTGATTCAACTCCACTATTTGACAATGGGACAGCTATGAAAGAAGTGCCAAATGTTGGTAAGTTCGAAGTGGATGCAGATGGTAAGGTGACCTTCACCCCAGATAAGCAATTCAAGGGGGAAACACCAGAACTCGAATTGACTCGTATGGATGCCAACGGAACTCCTGTTACTGTCAAGTACCAAGCGGTGGTGAAAGAAGTAGTTCCAACCAGCACTAACGCAACCAGCACAGGTCCTCAGGGTGTTTCACAAACAGGAACTCCAAGCTTCCAAGGTGGTGATCCACTGGTTCCAATCGATGAAACAGTAGAGCCAACCTTCGAAGATGGAAGCAAAGAGAAATCTATTCCAGGCCAAGGAACTTACACGATTGCATCAGATGGAACTGTAACTTTCACTCCAGACAAACAGTTTGTTGGAAACCCAACTCCAGTCACAGTCAAACGCGTAGATAAGAATGGAACTCCAGTCACTGCGACTTACAGTCCAGAGTTTACGAAAGTAACACCAACAAGAACTAACGCAACCAGCACTGGCCCTCAGGGTGTTCCACAAACAGGCACCCCAACCTTCCAAGGTGGTGACCCACTGGTTCCAATCGATGAAACAGTAGAGCCAACCTTCGCAGATGGAAGCAAAGAGAAGAACATTCCAGGCCAAGGAACTTACACGATTGCGCCAGACGGTACAGTGACCTTCACACCAGACAAACAGTTTGTCGGAAACCCAGCTCCAGTCACAGTCAAACGCGTAGATAAGAACGGCACCCCAGTTACTGCGACTTACAGTCCAGAGTTTACGAAAGTAACCCCAACTGGTACGGGAGATAAGACAGAGGGTCTACAAGGTCAGGTCCAAGAAGGTAAAGTGACCTTCACGCCAGGCCATGACTCTGTTCCATTCCCAGCTGATTCAACTCCACTATTTGACAATGGGACAGCTATGAAAGAAGTGCCAAATGTTGGTAAGTTCGAAGTGGATGCAGATGGTAAGGTGACCTTCACCCCAGATAAGCAATTCAAGGGGGAAACACCAGAACTCGAATTGACTCGTATGGATGCCAACGGAACTCCTGTTACTGTCAAGTACCAAGCGGTGGTGAAAGAAGTAGTTCCAACCAGCACTAACGCAACCAGCACAGGTCCTCAGGGTGTTTCACAAACAGGAACTCCAAGCTTCCAAGGTGGTGATCCACTGGTTCCAATCGATGAAACAGTAGAGCCAACCTTCGAAGATGGAAGCAAAGAGAAATCTATTCCAGGCCAAGGAACTTACACGATTGCATCAGATGGAACTGTAACTTTCACTCCAGACAAACAGTTTGTTGGAAACCCAACTCCAGTCACAGTCAAACGCGTAGATAAGAATGGAACTCCAGTCACTGCGACTTACAGTCCAGAGTTTACGAAAGTAACACCAACAAGAACTAACGCAACCAGCACTGGCCCTCAGGGTGTTCCACAAACAGGAACTCCAAGCTTCCAAGGTGGTGATCCATTGGTTCCGATTGATGAAACAGTAGAGCCAACCTTCGCAGATGGAAGTAAAGAGAAGTCTATTCCAGGTCAAGGAACTTACACGATTGCGCCAGACGGAACTGTAACCTTCACCCCGGACAAGCAGTTTATCGGAAACCCAACTCCAGTCACAGTCAAACGTGTGGATAAGAACGGCACTCCAGTGACTGCGACTTACAGTCCAGAGTTTACGAAAGTAACACCAACTGGTAAAGGTACTTCTTCAGTTAACATTAAGGGACTTGTTCAAACAGGTACCCCAAGCTTCCAAGGTGGTGACCCACTGGTTCCAATCGATGAAACTGTGGCAGCAACATTTGAAGATGGATCAACTGAAAAAGTGATTCCAGGTCAAGGAACTTACACCATTGCGCCAGATGGAACAGTAACATTTACCCCAGACAAGCAGTTTGTCGGTAAACCAGATCCAGTAACAGTCAAACGCGTTGATAAGAACGGTACTCAAGTGACTGCGACCTATCGTCCAACAGTTGTAGATCCATCTACTGGTCATGATACGGCTTCTACAGGAGCAAAAGGCCAACCACAAATGGCAACCCCAACGTTTGAAGGACATATCGATAGTACAGTTCCACCAACATTTGAGGATGGTAGTACGACTATGGTTGTTCCGGGTGAAGGAAGTTATACAATTGATAAAGATGGTAAGATTACCTTTACTCCAGAACCAGACTTTGTTGGTACAGCTAAAGGATTGGTTGTGAAACGTTTGGATATGTATGGAAATGTAGTTACTGCTCATTACACACCAACTGTCCTTGGACAAACACAAGTGATTGATGCGACATCAGAAGGTCTTAAAGGTCAAACTCAGACTGGTAAACTAAACTTTACAGGTGATGTCGATCTGACAGTTCCGCCAACCTTTGAAGATGGAACAACTAAAAAAGTCGTTCCAGGTGAAGGAACTTATGTAATCTCACCAGATGGCACCGTCACCTTTACCCCTGAGGCAGACTTTGTAGGACAAGCCAAAGGTGTGAAAGTGATCCGTAAAGATCGCAATGGAAATATCATTTCAGGATTCTATACTCCAACAGTAGTAGAACTTCCTGTAGTTGAAAATCCAGAACAACAAGGTATTACAGAAGAAAGAACTACTAAAACTCTTCCAAATACGGGTTCTGAGGAGACATCTCACTTGACAGCTGGTCTATTGGCTGCTTTATCAGGTATGGGATTAATTTCTCTAGCTCAAAGAAAAAAATCTGAGGAAGAATAATTAGTGGTGAAAGTCATCTAATAAGTTGTTTTAGATACTTGATTGAAATGATTACATTCATTGCTATCTAAGAAGATGTCAGTCTAACAGAAAAAGAGAACCAATTGGTTCTCTTTTTTTGGTAATTGGTTTGAAAATCGTTTAATTATTCTGCATCAATTATTCACAATTTTACTAAAGTGGTATAATATAGCTATACAGGGAGGCTTGAACTTTGATTTATATAATTGGTTTTATTTGTTTTTTACTTGTAATGTTTCTGTTTAGTCGCTTAATTCAGCAATCAAAGAATCCTTCGGGCTTTCTAGGAAAACGAATGATGAAATTGTGGAATAGAGCCTATCTCCCCATGTTTGTATGGGCAATTCGTCATCTGGATAGGACATTTTACCCTGCAATCTTAGATGTAGGAGTTGGGAATGGCCGTTCAACCATCCTACTGAAAGAAACTTTTCCGCAAAGTACCATAACTGGAATCGATATTTCAGATACTGCAATAGCTCAAGCCAAACAGATAGAGATGACTAATCTAAATTTTGAACGAAGAGACGTTAGGGAGACAGGCTTTTCTGATGAAAGTGTTGATTTAATCACAGCCTTTCAAACTCATTTTCATTGGCGAGACCTAGAGGCTTCTTTTATGGAACTTCGAAGAATACTCAAATCAGACGGGATGCTCTTACTGGCTTGTGAATATAACAAGTTGTCTTACTTTTTACCAGAGGTCCAAAGCGAAGAAGCATTTAGACGATTCTTGTTATCAGTAGGATTTGAGCTCGTAACTAGTCAAAGAAAGGGATCATGGATTCTTTATAAAATTGTTAAAAATTAATGGAGGTACATCATGAAACAATTATTTTTATGTTCATACTTTGCTGGAGTCACAAAGCTTTTTAGCGATTATGCAAAGGAAAAGAATCTAGAAAACAAGGTTTTATTTATTCCTACCGCTGGGAACAAAGAGGATTATACTGCCTATATCGATGAGGCTCAGCAAACATTCAAAGATTTAGGATTTGAGATAGAGGTTCTAGATATTGCTTCTTGTAATCGAGAAACTGCACAGGCAAAGATTTTCCAAAGCAAAATTCTTTATATCTCTGGCGGGAATACATTTTATTTATTACAAGAATTAAAGAAAAAACAACTCCTATCTCTTATCAAAGAACAAATAAGAGATGGGCTGATCTATGTGGGAGAATCAGCAGGGGCTATCATTACCGCCAAGGATATTGACTACAATAAGCTCATGGATGACAAGACGGTAGCGAAAGAGTTATCGGATACAACGGGATTGGATGAAGTGGAGTTTTACATCCTTCCACATTATGGTGAGGAGCCTTTTACTGATAGTAGCAAGAAGACCTTTGAAACCTATAAAAATCAGCTCGACTTAATGCGAATGAACAATTCACAAGCTGTTATTGTAAATGATAAAGAAATAAAAGTTGTTTCTGAACAGGATTAAAATAATTTTTTTCGCTATTATGACATCTATTCTAATACGTTGTCCCTTTTAAAAAGAAAAGGGAAGATAATATAAGTTTATGGCAGTTTTCCCTTGACAATTATTCATTTTGCGTGTAAAATGGAATAGATCTTGAACTTGAAGGGAGTGAAAAAAATGTCTAAAACAGTAGTACGTAAGAATGAATCTCTTGACGATGCACTTCGTCGTTTCAAACGTGCGGTTACTAAAGCTGGTACTCTTCAAGAAACACGCAAACGTGAATTCTATGAAAAACCTTCTGTAAAACGTAAACGTAAATCAGAAGCAGCTCGTAAACGTAAAAAATTCTAATTTGAAATAAAAGGCTAGACTTGTCTAGTCTTTTTTTGCACAATGTTTAAAGGAATAAATTGTTATGAGAGAGTATATAAAAGAATATCAAAAAATGCGTGAAAATCACTTGGAAGATTGGGGTTATTGTGCTGATCCGATAGATTGGAAGGAATTTGAAGAGTCAAACCAAAGAATTTTTGAAAAGTATTTGACCGATTCAAAAGTATTATCTGACAAGGTTTTAAGGGTGAAATTGTATAGTAGCTTATTGTTAGATGATATTAAATATTTTGCCTATTATGCTGCGTTTTTAGATGGGGATTATAAGCAGTTAAACAACGCTCTATGGCAAACAGGAAGAACCGAGTTGCTGAGAGGCGCTTTGTTGGCAAGTGGAACCATTTACACAGATGGGATTTTGAAAGGCTTGTTTACCTCTTTTGCTTGTAACGTTTTTTCAGTCATTCCATCATTCATTCCCAAAGATTTACCCTTGTTGAAAGGAACTTATTATCCAGAAAATGTGATCAATCTTTTATACGCTCTTTATTATCAAGATGAAGAAAGATTATCCGATTCTCTCTTGCGCGCACAACAGTTTTTAGGGAAGAAAAAACGAACTGGTATGGAAGAATTTTCTGTTCGGTATTTTATAAACTTGGCAAGAAAAGATGCAGTTGCATTAAGTGAGTCCTTACAAAGTTTATGCCAAGCTTATCAGAGGCGAGGTTACCCCTATGAAAAGATTGATAAGTGCTTTGCGGATGAGATTCATGGTCTATATCGTTTGGTACGATTGTTTGACCATTCCTTGTTCGAAGAAGTCAGTATGCCGTCTCATAAGACTTTTTTGAAGGAGTTTGAAGAATGGCAGGTCCAAAATCAGTTTCCACAAGGTCAACAGTTCTATACCTATCCTCAAGATATGGCTGATGCAAATAGAATACTAACAAAAGGTCTTCCAAGGATTTATTTAGCAAAATCTGGAAGGGATTTGGTGATAGATGTTGACCAATTTGCAGTAGATTTGTCTCGGTTAATTTGAAAGCGTAGGAAAAGACTTACTAGTCAAATCTTTTCCCAAGCAACATCAAATAAATACTGTAAATCCTGCAAAAAAAGGAAACTTCCACCTACAATCTGATATAATAGTAGGGAGAACTCGATTGAAGGAGGAAATTATGTCGGTTTTAGTAAGAGATGTCATTGAAAAACTCAGACTAGATATTGTCTATGGTGAAGGCGAATTACTTGAAAAAGAAATCAATACTGCGGACATTATGAGACCTGGTCTTGAAATGACGGGCTATTTTGATTACTATACACCAGAACGGATTCAGCTGTTAGGGATGAAGGAGTGGTCCTATTTAGTTGCCATGCCTGCCCAGAACCGTTATCAAGTTTTGAAGAAAATGTTTCTACCTGAAACACCTGCGGTTATCGTGGCTCGTGGTCTGGTAGTGCCAGAGGAAATGTTGAGGGCTGCTAGGGAATGCAAGATTGCGATTTTAACCAGTCGAACTGCAACCAGTCGTTTATCTGGAGAACTTTCTAGCTACCTTGATTCCCGTTTGGCTAAACGTACTAGCGTGCATGGTGTCTTGATGGATATCTATGGCATGGGTGTCTTGATCCAAGGGGATAGTGGTATCGGTAAGAGCGAGACAGGTCTTGAGCTTGTGAAACGTGGACACCGTCTAGTAGCAGACGATCGTGTAGATATTTATTCTAAGGATGAGATGACTCTTTGGGGCGAACCTGCTGAAATCTTGAAGCATTTACTTGAGATTCGTGGAGTTGGGATTATCGATATCATGAGTCTCTATGGTGCAAGTGCTGTAAAAGATTCTTCACAAGTTCAGCTAGCAGTTTATTTGGAAAATTATGATACCCATAAGACCTTTGACCGTCTAGGAAACAATGCCGAAGAACTCGAAGTTTCTGGTGTAACGATTCCGCGTATCCGCATCCCAGTAAAAACAGGACGCAATATCTCCGTTGTTATTGAGGCAGCTGCCATGAACTATCGTGCTAAAGAAATGGGCTTTGATGCGACGCGTTTATTTGAAGAACGCTTGACAAATCTAATCGCTCAAAATGAGGTGAAACATGATTAATCCAGTCGCATTTGAAATTGGCCCCTTTGCTATTCGTTGGTATGCTTTGTGTATTGTAGCTGGTTTGGTTTTAGCAGTTTATCTTGCCATGAAAGAAGCTCCTAAAAAGAAAATTCTATCAGATGATATTTTGGATTTTATTCTGATTGCTTTTCCAGTAGCTATTTTAGGTGCTAGGCTATACTACGTACTCTTTCGCTTAGATTATTATCTGCAAAATCCAGGTGAAATCATCGCCATCTGGAATGGTGGTTTGGCCATTTATGGGGGTTTGATAGCAGGGGCTATTGTCCTTTATATCTTTGCGGATAGAAAGCTGATCAATACTTGGGATTTCTTAGATATTGCAGCACCGAGCGTCATGGTTGCCCAGAGTTTAGGGCGCTGGGGAAATTTCTTTAACCAAGAAGCTTATGGTGCAGCGGTAGATAGTTTGGATTATTTGCCAGGCTTCATTCGTGACCAGATGTACATTGATGGTAGCTACCGTCAGCCGACCTTCTTATATGAGTCGGTTTGGAATCTGATTGGATTTGCTTTGATTTTGATTTTTAGAAGAAAATTAAAGGGAATCAGACGTGGTCATATCACTGCATTCTACTTGATTTGGTATGGCTTTGGTCGTATGATCATCGAAGGCATGCGGACGGATAGTCTCATGTTCTTTGGTCTGCGAGTTTCCCAATGGTTATCAGTTGTCCTTATCGGACTCGGTATTTTTATCATACTTTATCAAAATCGAAAGAAAGCCCCTTTCTATCATACTGAGGAGGAAAAATAAATGTTAGAAGTTGCATATATACTTGTTGCGATTGCTTTGATTGTCTGTTTAGTCTATTTGACAATCACGATTCAAAAAGCCGGTCGTATGATTGATGAAACAGAGAAAACCATCAAAACGTTGAGCTCAGATGTGAACGTTACCTTGCATCAGACCAATGAATTGTTGGTTAAGGTCAATGTGTTAGCAGACGATATCAATATCAAAGTTGCGACGATTGATCCACTCTTTACGGCGGTGGCTGACTTGTCAGAGTCAGTTTCTGACCTCAACCAACATGCACGTGTTTTAGGTAAAAAGGCTTCATCTGCTGGTTCAAAGACTATCAAAACAGGTGCAGGCTTGTCAGCTCTTCGTGTCGCAAGTAAATTTTTCAAAAAATAAAAAAGGAGAAATCTTATGGGAAAACTATCCTCTATCCTTTTAGGAACAGTTTCAGGTGCTGCTCTTGCTTTGTTCTTAACCAGTGACAAGGGTAAGCAAGTTTGTAGTCAAGCTCAGGATTTTCTAGATGATTTGAGAGAAGATCCAGAATATGCTAGAGAGCAGGTTTGTGAAAAACTAACAGAAGTGAAGGAACAGGCAACGGACTTTGTGCTGAAAACAAAGGAACAAGTAGAATCTGGTGAAATCACTTTTGACAGTGTCCTTGATCAAGCCAAAACCTGTGCTCGACAAGCGACAGAAGCGTCAAAGGAAACCTTTAACAATCTCAAGGAGCAATGGCAAGACCAGTCAGCAACTCCAGACGTTGCTGAAGACCAAGAAGAAATCATCATCGATATTACTGAAGTATAATGCATCACCATCTCTGGTTTTTGGAGATGGTGATTTTTATCTGCAAGCTTGTCTTTGTGGTATAATAAGTACTATGCAGAAAAAACCAACGTCCGCCTATGTGCATATTCCCTTTTGTACACAGATTTGTTATTATTGTGACTTTTCAAAAGTTTTTATCAAGAATCAACCAGTAGATAGTTACCTAGAGCATCTGCTAGAGGAGTTTCGTTCTTATGATATCCAAAAGTTACGAACTCTCTACATTGGAGGTGGGACGCCAACGGCTTTGTCCGCTCCGCAATTAGAAGTGCTCTTGGATGGCCTGACTAAAAATCTAGACTTGTCAGCCTTAGAAGAGTTGACCATTGAGGCCAATCCAGGCGATTTGGACGCAGATAAGATTGCGGTTTTGAAACAGTCGCCAGTCAATCGTGTTTCCTTAGGTGTGCAGACTTTTGATGACAAAATGCTGAAAAAGATTGGGCGCAGTCATTTGGAGAAGGATATTTATGAAAATATCGACCGCCTCAAACTGGCTGGTTTTGACAATATCTCCATTGATCTAATCTATGCTCTTCCAGGTCAAACTATGGCTCAGGTCAAGGACAATGTAGCTAAGGCTATCTCGCTTGATATTCCTCATATGAGCCTTTATAGCTTGATTTTGGAAAACCATACGGTCTTTATGAACCGCATGAGACGTGGGAAATTGCCCCTGCCCAAGGAGGAACTGGAAGCGGAGATGTTTGAGTACATCATCGCAGAGCTTGAGCGAGCTGGTTTTGAGCATTATGAGATTTCCAATTTCTCTAAACCCGGATTTGAAAGTCGACACAATCTCATGTACTGGGACAATGCCGAGTATTATGGTATCGGTGCAGGAGCTTCAGGTTATGTGGACGGAGTGCGTTATAAAAATCACGGTCCTATCCGACACTATCTCGATGCAGTAGAAGCAGGAAATGCTCGGATTACAGAAGAACACCTGAGTCAAAGGGAGCAGATGGAAGAAGAAATGTTCCTAGGCCTCCGGAAAAAATCCGGGGTTTCCATGGCGCGATTTGAGGAAAAATTTAGACGGTCCTTTGATGGACTTTATGGCGAAATCATCAGAGACTTGACACAACAAGGTCTTATGCAGATCGATGGTGATCGTGTCCGAATGACAAAGAGAGGTCTCTTTTTAGGAGACACCGTAGCAGAACGATTTATTTTGGAGTAGAACAATGGGCTTAACTTATCAAATGAAAATGAAAATTCCTTTTGACATGGCGGACATGAACGGTCATATCAAACTTCCAGATGTGATTTTGCTGTCCCTGCAAGTATCAGGTATGCAATCGATTGAGCTGGGAGTTAGCGACAAGGATGTGTTAGAACGCTACAATCTGGTCTGGATTATTACAGACTATGCGATTGACGTGGTACGCTTGCCTCGCTTTGCTGAGGAGATTACGATTGAAACAGAAGCGTTGACTTACAATCGTCTTTTTTGCTACCGCCGTTTCACTATCTATGATGAAGCAGGTCAAGAAATCATTCGCATGGTAGCAACCTTTGTTCTTATGGACCGAGATAGTCGGAAAGTTCATGCTGTCGAACAGGAGATTGTTGCCCCTTATCAGTCTGAGTTTGATAAAAAACTCATCCGTGGGCCAAAGTATGCAAATCTAGAAGATCCGATCAGTAAAGACTACCATGTTCGTTTTTACGACTTGGATATGAATGGTCATGTCAATAATAGCAAATATCTGGATTGGATTTTTGAGGTTATGGGATCAGACTTTTTGACCAAGTATATTCCAAAGAAAATCAATCTCAAGTATGTCAAAGAAGTGCGACCAGGTGGTATGATTGCTTCAGCTTATGAACTCAAGGGACTAGAAAGCAAGCATGAGATTATCAGTGATGGGGAGATCAATGCCCAAGCTATGATTACTTGGCAAGAAATTGAAGGCAATTAGAAAGGACGATATGGCTTATAAAGGTTATTTAATTGATTTAGACGGAACCATTTACAAGGGGAAAGACAGAATCCCGGCAGGAGAGGCTTTTGTGCATGAACTGCAAAAGCGTGAAATTCCTTATCTCTTTGTAACCAATAATACAACTCGTACTCCTGAGAGTGTTCAAGAGATGTTGGCTCAGAATTTTAACATTAATACGCCTCTATCAACTGTCTATACAGCGACTTTGGCAACCATCGACTATATGAACGACTTGGGACTGGAAAAGACAGTCTATGTCATCGGAGAAGCTGGGCTCAAGGATGCTATTGAGGCGGCTGGTTATGTCGAAGACAAGGAAAATCCAGCCTATGTGGTCGTTGGACTGGACTGGCAAGTTGACTATGAAAAATTTGCCACAGCAACTCTAGCCATTCAAAAGGGGGCTCACTTTATCGGAACCAACCCTGACCTCAATATCCCGACGGAACGTGGTCTCTTGCCTGGTGCTGGTTCACTAATTACACTTCTTGAAGTAGCAACACGCGTAAAACCAGTTTATATCGGAAAACCAAATGCTATCATTATGGATAAGGCAGTTGAGCACTTGGATTTGAAAAGAGAAGAATTGCTCATGGTCGGGGATAACTACTTGACAGATATCCGAGCAGGGATTGACAATGGTATTCCAACGCTCTTAGTGACAACAGGTTTTACCAAGGCAGAAGAAGTGGCAGACTTGCCAATCGCACCAACTCATGTAGTTTCTAGCCTTGCGGAGTGGAATTTTGATGAAAACTAAACTAACCTTTTGGGGAAGTATGCTCTTTCTCCTCTCCCTTTCTATCCTACTGACTATTTATCTGGCATGGATTTTCTATCCTTTGGAGATTCAGTGGCTGAACTTAGCAAATCGAGTCTATCTAAAGCCCGAAACCATTCAATACAATTTTCATATCTTGATGAATTACCTGACCAATCCCTTTAGTCAGGTTTTAGAGATGCCAGATTTTCGTTCATCAGCGGCAGGTCTACATCACTTTGCGGTGGTGAAGAATCTCTTTCACCTAGTTCAGCTAGTTGCTCTAGTGACACTTCCAAGTTTCTATTTCTTTGTTAGAAAGATTGTAAAAAAAGGATTTCTACCTCTATATCGTAACAGTATTCTGACTTTAGTGCTATTGCCTCTAGTCATTGGGCTTGTAGGAGTGTTGATTGGTTTTGAACAATTCTTTACTCTTTTCCATCAGATTCTCTTTGTGGGAGATGATACCTGGCTTTTTGATCCAGCAAAGGATCCCGTTATTTGGATTTTGCCAGAGACTTTCTTTCTCCATGCCTTTTTACTTTTCTTTGCTTTGTATGAAGGAATATTTGGTTTCCTTCTCGCTAAAGCTTCAAGGAAATAGTGGAAAAAATTCTGTATTTTTAATAAAAAACGAGAGAAGTTGCTCTACTCCCTATTTATTGTTAGGTTATCCTAAAGATAAACTTGCAAAGCAGGAGATTTTTGCAGAAAACAGTCTATTTTCTATGAAAAAATAGGCTTTTTTTCTAAAAATACCTAGTCAAGCGCTTTATTTTTTTGTATAATAGAAATAGCAAGTATAGATAAAAGAAGAGAAAAGCATGATTACACTATTTTTATCACCGAGTTGTACATCATGTCGTAAGGCAAAGGCTTGGTTAGAGACGCATAAAGTGCCCTTTCAAGAGCATAATATTATGACTAGTCCTTTAACAAGAAAAGAATTACAACATATTCTTTCCTTGACCGAAAATGGTACTGATGACATCATTTCAACTCGTTCAAAAATTTTTCAAAAATTGGATATTGATGTAGAGAGTATCTCGGTATCGGAGTTGCTTCAGTTGATTGAGCAATATCCTAGTCTTTTGCGTCGCCCAATTATTATAGATACCAAACGCATGCAGATCGGTTTTAATGAAGATGAGATTCGTGCTTTTCTCCCTCGTAGTTACCGTAAACAAGAATTGAAAGAAGCAACATTGAGAGCTGGTATAGGATAGATGAACAAACAGTATAGTTACCCACTAGATTTGTCGTGGAGCACTGAAGAACTTGCTTCAGTGCTTTGTTTTTTTAATGATGTTGAAGCTGCTTATGAAGATAAGGTAGAAGCAAAAAAGCTGCTAGAGTCTTACAAGGAATTCAAGTCTGTGGTTCCAAGCAAAAGCGAAGAAAAGCGCTTAGGTCGCGAATTTGAGACGGCTAGCGGTTATTCCTGCTATCATGCGGTTCAATTAGCAAAAGAAAAAAGAGAAGGGAAGATTTCTCTTGGAAACTAAATTTGAATTTGCCAAACAGATTGTGCAGGAAGCTGCGGACTATATTTTGGCTCACATGAAAGAAGATTTGCAGGTTGAGCGCAAGTCTTCGCCTACAGACTTGGTGACGCGTTTGGACAAGGAGGTCCAGGAACTCTTGGTTGAACGAATCAAGTCCACCTATCCTGAGGATTTGATTTGCGCGGAAGAGGGTTGTTTACGTGCTGCAGTCGGTCAAGGTTCCGTTTGGGTGATTGATCCCATTGACGGTACCAATAACTTTGTCGCCCAGCAGGAAGATTTTGCCGTGATGTTAGCTTATTTTGAAAATGGGGTTGGCAAATTTGGCATCATCTATGATGTCATGAAAGGTGATTGTTACCATGGTGGTGGTGCCTTTCCTCCTTGCCGCAATAATGAGCCCTTACCGCCTTTTAAAAAGAAACCTCTTCAAGAATTTTTAGTTGCCGGCAACTCAGGTATGTTTGAAAGCAATGAGTGGGGATTGGGTGATTTGGGTCGAGCAGCGTTGGGTGTCCGTGTCTACGGCAGTGCGGCTATTAGTTTTGCCAAGGTTTTATGTGGTCGTCTTCTGACTTATATTACCTACCTGCAACCATGGGATTACGCTGCGGCCAGTATCTTAGGGGAAAGTCTGGGTTATCGTCTTCTTACGGTATCAGGTGAGCCCGCTGATTTTAAAACGCGTCAGCCTGTCATGATGGTGCCAATCGAGATGCAAGAAGAGATTCAGTCTTATATCTACGAAAGGAAAGAAAACTAAATGCAATTTCCAGAAGGATTTGTTGAAAAATATGAAGCGATACTAGAAGATGAGGCAAGAGACTTTCTTGCCTCTTTTAAACAAGAAGCGGTTTCGGCTTTTCGGGTCAATCCCTTAAAAGAAAGTCAGTTATCGTTTGCTGATGCTATTCCCAATACACCTTGGGGGTATTATGGTAAGGTTTCTGGGAAGTCACCAGAGCACGTGACAGGTTTCGTTTATTCGCAAGAGCCTGCAGCCCAAATGGTGGCCCAGGTAGCTCAACCCCTTCCCGGTATGAAGGTTTTGGACTTGGCGGCAGCACCAGGTGGAAAATCCACTCAACTAGCAGCTTATCTGGCTAATCAAGGAGTCCTTGTCTCCAACGAAATTTCAAGTAAGCGTGCTAAGATTTTAGTAGAAAATATGGAGCGATTTGGAGCGACAAATGTTGTTGTGACTAATGAATCTGCTGACCGCTTGGCCAAGGTTTTTAAAGGTTACTTTGATGTGATTGTCCTTGATGCACCTTGCTCGGGTGAAGGGATGTTTCGTAAGCGGCCAGATGCCATGGATTATTGGAACATCGACTATCCGAATCAATGTGCCAGTCTCCAAAGAGAAATTTTAGAAGATGCAGTGACTATGCTTGCTGAGGGTGGTCGTCTGGTCTATTCGACCTGTACTTGGGCACCTGAGGAAAATGAAGAAATCGTCCACTGGTTACTTGATACCTATGATTTTGAACTGCTTCCGGTTGAGCATCTGAACGGCATGGTAGTAGGAATTGATCTTCCTGAAACGGCGCGGATGTATCCTCATCATTTCAAGGGAGAAGGCCAGTTTGTTGCCCACCTGCAGTTTAAGGGAAAAAATCCAGCACCTAAATTCAAAGCTAGCAAGAGCAATCTCAGTCGTGAGCAACTGGCTTTGTGGCAAGAATTTGCCCAAAAACATTTGCGAGTCAATCTAACTGGTATCTTGCAAACTTTTGGAGATCAGCTCTATCTCCTGCCAGAGATGCTACCTGATCTAGGAAAACTCAAAATTGCCCGAAATGGACTTCATCTGGGGACTTTTAAAAAGAAACGCTTTGAACCAAGCTTTGCTCTCGGATTAGCCTTGAAACCAAGTCAAGTAAAACAAAGTGTCGAAATCAATGATGAGGACTTTGTAAAATATGTGGCTGGTGAGACTGTTCAATTGTCTGGAGCTCGACCAAATGGCTGGTACCAAGTTGTGGTTCAAGGAAACGGACTAGGCTTTGCCAAGGTAACGGGTAATGTTTTGAAAAATTATTATCCAAAAGGGCTCAGATTCAGGTGAAAAAGCTAGTCAAAGAGCCTATTCTATGTTATAGTGGAAGTATGAGTTTTTTCTGATAGTCTTTCATTATTACTTATATTATACGATGGAATTGTCCGCTCCTAAGAATGACTAGATAAAATAAAGCGGGACAATCATTGATGATAATTGGATGATCAGGACAAACGGAAGAAATCAGAACATTTATCATTATGTTCAAGGAGAATAACAGTGAAAAAAAGAAAAAAGCTCGTCATGTCTCTTGCAGCTCTTTTGATGGCAGGTTCTCTTGCAGGATGTGCTAGCTGGATTGATCGTGGAGAATCCATGACAGCCGTTGGTTCAACTGCTCTTCAGCCTCTTGTCGAAGCGGCAGCAGATGAATTTGGTTCTAGAAACATCGGAAAAACAGTCAATGTTCAAGGTGGAGGATCGGGTACAGGACTATCCCAAGTCCAGTCTGGAGCAGTTGACATCGGGAACTCTGACGTCTTTGCAGAGGAAAAAGAAGGAATCGATGCTTCAGCTCTAGTAGACCACAAGGTTGCAGTGGCTGGTCTTGCAGTGATTGTAAACAAGGAAGTGGATGTTGAAAATCTCACAACCGAGCAACTTCGCAAAATCTTTACAGGTGAAGTGACCAATTGGAAAGAAGTTGGGGGCAAAGACCTGGCCATTTCAATCATCAACCGAGCAGCAAGTTCTGGTTCACGAGCGACGTTTGATACGGTCGTTATGAATGGCCAAGCAGCAATGCAGAGCCAAGAGCAGGATTCTAACGGGATGGTCAAGTCCATTGTATCCCAAACGCCTGGAGCCATTTCTTACCTGGCCTTTGCCTATGTAGATGACTCCGTGAAAAGCATGAAACTGAATGGGTATGAACCTACGTCTGAAAATGTAACGACAAATAACTGGCCTTTGTGGTCTTATGAACATATGTACACACTTGGTCAGCCAAATGAGTTAGCTGCTGAATTCCTGAATTTCGTCCTTTCAGATGAAGCCCAAAATGGAATTGTTAAGGGCATGGGCTATATCTCCATCAATGAAATGAAAGTCCAAAAGGATGCTTCAGGTACCGTTACAGCAGTAGAAGGAGGTCAATAATGAATCAAGAAGAATTATCTAAAAAATTACTCTCTCCTTCAAAGAACTCTCGCCTTGAGAAGTTTGGTAAAGGTTTGACCTTCACCTGCCTTTCTTTGATCGTTATCATTGTGGCCATGATTTTGATTTTTGTAGCCCAAAAAGGCTTGTCGACCTTCTTTGTCAATGGGGTCAACATCTTTGATTTCCTCTTTGGACAAACTTGGAATCCTTCAGGGAAACAATTTGGTGCCCTTCCAATGATTTTGGGTTCCTTTATTGTGACGATTTTATCGGCCCTCATCGCAACTCCCTTCGCTATCGGAGCTGCAGTCTTTATGACAGAAGTATCACCAAAGGGTGCAAAGATTTTGCAACCGGCCATTGAACTCCTCGTCGGTATTCCTTCAGTCGTCTATGGATTTATCGGTTTGCAAGTTGTGGTGCCTTTTGTTCGTAGCGTCTTTGGTGGAACTGGTTTTGGGATCTTGTCAGGGATTTTCGTTCTTTTTGTCATGATCCTACCAACTGTAACCTTTATGACAACAGACAGCTTGCGTGCTGTTCCTCGTCATTACCGTGAAGCCAGTTTGGCTATGGGAGCCACTCGTTGGCAAACCATCTGGCGTGTGACCTTGAAAGCAGCACGTTCAGGTATTTTTACTGCAGTGGTCTTTGGGATGGCGCGTGCCTTCGGTGAAGCCCTTGCTATTCAGATGGTGGTCGGAAACTCAGCAGTTATCCCAACCTCGTTAACAACACCAGCTGCGACCTTGACATCTGTACTGACTATGGGTATCGGAAATACCGTCATGGGAACGGTTGATAATAACGTTCTCTGGTCACTGGCCTTAGTCTTGCTCTTGATGAGTTTGGCCTTTAACAGTGTGATTAAATTGATTACGAAAGAAAGAGGAAAGAAAAACTATGCACGCTAAGAAATTAGATAAACTTGCAACAGCTGTCCTCTATACCATCGCGGGTATCATCGTGGCCATTTTGGCATCTTTGATTCTCTATATCTTGGTGAGAGGGTTACCGCATATCTCTTGGTCTTTCTTGACTGGGAAATCTTCCTCTTATCAAGCAGGTGGAGGTATTGGGATTCAGCTCTACAATTCCTTCTTCCTTTTGGTCATTACCTTGATCATTTCTGTTCCGCTATCTATGGGGGCTGGTGTATTCCTCGCTGAGTATGCCAAAAAAGGACCTGTGACCAATTTTATTCGTACCTGTATTGAGATTTTGTCTTCTCTACCATCAGTCGTTGTGGGTCTCTTTGGTTACTTGATCTTTGTAGTCCAGTTTGAGTATGGATTTTCAATCATTTCAGGTGCCTTGGCCTTGACGGTCTTTAACCTCCCTCAGATGACTCGAAATGTTGAGGACAGTTTAAAACACGTTCACCATACACAACGTGAGGCTGGTCTGGCCCTTGGAATTTCTCGTTGGGAGACTGTAGTTCATGTTGTCATTCCAGAAGCTCTTCCAGGTATCGTAACGGGTGTTGTTTTGGCATCTGGTCGTATCTTTGGTGAGGCCGCCGCTCTTATCTATACTGCAGGACAATCCGCTCCAGCCCTTGACTGGTCTAACTGGAATATCCTCAGTGTTACTAGCCCTATCTCAATCTTCCGACAAGCAGAAACCTTGGCGGTCCACATTTGGAAAGTCAACAGTGAAGGAACCATTCCTGATGCTACCATTGTATCTGCTGGTTCTGCCGCCGTGCTCCTCATCTTTATCTTGATTTTTAACTTTGGAGCACGCAAACTCGGAAGCTACCTACACAAGAAATTAACCGCTGCCTAAAGGAGAAGCCATGTCAAAATATAACTGGGATGAAAAGCATATCATCACTTTCCCTGAAGAAAAAGTGGCCCTCTCTACTAAGGATTTACATGTTTACTACGGTAAAAATGAATCCATCAAGGGCATCGATATGCAATTTGAAAAAAATAAAATTACAGCCTTGATTGGTCCTTCTGGATCAGGGAAATCTACTTATCTTCGCAGTCTCAATCGGATGAATGATACCATTGATATTGCCAAGGTCACAGGCCAAATCCTCTACCGAGGGATTGACGTTAACCGTCCAGAAATCAATGTCTATGAGATGCGCAAGCATATCGGGATGGTCTTCCAACGTCCAAATCCATTTGCCAAGTCTATTTACCGCAACATCACTTTTGCTCATGAACGTGCAGGAGTTAAGGACAAGAAAGTACTTGATGAAATTGTAGAAACCTCTCTAAGACAGGCTGCCCTATGGGATCAGGTCAAAGACGACCTCCACAAATCAGCCTTGATGCTTTCTGGAGGTCAGCAACAACGTCTCTGTATCGCTCGCGCCATCTCTGTCAAGCCAGATATCCTCTTGATGGATGAGCCTGCTTCAGCCTTGGATCCGATTGCGACAGCCCAACTGGAAGAAACCATGTTGGAATTGAAGAAGGACTTTACCATCATCATCGTTACCCACAGTATGCAACAGGCTGCGCGTGCAAGTGACTACACTGGATTTTTCTACTTGGGTGACTTGATTGAGTATGATAAAACATCCAATATTTTCCAAAATGCTAAGTTACAGTCAACCAATGACTATGTAACAGGACACTTTGGTTAGAAAGGAAACGGTATGTCAGAAGCGATTTTACAGGTGTCAGACCTGTCCGTTTATTACAATAAAAAGAAGGCCTTGAATAGTGTTTCCCTTTCTTTCCAACCTAAGGAAATAACAGCCTTGATTGGTCCTTCTGGATCAGGAAAGTCTACCCTGCTCAAAGCTATCAACCGCATGGGCGATCTAAATCCTGAGGTGACAACAACTGGATCAGTGGTCTATAATGGTCACAATATCTACAGCCCCCGTACCGATACGGTTGAATTGCGTAAGGAAATCGGGATGGTCTTTCAACAGCCCAATCCCTTCCCTATGTCTATCTACGAAAATGTTGTCTATGGTCTGCGTATCAATGGAGTCAGGGACAAGCAAGTTCTTGATGAAGCAGTAGAAAAGGCCTTGCAACGTGCTTCTATCTGGGATGAAGTAAAGGATCGTTTGCATGATTCGGCCATTGGTCTCTCTGGTGGACAACAACAACGTGTTTGTGTTGCTCGTGTCTTAGCAACCAGTCCGAAAATTATCCTCTTAGATGAACCAACTTCAGCTTTGGATCCTATTTCTGCAGGTAAGATTGAGGAAACCTTGTATGGTCTGAAAGATAAATACACCATGCTCTTGGTAACGCGTTCGATGCAACAAGCCTCACGTATCTCTGATAAAACAGGATTTTTCCTAGATGGGGATTTGATCGAGTTTAATGATACGAAGAAGATGTTCCTAGAGCCACAAAACAAGGAAACAGAAGATTATATTACAGGAAAATTTGGATAAGGAGTTGAATGATGTTACGATCTCAATTTGAAGAAGATTTGGAGAAATTGCACAACCAGTTCTATGCTATGGGACAAGAAGTGCTCTCACAGATCAATCGTACAGTGCGTGCCTTTGTTACGCATGACCGTGATTTGGCAAAAGAAGTCATCGAAGACGATGCAGAAGTAAATGAATATGAAGTGAAGTTGGAAAAGAAATCATTTGAAATGATCGCCCTCCAACAACCTGTTTCGCAAGACCTTCGTACCGTCTTGACCGTTCTCAAGGCAGTGTCAGACGTGGAACGCATGGGAGATCATGCAGTGTCTATCGCTGAGGCGACCATTCGTATGAAGGGGGAGCAACGTATCCCTTCTGTTGAAGAAGAAATCAAAAAGATGGGACGCGACGTGAAAAATTTCGTCGAAGCAGCCCTAGATCTCTATCTCAACGGTTCTGTGGATCAAGCCTACGAAGTAGCGGCGATGGATGAAAAAATCAACCATTACTTTGATAGCATCCGAGATTTGGCAACAGAAGAAATTAGGAAAAATCCTGAAGCTATAGTTACAGGCCGTGATTACTTCCAGGTTATTTCCTTCTTGGAACGTATTGGAGACTACGCAAAAAATATCTGTGAATGGGTTGTTTACTTTGAAACAGGTAAGATTGTCGAACTATAAGAAACGGTTTAAATATACAGAAATAAGGCTGATTAAAATAAATCAGTCTTCTTTTTTATGAAAAGAATTGTTTTACAATCAAAATCTCTAAAAGGGTTGACAACTATTTTTAAAAGAGTTATAATTATTCAGAATTAACAGAAAGGTCGTTTATTTATGAAATTTAAGAAATGGATATTAGTTGTGTGTAGTATGCTTGCCAGTGTGGTTCTAGTAGCTTGCCAGTCAGGAACGGATAGTTCTCAGTCTGCTGTGGACGCTATTAAACAAAAGGGAAAGCTAGTTGTTGCGACCAGCCCAGACTATGCACCGTTTGAATTCCAAGCCTTGGTAGATGGTAAAAATCAAGTGGTTGGTGCAGATATTGATATGGCTCAAGCGATTGCGGACGAGCTTGGGGTTAAACTTGAAATCTCAAGTATGAGTTTTGACAATGTCTTGACCAGCCTTCAAACTGGAAAGGCTGACTTGGCTATTGCAGGAATTAGTGCCACAGATGAAAGAAAGGAAGTCTTTGACTTTTCAATCCCTTACTATGAAAACAAGATGAGTTTCTTGGTTAGAAAAGCCGATTTAGACAAATACAAGGATCTTTCAAGCCTCGCAAGTGCCAATATTGCAGCTCAAAAGGGAACTGTTCCAGAAACCATGGTCAAGGAACAATTACCAAATGCCCAGTTGACATCCTTGACCAATATGGGTGAAGCAGTCAATGAGTTGCAGGCTGGAAAAGTGGATGCTGTTCATATGGATGAACCAGTTGCTCTTAGCTACGCAGGTAAAAACTCAGACCTTGTCGTTGCATCTGTTAACTTGACAATAAAAGATGGCGAAGCCAATGCCGTTGCTATCAAGAAGGATCAATCAGACTTGAAAGCGGTAGTAGATAAGGTTATCCAAAAACTGAAAGATGACGGAACCTATCAAACTTATCTTGAAAAAGCAGCGAAACTAACAGAAGTTGAACAATAAGAAAAAGCAGAGTTGGACTTTAATCCAATTCTGCTTTTATGTATTGTAATAGCTCTTCTAGATTTTCGAGAGTGACTTTGGCGAACTGATAAGGACAGGCGTCCAAATAAGCCTTCTCAAAAAAGTCTAATTTGAGTGAGCTGTGTTTCAGACTGGCAATTTTAGGATAGTGTCTCAAATCAAGTAAAAGACCATCGTGTAGAGGATAGTGGGGCAAGGGACAGGTGTTTTCTTCAAGCACTTTCTTTATCTGAGCCTGATAGTTCTCTTGAAGGGTCAGTCTGGCCAGTCGATTTTTTTCAAATAACTGGCTATCGATGTAAAGAGAAAGAGCCTTTTGCATGATGAGATTGCTGTCATAGTCTAGGATATTTTTATAGGAAACAAAGGCCTCTTTTAGGGCATTTGGGAGAATGAGAGCGGTAATACGAAGGGCTGGAAAGAGACTAGTTGAGAAGGACTTGATATAAATGACCCGATCCTCAGTATCCAGATAGTGGAAGGTTTGGCCCTTCCTAGGATCTAGGTCCCCTAAATAGTCATCCTCTACGATGTAAACACCATACTGGTTTGCTAGATCCAGAATAGCCTTTTTTTCCTGATCAGAATAGGAATGACCTAGGGGATAGTGGAAGCGAGGAATGGTATAGAAAAACTTGATTTTCCCAGATTTGAACTGTTTTTCCAGTTCTTCAAGGTTGATGCCATCAATTCGGCGTTCAATGGTCTGGTAGGCTAATCCTTGAGCGACCAAGAGACGATTCATCCGGTGGTAGGTCGGCTGTTCGACCAAAATCTCAGCTCCCTTGCTCGGAAAGTTAATCTGAGAAAGGATAAAGAGAGCTTGCTGGGTGCCAGAAGTTAGAACCAGTTGGTCGGGTTTACAGTAGAGGGCTTGGTCAAAGAGGAGTTGATGGACAGATTGTCTGAGTTCCTCAAGGCCTTCTTGGTTGTCATAGTAGTTGAAGAGGTAGTTTTCTCGGCCTATCAGGGTTTCGTTGACGCAGAGTCGGAAGTCGTCATAGGCACTGGCATGTTCGTCAGTGACTTCGATTTCCAAGTCCTGATGCTGGCCTTGTTCTAGAACATAGTAGCCACTTTGGGGTTTGGCATAGAGGTATTGTTCATGGCGTAATTCCAGCAGGGCTCGTTGGATAGTGTCCTTGCTACAGTGGAAGTCTTGGCTCAGTTGACGGATAGAGGGAAGCCGGCTACCTGTTGGAAATTTTCCTGATTCGATACCTTTTTTGAGAAAGGAAACGACTGCTTGGTATTTACTTTCTTTCTTCATTCCAGACCTCCGTTGATTTTGTTACATTGTACCTTTTTTTTGACTCCTTTGCAATGGGAAAAGCATTTCTCCCTTTCACAACTAGGAGCAAATGTGGTATACTTAGAAAGTATGATGATTCATTGAAAAGAAGATAAGAAAGAGAATGGATAGAAAAGTGCAGGAACCGGTAAAATTATTTCAATACAATACTCTAGGTGCCCTAATGGCAGGTCTCTATGGTGGAACCATGACAGTAGGAGAATTGCTGGAACATGGTGACCTTGGTTTGGGGACTTTGGATTCGATTGACGGGGAATTGATCGTCCTTGATGGCAAGGCTTATCAAGCCAAGGGGTCTGGTCAAACGCCTGAAATCGTTGAAGTGGCAGCGGATGCCCTTATTCCCTATGCAGCAGTGGTTCCTCATCAGGCAGAAGTGATTTTTCGTCAGCGCTTTGAGATGACTGACAAGGAATTGGAAAAGCGAATTGAGTCCTACTATGATGGGGAAAATCTTTTTCGTTCCATCAAGATTCATGGCGAATTTTCACAAATGCACGTGCGGATGATTCCCAAATCCACACCTGATACCAAGTTTGCTGATGTCGCGACTCACCAACCTGAATATAGCCGTGAAAATGTATCGGGAACCATCGTTGGTTTTTGGACACCAGAGATTTTCCATGGGGTGAGTGTTGCAGGCTACCATTTGCATTTTATCTCAGATGATTTGACCTTTGGTGGGCATGTGATGGACTTTGTTATCAAAGAAGGAATGATTGAGGTTGGGGCAGTCGATCAGTTGGACCAACGTTTTCCAGTCCAAGATCGCCAGTATTTATTTGCCAAATTTAACGTTGACGAGATGAAGAAAGATATTGATAAGTCAGAATAGGAGAAAAAGATGACAGTACATATTATCCTTACCATGATCGCTTTGGTTCTCATTCTAGTAAGTGGGACTTGGTATGCCAAAAAACGGTTTAAAATCTCTCTTGCAGTGATGGGCTTGGGGGCAATCGCATTTTTTGTTTCTTCTCAAGTGTTAGAGAAGATGGTTCACCTTCTGATACTCCATCCGCAAAAAGATGGAACCATTCCGCTTATGCAGGAGCAGCCTTTCTTATACGTCCTTTATGGGATCGCTATGGCAGCCCTCTTTGAGGAAACAGCTCGCCTTGTCTTTTTTAAATGGTTGGAGAAAAAGAGAAAGCTAGAAGATCGAGATGCTTTGGCTTATGGTTTGGGACATGGGGGCTTGGAGATGCTCTATCTCGGAATGGGGAGCTTGATCAGTCTTTTGATTCTCTTTTCACTCATCCAGTCTTCAAATACTGATGTAGCCAATCTTCTTCCAAAATCTACGCTCGAAACGGTCCAGTCTCTTTCTGTATGGCAGGTTTATTTACTAGGAGTTGAGCGTGTTCTTGCCTTGGTTCTGCAAATTGGTCTCTCTATCTGGGTCTATCAAAGTGTTAGCCAAAAGAAATGGATCTACCTCCTTGCTGCTTATGGTTTGCATGCCTTGTTTGACTTGGCTCCAGCCTTATCTCAGGTGGGATGGATTGCAAATCCGCTTCTAGTTGAGTTTATTCTCCTCGTAGAACTTTTAGTCTTTATCTGGCTAACCAAATCTACATTTTGGAAAAAATCATAAAAAGAGGGGTGACCTCTTTTTTTATGTAAAGATAAAACAAGCTCTTTTTATGGGTCGTCAAATGTCTCTAAAAATGGTATAATGGAATGAATTTTGAAAAAGGAAGAGTGACATGTCAGTAAAAGAAAAAATGCTTGAAATCTTAGAAGGAATTGATATTCGTTTTAAGGAACCTTTGAAGACCTATACCTATACAAAGGTTGGAGGTCGAGCGGATTATCTAGTTTTGCCACGCAATCGCTATGAGATGGCGCGTGTCGTTCAATTTGCCAATCAAGAGAATATTCCCTGGATGGTGCTAGGAAATGCCAGCAATATCATCGTGCGTGAAGGTGGAATCCGTGGTTTTGTCATCTTATGCGATAAGCTTAATAACGTTTCAGTTGATGGCTATACCATCGAAGCAGAAGCGGGTGCTAATTTAATCGAGACAACACGTATTGCCCTTCGTCATAGTTTGACTGGTTTTGAGTTTGCTTGTGGCATTCCAGGGAGCGTCGGCGGTGCGGTCTTTATGAATGCGGGTGCTTACGGAGGAGAGATTGCTCACATCTTGCAGTCTTGTCAAATTTTGACCAAGGAAGGGGAAATCGAGACCTTGTCAGTCAAGGACTTGGCTTTTGGTTACCGCCATTCAGCTATTCAGGATTCTGGGGCTATTGTCTTGTCAGCTAAATTTGCCCTAGCTCCAGGGAATCACCAGGTTATCAAGCAAGAAATGGATCGCTTGACGCACCTACGTGAACTCAAACAACCTCTAGAATACCCATCTTGTGGTTCAGTCTTTAAGCGTCCAGTGGGGCATTTTGCAGGTCAGTTGATTTCAGAAGCTGGTTTGAAGGGCTACCGTATCGGTGGTGTCGAAGTCTCAGAAAAACATGCAGGCTTTATGATTAATGTAGCCGATGGGACTGCAAGAGATTATGAAGACTTAATTGAGTCTGTCATTGAAAAAGTTAAAGAACATTCAGGTGTTACCTTAGAGCGAGAAGTTCGTATCTTGGGTGAACACGAATAACATTATTTTTACATAGCATTCAAAGATTGGGATTTTATCGCTAAATGAGGTTTAGGTCAATTTATTTCCTACGCTTGTGTCTAGCATTCTAACAAGGTCCCAATCTGTTAATTTACGAAGAAGAAGGAATTTAGAGGAATTGAAAAAACCAATTATTGAGTTCAAAAACGTCTCTAAAGTTTTTGAAGACAGCAACACCAAGGTTCTTAAAGACATTAACTTTGAGTTGGAAGAAGGAAAGTTCTATACCCTACTAGGCGCATCAGGTTCTGGGAAATCAACCATTCTAAACATCATTGCAGGTTTACTAGATGCAACGACAGGGGATATTTTGCTGGATGGGGTACGGATCAACGACATCCCAACTAATAAGCGAGACGTCCATACGGTCTTCCAATCCTATGCCTTGTTTCCACATATGAATGTGTTTGAAAATGTTGCCTTTCCTCTCCGCTTGCGTAAAATCGACAAGAAAGAAATCGAGCAGCGTGTAGCGGAAGTTCTCAAGATGGTTCAGTTGGAAGGTTATGAAAAACGTTCCATCCGTAAACTCTCTGGAGGACAACGTCAGCGTGTGGCCATTGCCCGTGCCATTATCAACCAGCCCCGTGTGGTCTTGTTGGATGAGCCCTTGTCAGCGCTGGACTTGAAATTGCGGACAGACATGCAGTACGAACTGCGTGAATTGCAACAACGATTGGGAATTACCTTTGTCTTTGTTACTCATGATCAGGAAGAAGCCCTTGCCATGAGTGACTGGATTTTTGTTATGAACGATGGTGAGATTGTCCAATCTGGAACACCTGTGGATATCTACGATGAGCCAATCAACCATTTTGTTGCCACCTTTATCGGTGAGTCCAACATCTTGCCAGGAACCATGATTGAAGACTACTTGGTCGAGTTTAACAGCAAACGCTTTGAAGCGGTCGATGGAGGGATGAAGCCAAATGAACCTGTTGAGGTTGTCATTCGTCCAGAGGACTTGCGTATTACTCTTCCTGAAGAAGGCAAGCTCCAAGTTAAGGTGGATACTCAGCTATTCCGTGGAGTTCACTACGAGATTATCGCCTATGACGAACTCGGAAATGAATGGATGATCCACTCAACTCGTAAGGCCATCGTTGGTGAGGAAATCGGTCTGGATTTTGAACCAGAAGACATCCACATCATGCGTCTAAACGAAACCGAAGAAGAGTTCGATGCTCGTATTGAAGAATACGTAGAAATCGAAGAGCAAGAAGCAGGTCTGATTAACGCAATCGAGGAGGAAAGAGATGAAGAAAACAACCTCTAAACTCTTTGTAGTGCCCTACATGCTTTGGATTGCCCTCTTTGTTCTCGCACCCTTGGTCTTGATTTTCGGTCAATCCTTTTTCAACATCGAAGGACAATTTAGTTTAGAAAACTATAAATCCTACTTTGCGTCACAAAACTTGACCTATCTTAAAATGAGCTTCAACTCTGTGCTCTATGCTGGGATTGTAACTCTAGTGACACTTCTTATCAGCTATCCAACAGCCCTCTTTTTGACTCGTCTCAAGCACCGTCAACTCTGGCTCATGCTGATTATCTTGCCGACTTGGATTAATCTGCTCCTCAAGGCTTATGCATTTATCGGGATTTTTGGTCAAAATGGGTCTATTAACCAATTCTTGGAATTCATCGGAATCGGTTCGCAACAGCTGCTCTTTACCGATTTCTCCTTTATTTTTGTCGCAAGCTACATCGAGCTTCCTTTTATGATTTTACCGATTTTCAATGTTTTGGATGATATGGATAACAATCTCATCAATGCCAGCTATGACCTCGGTGCGACCAAGTGGGAAACTTTCCGCCACGTTATCTTCCCTCTATCAATGAATGGAGTGAGAAGTGGTGTTCAATCAGTCTTTATCCCCAGTTTGAGTCTCTTCATGTTGACCCGTTTGATTGGGGGGAACCGAGTGATTACTTTGGGGACTGCCATCGAGCAGAACTTCTTGACCAATGACAACTACGGTATGGGTTCAACCATCGGTGTGATTCTCATCCTGACCATGTTTATCACTATGTGGGTGACTAAGGAAAGGAGAGAACGATGAAAAAATTTGCCAATCTCTACCTAGCCTTTGTCTTTATCATCCTATATTTGCCGATTTTTTACTTGATTGGCTATGCCTTTAATGCTGGCGATGATATGAACAGCTTTACTGGTTTTAGCTTGAGCCATTTTAAAACCATGTTTGGTGATGGTCGCCTTATGTTGATCCTCACTCAAACCTTTTTCTTAGCCTTTCTATCAGCCTTGATTGCGACCATTATCGGGACTTTTGGTGCTATCTATATCTACCAGTCTCGTAAGAAATACCAAGAAGCCTTTCTATCACTCAATAATATCCTCATGGTTGCGCCTGACGTTATGATTGGTGCCAGCTTCTTGATTCTCTTTACACAGCTTAAGTTTTCACTTGGTTTTTTGACGGTTCTATCTAGTCATGTGGCCTTTTCCATCCCTATCGTGGTCTTGATGGTCTTGCCTCGTCTCAAGGAAATGAATGATGACATGATCCATGCGGCCTATGACTTGGGAGCTAGCCAGTTTCAGATGTTTAAGGAAATCATGCTTCCTTACCTGACTCCGTCTATCATTGCAGGTTATTTCATGGCCTTCACCTACTCACTAGATGACTTTGCCGTAACCTTCTTTGTCACAGGAAATGGCTTTTCAACCCTGTCAGTTGAGATTTACTCTCGTGCTCGTAAGGGGATTTCTCTAGAAATCAATGCCCTGTCTGCCCTTGTCTTTCTCTTTAGTATTATCCTAGTTGTTGGCTATTACTTTATCTCACGTGAGAAGGAGGAGCAAGCATGAAAAAACTCTATTCATTTTTAGCAGGAATTGCAGCAATTATCCTTGTCTTGTGGGGGATTGCGACTCATCTAGACAGTAAAATCAATAGCCGAGACAGTCAGAAATTGGTTATTTACAACTGGGGGGACTATATCGATCCAGAACTCTTGGAGAAATTCACAGAAGAAACAGGAATCCAAGTACAGTACGAGACCTTTGACTCCAACGAGGCCATGTATACCAAGATCAAGCAGGGTGGAACGACCTATGATATTGCCATCCCAAGTGAGTACATGATCAACAAGATGAAGGACGAAGAACTATTGGTTCCTCTTGATTATTCAAAAATTGAAGGAATCGAAAATATCGGACCTGAGTTCCTCAACCAGTCTTTTGACCCGGGCAACAAATTCTCCATCCCGTACTTCTGGGGAACCTTGGGAATTGTTTACAATGAAACCATGGTAGATGAGGCACCTGAGCATTGGGATGACCTCTGGAAACCAGAATACCAGGATTCCATCATGCTCTTTGATGGGGCGCGTGAGGTGCTGGGACTTGGGCTTAACTCGCTCGGTTACAGCCTCAACTCCAAGGATCCTCAACAGTTGGAAGAAACGGTAGACAAGCTCTACAAACTGACTCCAAATATCAAGGCCATTGTAGCGGATGAGATGAAGGGTTACATGATCCAGAACAACGCTGCTATCGGTGTGACTTTCTCTGGGGAAGCCAGCCAGATGTTAGAGAAAAATCCTAACCTCAAGTATGTCGTTCCGACTGAGGCCAGCAATCTCTGGTTTGATAACATGGTCATTCCAAAAACCGTGAAAAATCAAGATGCCGCCTATGCCTTTATCAACTTTATGTTGAAACCCGAAAATGCTCTGAAAAATGCGGAGTATGTGGGCTATTCAACCCCAAACCTACCAGCCAAGGAAATGCTCCCAGAGGAGACCAAGGAAGACAAATCCTTCTATCCAGACGCTGATACCATGAAACACCTAGAAGTTTATGAGAAGTTTGACCATAAATGGACAGGAAAATATAGCGACCTCTTCCTACAGTTTAAAATGTATCGGAAGTAGGAGATATGCTTTCTTGTCAGCTTTTCCAGTTGACGCAGAACCCAAAAAACGATATAATAAGAAAGTTGAGAATTGATTTTCTGTCATCTTAGCCCAGAGAAATGGCGGTGCTGCGAGCCATCTAAGGTAGGAAGTCATGCTACTCAATCAGACAATTGCATAAGAATAAGAGAATGACAAGTTCATTGAATGAAGGTGGTACCGCGGTTTTTCGCCCTTCGTGATATGAGCTTGTCTTTTGATTTTTGGAGGTGTTTATGAAGACATTTCTCGTGAAACAAAAGTTTCGTCTTGGGGGCGAACGTTTTGATATCAAGGATGACAGAGGAGTAGTGAACTATCAAGTGGAGGGATCTTTCTTCCAAATTCCTAAGACCTTTACCATCTATGACGCCTATGGTGAGCAGGTCAGTGAAATCAGTAAAGAATTTTTCACCTTGCTTCCTCGCTTTACTATTCAGCTACGAAACGGTTCCAATTTCGTCATTCGTAAGAAGTTGACCTTCTGGCGAGATAAGTATGAGTTTGATGATTTAGGGCTTCGTATCGAGGGCAATATTTGGGATTTAAATTTCAAATTGCTGGATGACCGTGATCAGCTTGTCGCCGAGATTCGGAAAGAGATTTTCCATTTGACCTCAACTTACACCGTAACCGTCTATGAAGACTCTTATGCAGATCTGGTCATTTCCCTTTGTGTCGCGATTGACTATGTGGAGATGCTGGAAAGCCAATCAAATTAAACAAGTAATAAGGAGATATTATGAAACAACTATCTAGTGCTCAAGTTCGCCAAATGTGGCTTGATTTCTGGGCAAGCAAAGGACACTCTGTAGAACCATCAGTCAGCTTGGTTCCTGTAAATGACCCAACTCTTTTGTGGATTAACTCTGGGGTAGCAACCCTTAAGAAATACTTTGACGGAACCATTATCCCTGAAAATCCACGTATTACCAATGCCCAAAAAGCGATTCGTACTAACGATATTGAAAACGTAGGGAAGACTGCGCGTCACCATACTATGTTTGAAATGTTAGGGAACTTCTCTATCGGGGATTACTTCCGTGACGAAGCCATCACATGGGCTTATGAGCTTTTGACAAGCCCAGAATGGTTTGATTTTCCAGCTGAAAAACTCTACATGACCTACTATCCAGATGATAAAGATTCTTACAACCGCTGGATTGAAGTAGGAGTGGACCCAAGCCACTTGATCCCAATCGAAGACAACTTCTGGGAAATCGGTGCGGGACCTTCTGGACCTGATACAGAAATCTTCTTTGACCGTGGAGAAGCCTTTGACCCAGAAAATATTGGTCTTCGCCTGCTTGCAGAGGATATCGAAAACGACCGTTACATCGAAATCTGGAACATCGTTTTGTCACAATTCAACGCTGATCCAGCTGTTCCTCGTAGTGAGTACAAGGAATTGCCACACAAGAATATTGATACGGGTGCTGGTTTGGAGCGTTTGGTGGCAGTTATCCAAGGGGCTAAGACAAACTTTGAAACAGACCTCTTCATGCCAATCATCCGTGAAGTTGAGAAATTGTCTGGTAAGGTTTATGACCAAGATGGCGACAACATGAGCTTCAAGGTCATTGCTGACCATATCCGTTCTCTTTCATTTGCCATCGGTGATGGTGCCCTTCCTGGAAATGAAGGTCGTGGTTATGTCCTTCGCCGTCTCCTCCGTCGCGCGTCTATGCACGGTCAAAAATTGGGTATCAACGAGCCTTTCCTTTACAAACTCGTTCCAACTGTTGGAAAAATCATGGAAAGCTACTACCCAGAAGTGCTTGAAAAATGTGACTTTATCGAGAAAATCGTGAAGAGCGAGGAAGAGTCATTTGCCCGTACTCTTCACTCAGGTCAACATTTTGCCCAAGGTATCGTAGCAGACCTGAAAGCCAAAGGTCAAAACGTTATCGCGGGGCAAGATGTCTTCAAACTCTACGATACATATGGATTCCCAGTTGAATTGACAGAAGAAATCGCTGAAGAAGCTGGGATGACTGTAGACCGTGAAGGTTTTGAAGCGGCCATGAAAGAGCAGCAAGAACGTGCGCGTGCGTCAGCTGTCAAAGGTGGCTCAATGGGAATGCAAAATGAAACCCTTCAAAACATTACAGTGGAAAGTGTCTTCAACTACAATGCCAGCCAATTGCCTTCTAAGTTGGTGGCTATCGTGGCTGACAATGCAGAAGTAGAAGCTGTTTCTGAAGGAACTGCCTCTCTTATCTTTGCAGAGACTCCATTCTACGCTGAAATGGGTGGACAGGTAGCTGACCACGGTCAAATCTTGGATGCTAAAGGAAATGTCGTAGCGAATGTGACGGATGTGCAAAAAGCACCAAACGGACAAGCTCTTCATACTGTTGAAGTTCTTGCACCACTTGCTTTGAACCAAGAATACACCTTGGCAATTGATACCAACCGTCGTCATCGTGTCATGAAGAACCACACAGCCACTCACTTGCTCCATGCGGCCCTTCACAATATCCTTGGTCACCATGCGACACAAGCAGGATCTCTGAACGAAGTCGAATTCCTTCGCTTTGACTTCACTCACTTCCAAGCTGTGACTCCTGAAGAGTTGCGCGCCATTGAACAGCAAGTTAATGAGAAAATTTGGGAAGCAATTGCTGTAGAAACTGTTGAGACAGATATTGACACGGCTAAAGAAATGGGAGCTATGGCCCTCTTTGGTGAGAAATACGGTAAGGAAGTTCGTGTTGTGACCATCGGTGACTACTCAGTGGAACTCTGTGGTGGTACCCACGTTGGCAATACTTCTGAAATCGGTCTCTTCAAGATTGTCAAAGAAGAAGGAATCGGTTCAGGTACCCGCCGTATCTTGGCAGTAACTGGTAAGGAAGCCTTTGAAGCTTATCGTGAACAAGAAGACGCTTTGAAAGCCGTCGCAGCAACCTTGAAAGCCCCTCAACTCAAGGAAGTTCCTCATAAGGTTGAAGGGCTTCAAGAACAACTCCGTCAGCTTCAAAAAGAAAATGCAGAATTGAAAGAAAAAGCCGCAGCCGCAGCCGCAGGCGATGTCTTCAAGGATGTGAAGGAAGTCAACGGACACCGTTACATTGCAAGCCAAGTTTCTGTATCAGATGCAGGTGCCCTTCGTACCTTTGCGGATAACTGGAAACAAAAAGATTACTCAGATGTGCTTGTCCTAGTTGCAGCTATCGGTGACAAAGTCAATGTTCTTGTAGCTAGCAAGACAAAAGATGTGCATGCAGGAAACCTTGTCAAAGAATTGGCTCCAATTGTCGATGGACGTGGTGGTGGTAAACCAGACATGGCCATGGCAGGAGGAAGCAACCAAGCGAAAATCCAAGAACTCTTGGAGGCAGTAGCAGGTAAATTATAAGACAATGAAGATCTATCCATTTGGGTAGGTCTTTTTGTGCATACAAAAAAGCCAAATCCGGTTGGATTTGACTTGTACCTGATAGGTTTATTTTGCTGCCCATACACTGACTGAAGCCGCTGCTACTGGAAATTCTCCATAACCTTCAGCATTGATTGTAACTTGTACTGGATGATTTTCAAGGAGGTCAATAAAGGTTTGGTCAGCCCATTCTTGCCCGACAAACATAGATTTGCTGTTTTCTTGGTCATTTGAGATGAGGACAGCGATTGGAGATTGATGTTCAGCACCTGAACGAACCCATCCAATACAGTTAGCATCGTCAAAGTAGTCTGTTTGCTCTCCATAGGCCTTGTCTTTTCGGATGGCTAGGAGGCGGTCAAGGACTTCTTTGAAATCTTCTTGAGCATACTGCCCTGAAATGCCGTAATAGTCTCCGTAAAAGACACATGGAAGACCATCTTGGCGTAATAGAATGAGGGCATAGGCTGCTGGCTTGAACCATTCTTCAACAGTAGACTCAAGGGCTTGTCCTCGTTGGGTATCATGGTTGTCAACGAAAGTGACTGCTTTGTCAGGCTTGAGTTCAACCAAGCTATCTGTGAAAATGTTACGAAGGTCGTAACTTGCTCCAGCTTGACTGGCTTCAAAGAGGTTCTGGTGGAGACGAACATCGACAAGATCAAAGCGTTCTTCTGTTTTCTCGAGATAGTCTAGATTGGCTTCCTTGTCTGGATTCCAAAATTCACCAAAAACATAGAAATCTTGACCGTATTTTTCCTTCATATCACGGATGAAATTGCCCATAAAGAAGGAGTCGATGTGCTTAACGGCATCCAAGCGGAAACCAGCAACACCAGTCGTTTCCATGAACCAGTCAGCCCAGTCATAGATGTTTTGGATGACTTCAGGATGCTTAAAGTCTAGGTCAGCATACATGAGGTAGTCGTAGTTACCGTTTTCGTTATCGACCAATTCCTCATTTGCCCAGCCTTTATTGTCTCCCTGGATCAGGTAAATGCCAGACTTACGTCGCTTGGCATCGTAGTCCGTACCTGTGAAGTGGTACCAGTGCCAGTGGAAGTCATTGTAGGTATCTTGGCGACCATCGAAGGTGAAGTGAGTCCAGCCGTTGATAGTAAAGGGCTCGCTTAGTTGAACGGTACGGTCCTCAGGGTCCACTTCAATAACCTGAAAGGCTTCCATATGATCGGCAGCAGCCTTGTGATTGAGCACCACATCGGCCATAGGTTGAATTCCCTGTGCTTTTAGGGCTTGAATGGCTTGAAGATAGTCTTCTTTAAACCCATACTTGGTACGGACAGTTCCTTTTTGGTGAAATTCGCCTAGGTCAAAAAGATCGTAAACACCATAGCCGACATCTTTTTCGTTGGTTGCCTTGAAGGCAGGTGGCATCCAGACGTGGCTAATCCCCAGATGAGCTAGGTGTGAAGCATCTTCAGCCAGTCGCGTCCAGTGTTGGCCGTCGTGAGGCAGATACCATTCAAAGTATTGCATAAGTGTCTGATTTTGCATTGTTTTTCCTCTTGCTTATCAATGTTGTGTTTTATTCTACCATAAAGTTTAGAACTAGGCAAACGTTTGCGCAAGATTCTATACTCATTTCTGAAATTGTCTATTTTTAGCGAATAAAATCTCTATTTCCATCACAAGGGAGAGGATGTTTTGCTGAAAAAGTAAATGGCATATACTTATTTGAACAAAAATGACACTCAGTAAACTAAAGTATAACTGGTTAAACGGTTTCTTTTTTGAGAATTGTCACAAAATTTGCTATAATAGTAGCTATGAATAGAATTAGGGTCAGCAGACGTGTTGAAAAAAAGCTAGCTAAGGGTCTAGTTCTTTTGGAAGCAAGTGATTTAACAGATATTGAACTGACGGATCAGGCAGTAGAAGTTCTTAGTCAAGACGGGAAGTTTTTAGGGAGTGCCTATCTTTCCCAGCAGAACAAGGGCATCGGCTGGTTGATCAGCAAGGAAAAGGTGCGTTTCAATCAAGCCTTTTTTGAAATCCTGTTTCGTAAGGCCAAGGAAGCTAGAAAGCCTTATTATCAAGACGACTTGACCACTGCTTTTCGCCTTTTTAATCAAGAGGGGGATGGTTTTGGGGGTCTGACTGTTGATCTCTATGGAGATTATGCTGTCTTTTCTTGGTACAACTCCTTTGTTTACCAGATTCGTGAGCTGATCGTAAAGGCTTTTAAGGAAGTTTTCCCTGAGGTCTTGGGAGCTTATGAGAAGATTCGTTTTAAAGGTCTAGACTACGAGTCTGCCTCTGTTTATGGTGAGGAAGCGCCAGATTACTTTACTGTTCTTGAGAATGGCGTGCTCTATCAAGTTTTTATGAATGATGGCTTGATGACAGGGATTTTCCTGGACCAGCATGAGGTTCGTGGAAGTTTGGTTGACGGTCTAGCCATGGGCAAATCCTTGCTCAATATGTTTTCCTATACGGCTGCCTTTTCTGTTGCTGCAGCTATGGGAGGTGCGAGTGAGACGACTTCTGTCGACTTGGCCAAACGGTCTAGAGAGCTGTCAGAAGCCCATTTTCATGCAAATGGACTCAGCACGGACAATCATCGTTTTATCGTTATGGATGTCTTTGAGTACTTCAAGTATGCCAGGCGAAAAGGCTTGACCTATGATGTGCTTGTTCTTGATCCACCAAGCTTTGCCCGCAATAAAAAACAAACATTCTCTGTAGCTAAGGACTATCACAAGTTGATTTCCCAGAGTCTAGAGATTTTAAATCCGGGAGGCATTATCATTGCCAGTACCAATGCTGCCAATGTTTCCCGCCAGAAATTTACAGAACAAATTGATAAAGGTTTTGCAGGAAGAAGGTATCAGGTCTTGAACCAATACGGACTTCCAGCAGACTTTGCCTATAATAAAAAAGATGAAAGCAGTAATTACCTCAAGGTGATTAGTATGAAGGTTAGTAGATGAAATTAATCGTTTCAGTAATGCCAAGAAGTTTAGAAGAAGCGCAAGAACTGGATGCCACTAGGTATGAAGATGCCGATATCATTGAGTGGCGTGCGGACTTTCTTACAAAGGACGCTATTTTACAGGTAGCACCCGCTATCTTTGAGAAATTTGCAGGACGCGAACTTGTCTTTACCCTTCGGACCCGCGCTGAGGGAGGAGAAATCGAACTTTCCTCAGAAGAGTATGTTCAAATCATTAAGGAAGTTACTCAGCTTTATCAGCCGGATTATGTAGATTTTGAGTATTTCAGCTACAAGGACGTTTTTGAGGAAATGTTGGATTTTCCAAATCTTGTTTTGAGTTACCATAATTTCCAGGAGACACCTGAAAACATGATGGAAATTTTGTCTGAGTTGACCAGTCTCTCTCCGAAAGTGGTCAAGGTATCAGTTATGGCTCATACGGAGCAGGATGTTTTAGACCTGATGAATTACACTCGAGGATTTAAAACACTCAATCCTGAGCAAGAGTACGTGACCATTTCCATGGGGAAAATGGGCAAGGTATCACGCATTACTTCAGATGTGACGGGTTCGAGTTGGTCATTTGCTAGTCTGGATGAAGCGAGTGCCCCAGGTCAGATTTCGCTATCAAACATGAAGAAAATCAGGGAGATTTTGGATGAAGCTTGATGGCTATACACGTTTAGCTGCAGTTGTTGCCAATCCCATCAAACACTCTATTTCACCCTTTATCCACAATAGGGCCTTTGAGGCGACAGCTATTAATGGTGCCTATGTAGCTTGGGAGATTGAAGCGGGTGATTTGGCAGAAACAGTCGCCAATATTCGCCGTTACCAGATGTTTGGCATCAACCTGTCTATGCCTTACAAGGAGCAAGTGATTCCTTATCTGGATGAGTTGAGTGATGAGGCTCGTTTGATTGGGGCGGTTAATACGGTTGTTAATCATAATGGCACTTTAATTGGATATAATACAGATGGCAAGGGATTCTTTAAGAGCTTGCCTTCTTTTACAATTTCAGGTAAAACAATGACCATTTTGGGTGCAGGTGGTGCGGCCAAATCAATCTTGGCACAAGCTATTTTGGATGGCGTCAGTCAGATTTCAGTTTTTGTTCGTTCAGTTTCCATGGAAAAAACAAGACCTTACCTAGACAAGTTGCAGGACCAAACAGGATTTAAAGTGGACTTGTATGCTTTAGAAGATGTTTCTGAACTGCAATCAAGGATTGCCGAGTCGGACCTGCTCGTCAATGCGACCAGTGTGGGCATGGATGGCAAATCATCCCCAATTCCTGAAAGCATAGTCTTACCAGAAACTCTCTTAGTGGCAGATATCATTTACCAACCCTTTGAGACGCCATTTATGAGATGGGCTAGAAGTCAGGGCAATCCCACCGTCAATGGTCTGGGAATGTTGCTCTATCAAGCTGCTGAAGCTTTTCAACTGTGGACAGGTAAAGAAATGCCGACAGAAGAGATTTGGCAGTCCTTAATAGAAAAATATAAATAGTGAAAAGGAGACCCTACTATGAAAATCAGAATCGATATTCCGCATCATCCTTATTATATTCAGATTGAAAAAGGTTGTCTGGCTCAGGCTGGTCAATGGTTGCGAGAACTCTGGCAACCTCAAAAAGTGGTCATTGTAACCGACAACCATGTAGCTTCTCTCTATGCAGAGAAGGTTAAACTCAGCCTAGACGATGCTGGTTTTCAGGTAGCTGTTTTTGACTTTTTAGAAGGCGAAGAAAGAAAGAATTTAACAACTGTTCAGAAGGTCTATGAATTTCTAGTCAAGCAAGGGTTAACTCGTAGCGATGGGATCGTGGCTCTTGGTGGTGGTGTCGTTGGGGACCTAGCTGGTTTCGTAGCCTCTACCTATATGCGGGGCATTCACTTTGTTCAGATTCCGACTAGTTTGACAGCCCAGGTGGATTCTTCTATCGGTGGAAAGACGGGTGTCAATACTCCTTTTGCTAAAAATATGGTGGGAACTTTTGCCCAACCAGATGGGGTTCTGATTGACCCGCTTGTCCTAGAAACGCTTGGAAAAAGAGAGCTGATTGAGGGGATGGGCGAGGTTATCAAGTACGGCTTGATTGAGGATCCAGAACTTTGGGCTCTCTTGACGGAGCTGGATGGTTCTGTAGAGAGCATTCTGGAGCATGCAGAGACTTTGATTGAACATTCTTGTCAGGTGAAGCGCAAGATGGTGGTTGAGGATGAGTTGGATAACGGTGTTCGGCTTTACCTCAACTTTGGACACACTATTGGCCATGCTATTGAAGCGACTGCTGGTTATGGCAAGGTCATGCATGGTGAGGCTGTGGCTATGGGTATGGTACAGATTTCCAAGGTTGCTGAGGGAAAAGGACTCATGCCAGAAGGAATAACCCAGTCCATCAAAGAGATGTGCCAGAAATTTGGTTTGCCTGTTGACTATGAAAACTGGGATGTTGACAAGCTTTATCAGGCTTTGACTCATGACAAGAAGGCACGTGGCAACACCTTGAAATTGGTCTTGGTACCAGAGCTTGGTTCAGCGAGCATTCACCCAGTTTCTCTGGAAGAGATGAAAGACTACTTGGTAAAATAAGGAGAACGTATGAGATATTTAACTGCAGGAGAATCACACGGCCCCCGTCTGACGGCTATCCTTGAAGGAATTCCAGCTGGACTTCCTTTGACAGCTGAGGATATCAATGAGGATCTGAAACGCCGTCAGGGTGGCTACGGTCGTGGTGGTCGTATGAAGATTGAGAGTGATCAGGTTGTCTTTACATCGGGCGTTCGTCACGGGAAGACGACAGGGGCTCCCATTACCATGGATGTCATCAATAAAGACCACCAGAAATGGCTGGATATCATGTCTGCTGAGGACATTGAAGACCGCCTGAAAAGCAAGCGGAAAATCACCCATCCTCGCCCAGGTCATGCCGATTTGGTAGGGGGCATCAAATACCGTTTTGATGATTTGCGAAATTCTTTGGAGCGTTCATCAGCTCGTGAAACAACCATGCGAGTAGCAGTTGGAGCAGTAGCCAAACGTCTCTTAGCTGAACTGGATATGGAGATTGCCAACCATGTCGTGGTCTTTGGTGGCAAGGAAATCGATGTACCTGAAAATCTGACAGTGGCTGAGATTAAGGAACGAGCTGCCCAGTCTGAAGTTTCTATTGTCAACCAAGAACGGGAACAGGAAATCAAGGACTATATTGACCAAATTAAGCGTGACGGTGATACCATCGGTGGAGTTGTGGAGACAGTCGTCGGGGGAGTTCCAGTTGGCCTTGGTTCCTATGTCCAATGGGACAGAAAATTGGATGCGCGATTGGCCCAAGCAGTTGTTTCTATCAATGCCTTTAAAGGGGTGGAATTTGGTCTTGGATTTGAAGCTGGTTACCGAAAAGGTAGCCAGGTTATGGATGAAATTCTCTGGTCTAAAGAAGACGGCTATACTCGCCGTACCAACAATCTAGGTGGTTTTGAAGGTGGTATGACCAATGGGCAACCAATTGTTATTCGTGGAGTTATGAAACCCATTCCCACTCTTTATAAACCTCTTAGGAGTGTGGATATCGAAACCCACGAACCTTACAAGGCAACCGTGGAGAGAAGTGATCCGACCGCTCTTCCAGCAGCAGGTGTGGTCATGGAAGCCGTTGTAGCAACGGTTCTGGCGCAAGAAATCCTTGAAAAATTCTCATCAGATAATCTTGAAGAATTAAAAGAGGCAGTTGCCAAGCACCGAGACTATACAAAGAACTATTAAGGAGTCCTTATGGCAAAAACCATCTATATCGCAGGTCTCGGTTTGATTGGTGCTTCGATGGCCCTCGGTATCAAGCGCGATCATCCTGATTATGAAATTTTAGGTTATAATCGCAGTCAAGCTTCGAGAGACATTGCCTTGGAGCGGGGGATGATAGACCGTGCGACGGATGATTTTGCTAGTTTCGCTCCTCTAGCAGATGTTATCATTCTGACCTTGCCAATCAAACAGACCATTGCTTTTATTAAGGAGCTGGCAGATTTAGACTTGAAAGAAGGTGTCATTATCTCGGATGCCGGCTCAACCAAGTCAGCCATTGTGGAAGAAGCGGAGCAGTATTTGGCTAGCAAGCCTGTCCGCTTTGTCGGAGCTCATCCCATGGCTGGTAGCCACAAGACAGGGGCTGCTTCTGCGGATGTTAATCTCTTTGAAAATGCCTATTATATCTTCACACCTTCGAGCCTGACAAATCCTGACACACTTGAGGAAATGAAGGATCTGCTTTCTGGTCTCCATGCTCGTTTCATTGAAATTGATGCCAAGGAACATGATCGAGTGACTTCACAGATTAGCCATTTTCCTCATATTCTGGCTTCTAGTCTTATGGAGCAGACTGCTATTTATGCTCAAGAACATGAGATGGCAAGACGCTTTGCGGCGGGTGGATTTCGAGATATGACTCGGATTGCGGAGAGTGAACCAGGTATGTGGACTTCCATTCTCTTGTCTAATCGCGAGACTATCCTAGAGCGGATTGCAGATTTCAAGGAACGCTTAGATGAGATAGGTCAGGCTATTAGCAAGGGGGAAGAAGAGCAGATTTGGAACTTTTTCAACCAAGCGCGAGAACAACGGCAGGCTATGGAAATCCATAAGCGTGGTGGTGTGGACAGTTCTTATGACCTCTATGTCGATGTTCCCGATGAAGAAGATGTTATCTTGCGGATTTTGGAATTACTTCGTGGGACTTCTTTGGTTAATATCCACATCAACGAAGAAAACCGTGAAGATGTTCACGGGATTCTACAAATTTCATTTAAAAATGCTCAAGATTTAGAACGAGCTGAACGCTTAATTACAGAAAATACAGACTATACAGTCGTCATCAAATAAGGAGAAAATCATGTCAAATATTTACGATAGTGCAAATGAACTTAGCCGCGGGTTACGTGAATTACCAGAATACAAGGCAGTTAAGGCAGCAAAAGATGCCATCCAAGCTGATGAACAAGCTAGCAAGATTTTTGCAGACTACCTCGCTTTCCAGCAAGAAATCCAAGTCATGGCGCAAACGGGACAAATGCCAGACGCCTCTTTCCAAGAAAAGATGCAGTCTTTTAGCAAACAAATCCAAGAGAACGCTCTTTTGTCAGATTTCTTTGCCAAACAGCAACAATTGTCCATTTACCTTTCTGACATTGAAAAAATTGTCTTTGAACCTGTTTCAGAATTATTGAAATAGTATTTTATCTGTATAAAAGCCAGAAATTTCAGGAATTTCTGGCTTTTTTGTGATAAAATAAGAAAAAGTATTGCAAGTATGAGGTCAACTATGAAACTAAAAACAAACATTCGCCACTTACATGGCAGTATCCGGGTTCCAGGTGACAAGTCTATCAGCCATCGTTCGATTATTTTTGGAAGTTTGGCTGAGGGCGAGACTAAGGTTTATGATATTCTGCGTGGAGAGGATGTGCTTTCAACCATGCAGGTTTTTCGTGACCTTGGTGTTGAAATTGAGGACAAAGATGGGGTTATTACCATTCAAGGTGTAGGCATGGATGGCTTAAAAGCTCTGCAAAACGCCTTGGATATGGGGAATTCTGGCACCTCGATTCGTCTGATTTCTGGTGTCCTTGCTGGGGCTGATTTTGAAGTAGAGATGTTTGGAGACGACAGTCTATCCAAACGTCCTATGGACCGTGTGACCCTTCCCTTGAAAAAAATGGGAGTCAGCATTTCTGGTCAAACAGAGCGAGACTTGCCTCCTCTGCACTTGAAAGGGATGAAAAATTTAAAACCGATTCACTATGAGTTGCCAATCGCCTCTGCGCAAGTCAAGTCTGCCTTGATATTTGCAGCCTTGCAGGCTCAGGGGGAGTCCGTTATTATCGAGAAAGAATGTACTCGTAACCACACCGAAGATATGTTGCAACAATTTGGTGGCCATTTAAGTGTGGATGGTAAGAAAATCACAGTTCAAGGACCACAAAGACTGACCGGACAAAAGGTAGTTGTTCCAGGAGATATTTCCAGTGCAGCCTTTTGGTTGGTCGCAGGTTTGATTGTTCCAAACTCTCGTGTGGTGCTGCAGAATGTGGGCATCAATGAAACGCGTACTGGTATTATTGATATCATTCGTGCCATGGGAGGAAAACTAGAAATAACTGAAATTGATCCAGTTGCTAAATCAGCAACCCTGACTGTCGAGTCTTCAGACCTGAAAGGAACGGAGATAGGTGGAGCCTTGATTCCACGTTTGATTGATGAATTGCCCATTATTGCTCTTCTCGCGACACAAGCGCAAGGTGTAACGGTCATTAAGGATGCTGAGGAACTCAAGGTCAAGGAAACCGACCGCATTCAAGTGGTGGCAGATGCCTTAAATAGCATGGGGGCGGATATCACTCCTACAGCAGATGGGATGATTATCAAAGGGAAATCAATCCTTCATGGCGCTAGAGTCAATACGTTTGGTGACCATCGAATCGGAATGATGACAGCTATTGCAGCCCTCTTGGTTGCTGATGGAGAAGTGGAACTTGACCGTGCTGAAGCTATCAATACCAGCTATCCTACCTTCTTTGATGATTTGGAGAGCTTGATTCATGGCTAAGTTATTACTCGGATTTATGGGGGCCGGCAAATCGACAATCGCTAGAGGATTGGACCTAGACTACATCGATATGGATGCATTAATCGAGGAACGTTTGGGCATGTCCATTGCGGATTTCTTCGCTGAAAAGGGAGAAGTGGCCTTTCGTCAAGTAGAGTCAGAAGTCCTAGCTGACTTACTAAAAACGGACCGAGTTGTGTCAACTGGCGGAGGAGTTGTCATTTCTCAGAGAAATCGCGACTTGCTCAAAACCAATCCTAATAACATCTACCTAAAAGCAGATTTTGAAACCCTCTACCAACGTATCGCAGCTGATAAGGACAATCAGCGCCCGCTGTTTCTTAACAAAAGTAAGGAAGAACTGGCAACTATTTTCCAAGAAAGACAGGCTTGGTATGAGGAAGTAGCCAGTCGGGTTCTAGATGTGACCAAGTTAAGCCCAGAGGAAATTACAGAGGAACTGAGATGAAAATTGCCTATCTAGGTCCCAAGGGATCTTTTTCGCATCATGTTGTGCAGACAGCCTTTCCCAAAGAGGAATTGCAGGCTTTTACCAATATCACAGATGTCATCAAGGCCTATGAACAAGGCTTGGTGGACTATTCTGTGGTGCCAGTTGAAAACTCCATTGAAGGTAGTGTCCATGAAAGTTTGGATTACCTTTTTCACCAGGCTCGCATCCAAGCAGTTGCAGAAATTGTTCAACCCATTCACCAGCAACTGATGGCAGTTCCAGGTCAGTCAAAAATTGAGAAAATTTTTTCTCATCCTCAGGCTCTGGCTCAGGGAAAAAAATTCATCGATGAACACTATCCAGAGGCTCAAATCGAGGTGACTGCTAGTACAGCCTACGCGGCCCGCTTTATTTCGGAACATCCAGATCAGCCTTATGCAGCTATTGCTCCTAAAAGTTCAGCTGAAGAATATGGCTTGGAATTGATTGCAGAGGATATTCAGGAAATGGAAGCCAATTTCACACGTTTTTGGGTGTTAGGGGCAGAGATACCGAAGATTCCTTTGAACTCACAAGCTGAAAAAATGAGTTTGGCCTTGACCTTACCAGACAACCTACCTGGTGCTCTTTACAAGGCACTTTCGACCTTTGCTTGGAGAGGGATTGACTTAACAAAGATTGAAAGTCGCCCCCTTAAAACAGCCTTGGGAGAATACTTTTTCATTATCGATGTAGACTATAGTGACAAAGAGCTGGTTCATTTTGCCAGACAAGAACTAGAAGCTATTGGAATCCAGCACAAGATACTGGGAACCTACCCGATTTTTACCATAACTGATATAGAAAAGGAGAGTCAATGAGCAAAGAAAATCCTTTAAGTCATCACGAGCAGTTACGTTATGACTATCTCTTCAAAAATATTCATTACCTCAACGACCGTGAACGGAGGGAATTTGATTATCTGCAACAGAAAATGGCAGGTCCCAATTCTGAAGTTCACCATTTCCACCAAGAAGAAAAAGAAGAAACTTGGGGTAGAGATATTGATCTTCCGACTTATGGCAGTAGAAGCCGGTCTAAGAAACGTGAAAAAGTAGCTCCTCAACCTAAAGTCAAAAAGAAAAAGAGAAGAATTCGCTTCAAACGAATACTGACTTGGTTCTTGCTGTTGATTACCTGTGTGCTTGCAGGGATGATTTTCATGTTTCTTAGAGGGTTCCAGTCAGCAGCCAATCCAACAAATAAGCTAGCTGACGCCAAGGCAGCTCAAGTAGAGGTCTTTAACGGTCAGGATACCAAAGACGGTGTGAATATCCTAGTCATGGGGACAGATGGCCGTATCGGTCAAAATAGTGCAGAAACCCGTACCGATACGATCATGGTGCTGAATGTCAGTGGATCGGATAAGAAGATCAAACTAGTCAGCTTTATGCGTGACAACTTAGTTTATATCGACGGGTACAGTAAGATTGTAAATGGTCAGAAACAGACGGATAACAAACTAAATGTTGCTTATGAACTTGGGGAACAAGAAGGGCAAAAAGGGGCAGAAATGGTCCGCAAGGTTCTAAAAGACAACTTTGACTTGGATATTAAGTACTATGCCCTAGTCGACTTCCAGGCTTTTGCAACAGCTATAGATACCCTCTTCCCTGACGGAGTAACGATTGATGCTCAATTCTCAACATTGAATGGTCAACCTCTGACAGAAGCCACAGTCGGAGATGACCTTCATGCAACAGAGACAGAGTCGCCAACTCAAACTATCAAAGTTGGAAAACAGCAAATGAATGGATCCACCTTGCTGAACTATGCTCGCTTCCGTGATGATGATGAGGGAGACTATGGCCGTACCAAACGTCAGCAACAAGTCATGTCAGCTGTTCTTGAGCAGATTAAAGATCCAACCAAGCTCTTTACGGGATCAGAGGCACTTGGAAAAGTCTTTGGAATGACTTCAACAAATCTACCATATAGCTTCTTGTTGACCAATGGCTTATCTGTCCTAGAAGGTGCTCAAAATGGCATTGAAAGACTTACCGTTCCAGAACTTGGTGACTGGGTAGATGCTTATGATATCTACGGCGGACAAGGTCTTCTGGTCGATCAAAATAAATACCAGACCAAACTCGCCCAAATGGGAATGAGATAGAATGCTATAAAAAAATCAAAGTTTGAATCACCAGTAAAAAAGTGGTTTAGGCTTTGATTTTTCTTAGTATCTGATGGATTTTTAGGGCTTTTTTATGGTATAATAAAATGATATAACTCGTTATTGTACAGAAGAGGAGAGACATGAGTGATTTGAAAGCGATTCAGGCTCGTAGTCTGGAAATGGCTGAATATTTCGTCGCATTTTGTAAAGAACATGATTTGTTGTGCTATCTCTGTGGTGGAGGAGCCATTGGTGCCCTTCGTAATAAAGGTTTCATTCCTTGGGATGATGATCTAGACTTTTTCATGCCACGTAAGGACTATGAAAAATTAGCAGAACTATGGCCTCGTTATGCAGATGAGCGTTATTTCTTGTCAAAGAGTAACAAAGATTTTGTAGACCGTAACCTTTTTATTACCATTCGTGATAAGGAAACCACTTGTATCAAGCCTTATCAGAAGGATTTGGATTTGCCACACGGTTTGGCCTTGGATGTTTTACCTTTAGATTATTATCCTAAAAATCTAGCTGAGCGTAAGAAACAAGTTCGTTGGGCCCTGATTTATTCACTCTTTTGTGCGCAAACTATCCCAGAAAAGCATGGTGCAGTCATGAAATGGGGAAGTCGTATCTTACTCGGCCTGACTCCAAAATCTCTACGTTATCGCATTTGGAAAAAAGCTGAAAAAGAAATGACCAAGTATGGTCTGGCTGAGAGCGATGGAATTACGGAATTATGCTCAGGTCCCGGCTACATGCGAAACAAATACCCAATCGCATCCTTTGAGGACAATCTTTTCTTGCCATTTGAAGGAACTGAGATGCCCATCCCAGTCGGCTATGATGCCTATCTCAGCACTGCTTTTGGGGACTATATGACACCGCCACCAGCAGACAAGCAAGTACCGCATCATGATGCTATTATAGCAGACATGGACAAGAGCTACACAGAGTACAAGGGAGAATATGGAGCATGATGGGAGAAAAAATAAGCGTTATCGTTCCGGTCTACAATGTAGAAGCCTATCTGGAGCGATGTGTGGAGTCGATTCTTCAACAGACTTATGCCCATTTTGAGTTAATCCTAATCAACGATGGTTCTACTGATTCTAGTGGACAGATCTGTGATCACTTAGCATCTCAGTATGAGAATATCAAGGTTTATCATATCGAAAATTCTGGTGTTTCAAATGCTAGAAATATGGGAATTCAGCTAGCGACGGGTTCTTGGGTTACCTTTATTGATAGCGATGATTTCGTTACCCAGGATTACCTAGCTACTTTAGCAAGTGCAGTTGAAGGGGTGAATGTAGGCTTTGCAATTGCTCCTCTGCACCATATCAAAAACGGCATTGTAACTGATATACCTTCACATTCTGGAAAAACAGAACTCTGGTCAACAGAAGAAACCATGAAGGAACTACTGATGACTACCAGAACGTCATTTTTTCCAGTTGCAAAACTGTTTAAGAGAGACCTGCTTGCGGATGAAAAGTTTAATACAAATTATCACCTAGCTGAAGATGCCTTATTTTTAACTGAATTGCTACTAAAGACAAGATGTAGTTGCGTCTTTATTGACAAACCTGTTTATTATTATGATCATCGTGAGGGAAGTGCAACAACATCTGTTAATCGATATGTATTTGACACAATAGAAGTTTATCAGCAAATAATTGCTCAAGTTTCACAAGCCTTTCCTAATTTGAAATACGAATTAATAAACAGAGAATGTTGGTCGTACATCACAGTTTACGATAAAATTATCTTTACTTCACGTGAAGAGTATCAAAAGGAGAAAGCCGAGCTGAGGACTTGGATTGTTCAGCATCGACGCGAAATATGGAAAGATGCTTATTTCACCACTTTTCGCAAGGTAGCGGTCCTTTCACTTGTCATTTCTCCATGGCTATATAAGAAAATTGTTGGATTAAAAAACTAATATCATGAGAAGGAGTTGAAAATGAATTTTTCAAAAATGGATGAATACTTTGAAAAATCAAAACTATGGATTGCGTATCTATTTGTTTTCATTTCGATTTTAAGTATGAGTTCACTGGTTTATAAGATAGCAAATCCCCTCTACAAGGGATTGTCAGCGATTGTAGTGCTTTATATTTGCTATACCTTATTGTTTAAGTGGAAAGAAATCACAGCAGATCGCAAATTTCTATCCTTATTTGGACTCTTAGCTGGAAGTCATCTGCTATCAGCTATTTTCAATCGCTCTGGACATCTGATTGGAAATGTGATTGAAATCCTCTTCATGGTAACTTATGTTTTATTATTTACCATGTTACAATCAGGGCAACTTAAAAAATTATTTGACTGGATTGCCTATACGGTTCAAATTGTATCTTTTTCTTCAGCAATTTTTGCGTTTGGTTTATTGGTAAGCAGAGTCCTTATCCTATTTAAGATTGGCGAACAATCTTATTACTATGGTGTCATGAATGGCCGTCTGTGGGGGATTGTCAATCCAAATGCTAGTGCGATATTTTCATACATTAGCATTATTTTGGCTATGTATTTGATCCATAAAGGAAGTAAATATTCTGTTTATCTTAAACTGAACAATGTGATTCAATTCGTTTACTTTGCTATGATGCAAAGTCGAGGAGCCTTACTTTCTTTACTTCTCATGATTGGACTCTATAGTTTCTTTGCTACTAGAGGAAGTATCGTTAAACGATTCCTCACTTTTATAGTTGCTGGTTTGCTGATTACTGCAACTAATATTGGATTAAGCTATGTAACTTCAATCTATATCTCATCTGAAACTGCGACTGTCTTAGATTTAAACAAAGGACAATCCTATGCTGAAACAGATTCGTCTGTTACTAAGAAAAACGGTGAGCTCCATCTGATTGAAACAACACCAAGTGGTAGAACCTATATCTGGAAAAATGCCATCAAGATGGGAAGTGCCAAACCAATTTTTGGTTATGGTGTACGAAATGTTCCAGATTACTACACAGAATATTTCAGTAAATTTGAGATTCAAAACTCCCTTATTGGTGGGAATTTCCATAACATTTTTGTGACCATATTTGTCAGTTCGGGAGTTCTAGGTTTGGTATCCTTCCTTCTTGTACTGGCTTATGTCATCAAGCGCTTTTTAACGTATTTGATTGTTTCCAAGAAACATACTGATAAATTGATCATGATTCTTTTCTTTGGTATCTTGTTTGGTCAATTATTTGAAAGTCAGATTATGTATTCAACCAACTTTATTAATATCATCTTCTGGCTAGCGATTGGCTATGGACTCGTAGTCTGCAAACGAGATGAAGGAGTTCGGTACCAAGAAGTAACAGATGTTAAAGAAATTCAAGAGATGGAACTTGGAATCATGGAGTATATTCATGAAGTTTGTCAGAAAATTGGGGTCAAGTATTTCTTAGCATATGGAAGTCTAATTGGTGCTGTTCGCCATCAAGGATTTATCCCTTGGGATGATGACATGGATATCTGCATGTTACGAGAGGATTATGAAAAATTGCAAGACTACCTTATCGCTAACCGTGATGAACGTTACGAAGTTATGTCTTATAAAAATAATCTCAACTATGTCTATCCCTTCATGAAAGTGCAGGATAACCATACTTACTTGCTAGAAGAAGATGTTCGCATCGATTCGAATATGGGAATCTATGTAGATATTTTCCCTGTAGATGGCTACGAGGATGACGTACAATTTAAAAACAAGATGACGAAACTGATAAAGAAACGTCAATTGAGTTGCTACACCTTCAAAGGCATTACCAATACAAAAAGTGTACTGAATTCACTGCTACGTTATGTGTCAGTTATTATTTTCTATTTCACCAATACAAACAAATACGTTGCCCAGATTGAAGAGCTTGCAAAATCCCGTAAAGTCTCAGATTATGAGCAGGTGGATTATCTTATCTACAAGGATATGAACAAACCAGTGTGGAGACGTGAATGGCTGGAACAAGTTACTACTGGAATATTTGAAGGTAAGGAATTTACCATTCCGAAAAACTATCATGAAATTTTGACCTCAGACTACGGAGACTATATGCAGTTGCCACCAGTTGAACAAAGAGTATCTCATCATGATTTTAAATTATGGAAGATTGTTAAAAGGTCTAAATGACGAGATTGGGATTAAGAAACGTTTAAAAATATAGTCAAATTTAGGAGAATAGAACCTATGTCTGAAAGAACTTTAACTCTTGAAGAAATCAAGCAAGTAGAATTGGATATTTTAAAGTATCTACATGATCTTTGTGAACAACATCAAATCAAATACTTTATTGATTTTGGAACCTTACTAGGAGCTGTACGCCATAAAGGATTTATCCCTTGGGATGATGATACAGATATTTCCTTGGCGCGTGATGAATTTGAAAAACTGTATAAGGTTTTACAAAATGAAAATCATCCCTACTACAAATTGATTTCATTCAGAGAAACAAAGGGATATCCATACAGTTATATGAGAGTCTATGATGTAAGGACTCGTCGAGATGCTAACCTCGTAGACCCAACGGTCGTATTGGGAACTTGCGTTGACATTTTTCCATATGATGGTGTCGTAACACAGGAAAGTGACCGTAAGAAAATGAAGCTCTACAAATATTTCATTCGCCTTTCTTCTTTGAATTTTAAAGGGATCAAGTCTGAGAATGGTGGACTTAAAAACCTCCCTCGTTATATGGGATCAGCTATTTTCCGCTTAACTTCCCCACAGCTATGGAATCAAAAATTAGAGTGCCTTGCTTTGAAGTATAGTGTAGATCAAGCAACAGATCTAACTTGTACTATCTATGACCCTTATTATCCAAATGGTATAAAAAAAGAATGGCTCTATGATTTGATTGATATGCCTTATGAAAACATCGTGGTCAAGGTTCCGAGAAAATACCATGAAATACTTGTCTACGAATTTGGAGAAAACTATATGACTCCACCGCCTATTGAGCAACAAGTCCCAGGAGGGGATAAAAACTACTGGATTGATTAGATTAGTAAAAGTTGCTTATTGTTAAGATAAAGGAGTTTTCAAGGTGAAAAATAAATGGTTATTAAAATCAGTCAGCTATAGTGTTCTCGCAGTCTTTCTATTACTGATTCAGTTATCGCAAGGAGTAAATGCAGATACCATTTCAGCAGGTTCGGGCAATCGTATCCATTTCATAAATACTAAAGCAAAATCTGGGAGTGACGCCATCCTTCTGGAAAGCAATGGTCACTATGCTTTGATTGATATGGGTGAAGACTATGATTTTCCTGATGGGAGTGACCCGCGCTATCCAAGCCGCTGGGGAATTTCCATGAGAAATTATCAAGTATTGGAGGATCGATTGATTCGCCACTTGGATCAAATAGGTGTAAAAAAATTAGATTTTATTATAGGAACTCATGTTCATAGTGACCATATTGGTGGAGCAGACGAAATACTCAATCGATATCAAGTCGGTAAGTTTTATTTGAAAAAATATTCAGATGATCGGATTACAGCAAACTGGGGACTATGGGATAATCTTTTTAATTATGATAATGCTTTGAGAGCAGCTCAAAAACGGGGAGTTACTCTTATCCAGAATATTTCAGATGAGGATAGCCATCTAAAATTAAGTGATATGGATATCCAACTCTACAACTATAAGAATGAATATGATGCTGACGGGAATCTGAAAAAAGTTCGAGATGATAACTCCAACTCCATTGTTTCAGTAGTGACTGTGGCAGGAAAGAGAATCTATCTTGGTGGAGATTTGGATAATGCCGAAGGGGCAGAAGATAAGTTAGGTCCAGTTATCGGCAAGGTTGATATGATGAAATGGAACCATCATTATGATGCGACAATTTCAAATACGATTAATTTCCTTGAAAACTTATCACCAAAAATGATTATTCAGACAACTGGTGGAGATATTAATGTTGCTTCAACCAGAGAATACCTTCAGAAGAAAAATATTCAGGTTCTTCATGCTGCGAGCCAAACTCAAGACGCTACCGTTTTTGATATTAGCGATAAAGGATTTGCTAATGTTTCAAATACCTTCCCTGATATCCCTGTAGTTGACGAAAAATGGTATCAAGAAGATGGCTATTGGAAATATCGTTTGACTGACGGAGAAATGGCTATCGGCTGGAGAGAGATTGGCGGAGCCACTTATTTCTTTAATGGAAAAGGACAAATGCAAGCAGGTCGCTGGCTTCACCTTAACGACGACTGGGGAGAAAATGCCAAAGGGAATGATTACTATCTGAACCAAAATGGTAAAATGCAAACTGGTGGTTGGTTCAAACTAGATGACTCTTGGTATTATATCCAATCAAATGGTGCTAGACGATTTAGCGAGCTCTCTGAAATCGGAGGGAAAAAGTATCTCTTTGCAGCAGATGGGAAGATGCTAACAGGACATCAAGTCTATAATGGCAAGAAGATGTTCTTTAGCGAAAGTGGTGCACTCCAAACAGCAGGTAAGCCTTCAACTTGGCAAAAGATTGATTCAAATTGGTATTTCTATGATGAGGATGGGCTAAAGACCATCGGTAAAAAGAATATCAATGGAAGCACATACTACTTTAATCAAGAAGGTATCATGCAAACTGGCTGGGCCTTTGTTGATGGTCACTGGAACTATTTTGCAAGTTCTGGAGCTATGAAAACCGGCTGGGTCAAGGATCAGGAAACATGGTATTATCTGGATAAAGATGGCATCATGTTAACTGGTAGACAAGATATAAATGGTGTTCGTTACTATTTGAATGCTAGTGGTGCCATGCAGACTGGCTGGAAGTGGCAAGAAAATAGCTGGTACTTCTATACGAACTCAGGAGCTATGAAAACTGGTTGGTTGAAAGATAAAGAATCATGGTATTATTTGGATCCAGAAACAGGTATCATGGCTGTAGGATCTAAAGAGATTGACGGTAAGAACTATTTCTTCAGCTCTGCAGGTACTATGCAAGTTGGATGGCAGTGGTCAAATGATTCTTGGCATTATTACGCTACGTCGGGCGCACTCCAAACGGGTTGGTTAAAAGATGGTGATGCCTGGTATTATCTTGAAGGTAAGGAAGGCGTTATGTTAGTCGGCCTCCATCAAGTAGATGGTAAGCAATATTACTTTAGCAAATCTGGTGCCATGCAAACTGGCTGGAAATGGTTTGATAATCATTACCGTTACTTTGAATCAAATGGAGCCATGAAAACTGGTTGGATAAAAGACAAAGGCGTCTGGTATTATCTAAATCCTGAAGATGGGATCATGTTGGTTGGCCTTCATAAAGTAAATGGTGATCATTATTACTTTGATGAATCAGGAGCTATGCAAACAGGTTGGAAACAGTTTGATGGTAATTGGTACTATTTCCAAGCTAATGGTTCTTTGTTGAAGAACGCAACAACACCTGATGGTTACAAAGTAAACGAAGAAGGAATCTGGAAACAGGCTGTTGCTGCTGTAAATAGCGATGCAGTCAAGCCAGAACAGAAACAAGAAGCTAATTCCTCTATTGTTGAACAACCTAAACAAGATTCAAATCTAGAAGCCAACGCTTCTGAAAAGAAAGAAAACGAATAAAGAAGAAATCCCCTACTGACAACTAATTTATCAGTAGGGGATTTTTTTAATTTCGTTTTAATTTAGCAAGTACAAGGTTCAGTGCATAGTGGAGTGTTTTGTCTTTGGTAATAAAGAGGGTCAAGAGGTAATAGATACCACAAGTTGCTACGGTAGACAGAACCATGAGAATCATATTGAAGTTTACTGTGTAGGAATTGATTTGGAAAATCATCTTGAAAATATAGAAGATTGGGATAAAACCAAGGGATATAATGCTATAACGTGTTAAGGTTATAAAAATTTCTTTTAAACTAATCAGTTGGTGTTTCTTGATAAAATGAATTTCAAGTAAAACAACGATAGTTTCTGCGATAATGGTCGTAGCGATGTAATACTCAGGTGCAAAAATATTATTGAAATACAAGATGCTATTTAATAGTATATTAGCCCCACCACCAAGGAAGTAGAAGGCAGTTAAGCGATTTTCATGGTCGTTGATAAAGATAATCTGTTTACCAAGAATCAACTCTATAGCCCAAATGATGGTACGAAAAGCGAAGACGCTAGTTACGATACCCGCTTCAAGATATTTTTCAGAAGAATAAATAACAGTTGCGTACCGTCCCAATATCATGATCCCGATACTAGTTGGAACCATAAGGAAATAGAATAAGGATGCCGCTTGATTCACGAGATAATTATAGGACTTGTAATCCTTTTTACCGAGATAGTAGCCAAGGCGTGGAATACTGACGTTGATAGCTCCACTCAAGACACTGGCAATCAGCATGACGATACTATAGGCAATTGTATAGTAGGAAATATAGTTCTCATCCGGTCCCTTGGTGATAAACATTCTATCTAGCAAGGTATAAAGCATATTAGCATTTGCTAAGAGAAGCATAGTGAAGAGCGGTTTAGAAGCTTTAGCTAATTCGACGAAACCAATCTTAACAAAAGAAACTTCTCTCTTAATCCAAAGAAAACTGAGCAGGTAGTTGAGGATAGTGGTCGCTGTCATAACGATAGCATAAGGAACAATATCATCTGCCGTTTTAACAAAGGCGAAGATAGCGACCAGCATGGTAATTCGAATAATTAACGTTTTGTAGAGGATGAAGGCATAGTTTTCATAAGCCTCGTTCATCCATTCGATATTGAGAAATTGGAAGAGTGCTTGAGCCCCTAGGATGTAGTAGAGAACTTTCAGATTCTCAATGCTGGTGTCAAAGAAGATAATGAGGAAGTAGATACCTGTCGTCAGGAGAGAGGTAAAAACCGAGATATAAAACAACTTAGAAAAGACGTAGTTGATTTTATTCTTGTCATCCTTGACCTTACTAATAGCTCGAATCCCGTAGTTGTATATTCCAAAGGCAGCTAGTGGAATAACAAAACTTGCCCAGGTATTGGCTGTATTGAAATAACCGTAATTGGATTTGCTGAGAATCCGCGTCAGATAAGGATTGGTTATCAGTGGAAAAACGATATTGAGAATATTGACCAGCAAGCTGGCCAAGGCATTTACTTTTATATTTTTCATTGAACATTCTTTCTTAAATCTAAAATCATATCTAGTATTATATCACATTCTCGCTTCATTCTTTTGATAAAATCGTAAAAATCTAGTATAATAGATAGACTGAAAGTATGAGGTTACTAGATATGAAGATGAAACAAATCAGTGATACAACACTAAAAATCACGATGACTTTAGATGATTTGATGGATCGGGGAATGGAGATTGCAGACTTTCTCGTTCCTCAGGAAAAAACCGAAGAGTTTTTCTATGCTATTTTAGATGAGTTAGAGATGCCAGACAATTTCTTGGATAGTGGCATGCTGAGTTTCCGCGTGACGCCAAAACCTGATAAGGTCGACGTCTTTGTGACCAAGTCCAAGATTGACCAAAATTTGGATTTTGAAGATTTGGCAGATCTACCAGACATGGAAGAATTAGCCCAAATGTCGCCAGATGAATTTCTCAAAACCTTGGAAAAGAGCATTGCAGATAAGACCAAGGACGATATTGAGGCCATCCAATCTCTAGAGCAGGTCGAAGCAAAGGAAGAAGAGCAAGAGCAGGCAGACAAGGAGACGGAGAATAAGAAAGAACCTTATATCTACTATATCCTACGCTTTGCAAGCCTTGCTGACTTAGTTGCTTTTGCAAAGACGGTTAACTACCAGATGGAAACATCTGAACTCTATAAGATGAATGGACACTATTATTTGACAATCTTAGTCGATGTGGAAAATCATCCAAGTCCATATCCGGCTTGGCTCTTGGCTCGTATGCGTGAGTTTGCAGACGACAGTGACATCAGTCGTTCAGTCTTGCAAGAGTATGGGCAAATATTGATTAACCATGACGCAGTTCTCGGTCTGCAAAAGATTTGTTCATAATTTTTAAAATCAATTTTCATTTATCAAGAAAGACGAATCATGGGATTCGTTTTTTCTTTACTAGACTGAAATAGTGATTTACTATAATAGGAATTTTCATAAAATTCTGTTATAATGGCTATATCAGAAAATTTCTAGGAGACAAACATGACAGTTAAAATTGCTTTACTCGGATTTGGTACCGTTGCAAGTGGTGTGCCATTCCTACTAAAGGAAAATGGAGAAAAAATCGTTCAGTCAGCTCATTCTGAGATTGAAGTAGCCAAGGTATTGGTCAAGGATGAAGATGAGAAGAACCGCTTGCTTGCAGCAGGAAATGACTTTAACTTTGTGACCAATGTAGATGATATTTTAGCAGACAAAGATGTTACCATTGTAGTGGAATTGATGGGACGTATCGAACCAGCTAAAACCTTTATCACTCGTGCCTTAGAAGCTGGGAAACACGTTGTTACTGCTAACAAGGACCTTTTGGCTGTCCATGGTGCAGAATTGTTAGAAATCGCTAAAGAGCATAATGTAGCACTTTACTACGAAGCAGCTGTTGCTGGTGGGATTCCAATTCTTCGCACTCTAGCAAATTCATTGGCTTCTGATAAAATCACGCGCGTTCTTGGTGTCGTTAACGGAACTTCCAACTTCATGATGACCAAGATGGTCGAAGAAGGCTGGTCTTACGATGATGCTCTGGCTGAAGCTCAAAGACTTGGATTTGCAGAAAGCGACCCTACAAATGACGTTGATGGGATTGATGCAGCCTACAAGATGGTGATTTTGAGCCAGTTTGCTTTTGGTATGAAGGTTGCCTTTGACGATGTAGCCCACAAGGGAATCCGTAACATCACACCAGAAGACGTAGCTGTAGCCCAAGACTTGGGCTATGTAGTGAAATTGGTTGGTTCTATCGAGGAAACTCCTTCAGGTATTGCTGCAGAAGTGACTCCAACCTTCCTACCTAAAGCACATCCACTTGCCAGTGTGAATGGGGTAATGAACGCAGTCTTTGTAGAATCTATCGGTATCGGTGAGTCTATGTATTACGGACCAGGTGCGGGTCAAAAACCAACTGCAACAAGTGTTGTAGCAGACATTGTCCGTATCGTTCGTCGCTTGAATGATGGTACTATTGGTAAAGACTTCAACGAATATAGCCGTGAATTGGTCTTGGCTAATCCAGAAGATGTCAAAGCTAATTACTACTTCTCAATCTTGGCTCCAGACTCAAAAGGTCAGGTCTTGAAATTGGCTGAGATTTTCAACGCTCAAGATATTTCCTTCAAGCAAATCCTCCAAGATGGCAAAGAGGGTGACAAGGCGCGTGTAGTGATTATCACTCATAAGATTAATAAAGCACAACTTGAGAATGTTTCAGCAGAGTTGGCCAAAGCTTCAGAATTTGACCTCTTGAATACCTTCAAGGTGTTAGGAGAATAGGATGAAGATTATTGTACCTGCAACCAGTGCCAATATTGGGCCAGGTTTTGATTCGGTTGGTGTAGCTGTAACCAAGTATCTTCAAATTGAGGTTTGTGAAGAACGGGATGAGTGGTTGATTGAACACCAGATTGGCAAATGGATTCCCCATGACGAGCGTAATCTTTTGCTTAAGATTGCCTTGCAAATTGCGCCTGACTTGCAACCGAGACGCTTGAAAATGACCAGTGATGTTCCCTTGGCGCGTGGTTTGGGTTCTTCTAGCTCGGTTATCGTTGCTGGAATTGAACTGGCTAACCAACTGGGCAATCTCAACTTATCTAACCACGACAAATTGCAGTTGGCTACCAAGATTGAAGGACATCCTGACAATGTAGCTCCAGCAATTTACGGCAATCTCGTTATTGCAAGTTCTGTTGAAGGAAATGTTTCAGCGATTGTGGCTGCCTTCCCAGAGTGTGATTTTCTAGCTTATATTCCCAACTATGAATTGCGCACTCGAGACAGCCGCGGTGTCTTGCCTAAGAAATTGTCCTACAAGGAAGCTGTTGCAGCTAGTTCTATCGCCAATGTGGCGGTTGCAGCCTTGTTGGCAGGAGACATGGTGACAGCTGGACAAGCAATCGAGGGGGACCTCTTCCACGAGCGTTATCGTCAGGAACTAGTGAGAGAATTTGAGACGATTAAGCAAGTAGCCAAAGAGAATGGTGCCTATGCGACCTACCTCTCTGGTGCCGGGCCGACGGTTATGGTTCTGGCTTCTCATGACAAGATGCCGGCGATTAAGGCAGAATTGCAAAAGCAGTCTTTCAAAGGCAAACTTCATGATTTGAAGGTGGATACCCAAGGTGTTCGTGTCCAAGAAAAATAAAGAATAGAAGATAGGATGGGGAAAGTCTCGACTAGGGGGCTTCCTATCCTTTTTTTGAAAAGAAGTTTATACTCAATGAAAATCAAAGAGCAAACTAGGAAGTTAGCCGCAGGTTGCTCAAAACAGTGTTTTGAGGTTGTGGATAGAACTGACGAAGTTAGCTCAAAATACTGTTTTGAGGTTGCAGATGTAAGCTGACGTGGTTTGAAGAGATTTTCGAAGAGTATTAGTTAAAAACTTGATAAAGGAGAAATAAAGATGTCAGAAATTTATCTGGCAGGTGGTTGTTTTTGGGGCCTAGAGGAGTATTTTTCACGAATTTCTGGAGTGCTAGCAACCAGTGTCGGCTACGCTAATGGCCAAGTCGAAACGACCAATTACCAGTTGCTCAAGGAAACAGACCATGCAGAGACTGTTCAAGTGATTTATGATGAGAAGGCTGTGTCACTCAGAGAGATTTTACTTTATTATTTCCGTGTCATTGACCCTTTATCTATCAACCAGCAAGGAAATGACCGTGGTCGCCAATATCGAACGGGAATCTATTATCAGGATGAAGCAGACTTGCCAGCTATCTACACAGTGGTGCAGGAGCAGGAGCGTATGCTGGGTCGAAAGATTGCAGTAGAAGTGGAGAAACTTCATCACTACATTTTGGCTGAAGACTACCATCAAGACTATCTCAAGAAAAATCCTTCCGGTTATTGTCATATCGATGTGACCGATGCTGAGAAGCCATTGATTGACGCAGCCAACTATGAAAAACCTAGTCAAGAGGTGTTGAAGGAAAGCTTAACTGAAGAGTCTTACCGTGTTACGCAAGAAGCTGCTACAGAGGCTCCATTTAGTAATGCTTATGACCAAACTTTTGAAGAGGGGATTTATGTAGACATCACGACAGGGGAGCCACTCTTTTTTGCTAAGGATAAGTTTGCCTCAGGTTGTGGTTGGCCAAGTTTTAGTCGTCCGATTTCTAAGGAGTTGATTCACTATTACAAGGACCTGAGCCATGGAATGGAGCGAATCGAGGTTCGTTCTCGGTCAGGAAATGCTCACTTGGGTCATGTCTTTACAGATGGACCTCAGGAGTTAGGTGGCCTCCGTTACTGTATTAATTCTGCATCCTTGCGCTTTGTAGCCAAGGATGAGATGGAAGAGGCAGGATATGGCTATCTATTGCCTTACTTAAACAAATAAAACGGAGAGGGTGGGGCTTCCCACTTTCTTCATTTCCAGAATAAGAATAGAAGGGATTTATGAAACACTTACTATCTTACTTCAAACCCTACATCAAAGAGTCGATTCTAGCACCCCTGTTCAAGCTGCTAGAAGCTGTTTTTGAACTCTTGGTTCCCATGGTGATTGCTGGGATTGTTGACCAGTCCTTGCCCCAGAGAGATCAGGGACACCTCTGGATGCAGATTGGCCTGCTCCTTATCTTTGCAGTGATTGGCGTTTTAGTGGCCTTGATAGCCCAGTTTTACTCAGCCAAGGCAGCGGTTGGATTCGCCAAGGAACTGACAGATGACCTTTATCGTCATATTCTTTCCTTACCCAAGGATAGCAGAGATCGTTTGACAACTTCTAGCTTGGTGACTCGCTTGACTTCGGATACCTACCAGATACAGATTGGTATCAATCAATTCCTGCGCCTCTTTTTGCGAGCACCTATTATCGTCTTTGGGGCTATCTTTATGGCCTATCGCATCTCGGCTGAGCTGACTTTCTGGTTTTTAGTTATGGTTGTCATTTTGACGATTGTCATTGTCGGTCTCTCTCGACTGGTCAATCCTCTCTACAGCAGTCTTAGAAAAAAAACGGACCAGCTGGTTCAGGAAACACGCCAGCAATTGCAAGGGATGCGAGTTATTCGTGCTTTTGGTCAGGAAAAACGAGAGTTACAAATTTTTCAAACTCTTAACCACATTTATGCCAGATTGCAAGAAAAAACAGGCTTCTGGTCTAGTTTATTAACACCTCTGACCTATCTGATTGTTAATGGAACTCTTCTCGTCATCATCTGGCAGGGCTATATTTCAATTCAAGGAGGTTTACTCAGTCAAGGTGCTCTTATTGCCCTTATCAACTACCTCTTGCAAATTTTGGTGGAATTGGTTAAGCTAGCTATGCTGATCAATTCTCTCAATCAGTCCTATATCTCAGCCAAGCGAATTGAGGAAGTTTTTACCGAAGCTCCAGAGGATATCCATTCAGAGTTAGAACAAAAGCAAGCTACCGGTGATCGGATTTTGCAAGTCAAAGAATTAACCTTTACCTATCCTGATGCGGCCCAGCCTTCTCTGAGAAACATTTCCTTTGATATGAATCAAGGGCAGATCCTTGGTATAATCGGGGGAACTGGTTCAGGTAAATCAAGCTTGGTGCAAGTCTTACTTGGTCTTTATCCGGCAGACAAGGGAAGTATTGACCTTTATCGAAATGGACGTAGTCCTCGTAATCTTGAGCAATGGCGGTCTTGGATTGCCTATGTGCCTCAAAAAGTCGAACTTTTTAAGGGAACTATTCGTTCCAACTTGACTCTGGGTTTCAATCAAGAAGTATCTGACCAAGAACTCTGGCAGGCCTTGGAGATTGCGCAAGCTAAGGATTTTGTCAGTGAAAAGGAAGGACTCTTGGATGCCCTGGTTGAGGCTGGAGGTCGAAATTTCTCAGGTGGACAAAAACAAAGGCTGTCTATCGCACGTGCAGTCTTGCGCCAAGCTCCATTTCTCATCTTAGATGATGCGACCTCGGCCCTCGACACCATTACCGAGTCCAATCTCTTGAAAGCTATCCGAGAGAATTTGCCAAACACGAGTTTAATCTTGATTTCTCAACGGACTTCGACACTTCGTATGGCTGACCAGATTCTCCTCTTGGAAAAAGGTGAGTTACTAGCTGTTGGCAAGCACGATGACTTGATGAAGACTAGCCAAGTCTATCGCGAAATCAATGCATCCCAACATGGAAAGGAGGACTAGCATGAAACGACAAACTGCAAATCAAACTCTCAAGCGTTTGGCCATAGATTTAGCAAACCATCCTTTCCTCCTTTTCCTTGCCTTTCTAGGAACTATTGCCCAAGTTGGCTTATCAATTTACCTACCTATTCTGATTGGACAGGTCATTGACCAAGTTCTAGTGGCTGGTTCATCACCAGTTTTTTGGCAGATTTTCATTCAGATGATATTGGTAGTCATAGGAAATACTCTGGTACAATGGGCCAATCCTCTTCTTTATAATCGTCTAATCTTCTCTTATACCAGAGACTTGCGAGAGCGAATTATCCATAAGCTCCATCGTTTACCGATTGCTTTTGTGAACCGGCAGGGCAGTGGAGAGATGGTTAGTCGTGTGACCACAGACATAGAACAGTTGGCAGCTGGTTTGACCATGATTTTCAATCAATTTTTCATTGGTGTTTTGATGATTTTGGTTAGTATTCTAGCCATGCTCCAAATTCACCTCCTCATGACCCTCTTGGTCTTGCTGTTGACGCCGCTGTCCATGGTGATTTCACGCTTTATTGCCAAACGCTCCTATCATCTCTTCCAGAAGCAAACAGAGACGAGGGGAATTCAGACTCAGTTGATTGAAGAGTCGCTTAGCCAGCAGACCATTATCCAGTCCTTCAATGCTCAGACAGAGTTTATCCAAAGACTGCACGAGGCGAATGCCAACTACGCAAGCTATTCTCAGTCAGCTATCTTTTATTCCTCAACGGTTAATCCTTCGACTCGCTTTGTCAATGCGCTCATTTATGCTCTTCTAGCTGGAGTAGGAGCTTATCGTATCATGATGGGTTCAACCTTGACCATTGGGCGTTTAGTAACTTTTTTGAACTATGTTCAGCAGTATACCAAGCCCTTTAACGATATTTCTTCAGTGCTAGCTGAGTTGCAAAGTGCTCTCGCTTGCGCAGAGCGCGTCTATGCTGTCTTAGAAAGTCCAGAGGTGGCTGAAACAGGTAAGGAAGTCTTGACCAGTGACCAAGTTAAGGGAGCCATTTCCTTTAAGCATGTTTCTTTTGGATACCATCCTGAAAGGATCTTGATTAAGGATTTGTCTATCAATATCCCAGCTGGTAGCAAGGTAGCCATCGTTGGTCCTACAGGTGCTGGTAAGTCAACTCTTATCAATCTCCTCATGCGTTTTTATCCTATTAACTCGGGAGATATCTTGTTAGATGGGCAGTCCATTTATGATTATACCCGAGCGTCATTGAGACAGCAGTTTGGGATGGTACTCCAAGAAACCTGGCTCAAGCAAGGGACCATTCATGACAATATTGCCTTTGGAAATCCTGATGCCAGTCGGGAGCAAGTGATTGCTGCTGCAAAGGCAGCCAATGCAGACTTTTTCATCCAACAGTTACCCCAAGGCTATGATACCAAACTGGAAAATGCAGGAGAATCTCTCTCTGTTGGGCAAGCCCAGCTCTTGACCATCGCCCGAGTCTTTCTAGCTATTCCAAAGATTCTTATCTTAGACGAAGCGACTTCCTCCATCGATACACGGACAGAGGTGCTAGTACAGGATGCCTTTGCCAAACTCATGAAGGGGCGCACAAGCTTTATTATTGCTCACCGTTTGTCAACCATTCAGGATGCGGATTTGATTCTTGTCTTGGTAGATGGTGACATTGTGGAGCATGGTAACCATCAGGATCTCATGGATAGAAAGGGCAAGTATTACCAAATGCAAAAAGCTGCGGCCTTTAGCTCTGAATAAGTCATTCCTACCCATTTAAATTCTTAATGACACTAAAAGTTGCCTTCGGGTGACTTTTTTGTTACAATAGCTAGAAAAATCAGGGTCTTAGAAGGAGAAAACAATGAAAGTCTATCAGCATGTAAATATCGTGACTTGTGACCAAGATTTCCATGTCTATCTGGATGGTATTTTAGCCGTTAAGGACTCTCAAATCGTCTATGTCGGCCAAGAGGAGCCAGAGATTTTAGAGCAAGCTGAGCAGATTATAGACTATCAGGGAGCCTGGATCATGCCTGGTTTGGTCAATTGCCACACCCATTCTGCTATGACAGGTTTGCGAGGAATTCAGGATGACAGCAATCTCCACGAATGGCTCAATGACTATATCTGGCCAGCAGAAGCAGGCTTTACTCCCGACATGACTACCAAGGCAGTCAAAGAAGCTCTGACAGAGATGCTCCAGTCAGGGACAACAACCTTCAACGATATGTATAATCCCAATGGTGTGGATATTGAGCAAATTTATCAGGCAGTCAAGGTCTCTAAGATGCGTTGTTATTTCTCACCAACCCTTTTTTCTTCAGAGGCAGAATCAACTGCTGAGACTATGAGCAGAACCCGAGCCATCATAGAGGAAATCTTAGGATATGAAAATCCAAATTTCAAGGTTATGGTAGCCCCTCATTCTCCCTACAGCTGTAGTAAAGACTTGCTGGAAGCGAGTTTAGATATGGCAAAAGAGCTGAATATTCCTATCCATATCCATGTGGCGGAGACCAAGGAGGAGTCAGGAATAATCCTGAAACGATACGGCAAACGCCCTCTCGCCTTTCTAGAAGAACTAGGTTACTTAGATCATCCGTCTGTCTTTGCTCATGGGGTCGAGCTAAACGAACGAGAAATTGAACGTTTGGTAACCTCTCAAGTGGCTATCGCCCACAATCCTATCAGTAACCTCAAACTGGCCTCAGGGATCGCTCCCATCATCCAACTGCAAAAAGCAGGAGTAGCAGTGGGGATTGCGACAGACTCGGTTGCTTCCAATAACAATCTAGATATGTTCGAGGAAGGACGGACAGCAGCCCTTCTTCAAAAGATGAAAAGTGGAGATGCCAGCCAATTTCCTATCGAAACAGCCCTTAAGGCACTGACAATCGAAGGAGCTAAGGTTCTAGGAATGGAAAAGCAGATAGGAAGCCTAGAAGTTGGCAAGCAAGCGGATTTTCTGGTCATTCAACCACAAGGAAAAATCCATCTTCAACCTCAGAATAATATGCTCTCGCATCTAGTCTATGCAGTCAAATCCAGTGATGTTGATGATGTTTATATCGCTGGAGAACAGGTGGTTAAGCAAGGCAAAGTTTTGACAGTAGAGATTTAAAAAAATTTAAAAAAAGTTTGCAAAAATCTTGCATTCTTTTTTTGTCTATGCTATACTTATATACGGTTTGAAAAAACTGCCTAAGACAGTAGGGGAGCTCGACTCATAAAGATCCTACCGAGGACAAAACGTATCATGTAAAAAGAAGCGTATTGTACTTTCGTGTCTAGGTTTGGGCGCGTTTTTCTTTTGGAAAAATTCCCCAAGCAAAATAATTACGGAGGTGAACACACTAATGAGTGAAGCAATTATTGCTAAAAAAGCGGAACTAGTTGACGTAGTAGCTGAAAAAATGAAAGCTGCTGCATCTATCGTCGTTGTAGACGCTCGTGGTTTGACAGTTGAGCAAGATACAGTTCTTCGTCGTGAGCTTCGTGGAAGCGAAGTTGAGTATAAAGTCATTAAAAACTCAATCTTGCGTCGTGCAGCTGAAAAAGCTGGTCTTGAAGATCTTGCATCAGTATTTGTTGGACCATCTGCAGTAGCATTTTCTAACGAAGATGTTATCGCACCAGCGAAAATCTTGAACGATTTTGCTAAAAACGCTGAAGCACTTGAAATCAAAGGTGGTGCAATCGAAGGCGCTGTCGCATCTAAAGAAGAAATCGTTGCTCTTGCAACTCTTCCAAACCGCGAAGGACTTCTTTCTATGCTCCTTTCTGTACTTCAAGCGCCAGTGCGCAACGTTGCTCTTGCAGTCAAAGCGGTTGCAGACAACAAAGAAGACGCAGCTTAATCTTAAGCTACGCAGCGTAGCTTAGCTACGGAAAAACGATTATAAAATTAAAAACTTATTTGGAGGAAATAACAATGGCATTGAACATTGAAAACATTATTGCTGAAATTAAAGAAGCTTCAATCCTTGAATTGAACGACCTTGTAAAAGCTATCGAAGAAGAATTTGGTGTAACTGCAGCTGCTCCTGTAGCTGTTGCTGCAGCTGGTGCTGCTGACGCTGGTGCTGCTAAAGACTCATTTGACGTTGAGTTGACAGCTGCTGGTGACAAAAAAGTTGGCGTTATCAAAGTTGTACGTGAAATCACAGGTCTTGGACTTAAAGAAGCTAAAGAACTTGTTGATGGTGCACCAGGTGTCATCAAAGAAGGCGTTCCAACTGCAGAAGCTGAAGAAATCAAAGCTAAATTGGAAGAAGCTGGAGCTTCAGTTACTCTTAAATAATAGAGCAACTACATTAGTAGCTTAAAAAACATATAAAACCGCTATTCTTAGGAGTAGTGGTTTTTTCTGTTACGATTTAAAATGGGTAAACCTACTTGAAATTATGGTCTGATACGAAAGTTCTAGTTTTTTTACTAACAATTACTAGAATCTTGATATAATTTCAATTTTCTTCTTGACTCTGACCTTAGGTAAGGGATTATACTAATAATAGATAAGAAAGGAGATTACCATGCAAATCAATATGATTCGTTCAGATAAAGTTTACCAAGAGATGCTCGAGCTTCCTTTAGAAAAAAGAGAAGGTTGCTTTCGAGCTAAAATATTAGCACCTTTTGCAATGAAATACCAAACGCAACACATTCCTCTGAAAGCAAAGTATCCTGGAGGATTTGATGCTCTTTTCCTACTTGGCTTTATGAATCAGTTACCCTCAACTCTCTCAGAAAAGGATAGACCAGCTATCGACTCTCTGAGCTCTGATCGACTCTGGCAGGACTGCCAGGATACCATCAAAAGGAGTATTGGGCTTTTTGAGCAGGCTGGCTATGACTTAGATGTTGAGGATTACCATTTTACTATTTTATTGGGCAATCCAGAAAAACCTATGCTACAACTCAATAAGGATTATAGCGGAGATGGCGGAATTCCAGGCTACCTCATGCTTAGTCTGCTACCAAATGACTATACTTTACCACGTGTGCAGGCTGCGTTGGCTCATGAGTGCAATCACAATGTCCGCTTTCAATTTGTCAAATGGAATCAGCAGACGACACTAGCAGACTGGGTAGTCAGTGAAGGCTTGGCAGAGTCTTTTGCTGCTGAACTCTATGGTAAGGAGCTCATCGGACCTTGGGTCACTTCAACCAGTCCAGAGCAATTAGAGAAGATTAAGCCCATCATCTCAAGTCAGCTTCAGCTAACAGGGATGGCGGAAATGGCTCCTTATCTCTACGGTGATGAAATTGCCGAGATTCAAGGTCAAATACCAGTCGGTATGCCTTATGCTGCGGGCTATGCTTATGGCTATCATCTGATACAAGCCTATCTGAAAAAGACTGGCAAGAGCATTATTGAAGCGACAGTAACATCGACAGAAGAGATTTTAGAGGCGACAAAAGACTTTTGGCAATGACATATTTTTGCTTGCAAATCTGCCAGAGTTTGATATAATGAAAGTAATTTTTGGAGGTGACTATATGCACTATAAAAGAGTTGAATTAAAGGTCACAAATCAAGGTATCCATGAACGCAAGATCTTTCAAGGTGTTAAGATTTTCAGTCGTAGCAAGTTATCCAAAGATCAGAAAAGCATTCTAACACAGAAGCTTTACCTGACTCCGAAGCAGAATATCGTTTTCTATCAGCGGACAGATGTCAATTATGACCAGAACTGGCATCATAATAAGGACTATTATGAACTAGCTTATGGCCAGTTGGACAGAGAGACGGTTTTTAAGGTTTGCCAAGATTTTGACGAACTAAGTCCTTTCCTGGAGAATGAGCTGTTAGAGAAGCTAAAAGAAAAGCTGGTAGCAGGAAAATTTTTTGAAAAATTAGATATATAAAAATCCGACTGCTTTTATAAGCAGTCGGATTTCTTCTAGTTTGATAGTGCTTAAACAATACCTTGGGCAATCACAGCATTTACTAGATTTTAGAAGTCAACAATATTTTCTCCTGCAAGGTCACCTGTACCAAGTCCGTATGTTTCAGTAGTTGTTTTAGCTGTTTTGAGGATCTTGGTCATGATGTCTTCGAGACGACCAGAGTATACTGCCATCTATTCATCTGATAAGAGGGATTTTATCATCCAGATATTCATAGCTGGGTGGCCGGCGGCGTTAGAAAGTGGTTGTTGCAATGCTGTAAAACCATAGTGCTGATAGACGGCCACAGCCGTAGCCAGTTCAGTAGAGGTTTCTAGATAAAGCTGTTCATAACCAGCCAGACGGGCTTCCTGGAATATCCGCTTTATCAACCTACTGGAATAACCTTTGCCACGGCTATTTTTAGTGACATACAGTTTTTGTAATTCAGTAATCTTATCAGACACAGGTGCAAAGCCACCACAGCCAACCAGCTGTCCTTCATCTTCCAGAACAAAGTAAGCTGCTCTCTCTTGCTGTTGATAATAGTCGGCCAAATGATCTAGATGAGAATCAAAGTAGACAGTTCCTGGTTTGTCAAGTCCGAATTCTTCTAGGCTAGCTCGAATGAGTTGCGCTACAGCTGGATTATCTCTCACTTCCATTGGCCGTAAGTTCATCATTTGTCCTCCGATAGGATGTATCGACTAATTAAACAATACCTTGTGCAATCATAGCGTTTGCTACGTTTTCGAAGGCAGCGATATTTGCTCCTGCAAGGTAGTCGGTACCAAGTCCGTATGTTTCAGCAGTTGTTTTAGCTGTGTTGAAGATGTTGGTCATGATGTCTTTGAGGCGTCCATCAACTTCTTCACGAGTCCATGAAAGGCGAAGGCTGTTTTGGCTCATTTCAAGCGCTGATACAGCTACACCACCAGCGTTGGCAGCTTTGGCAGGTCCGTAAAGGATTCCGTTTTCTTTGTAGACTTTAATCGCATCAAGGTCACTAGGCATGTTAGCACCTTCAGATACGCAGATAACTCCTTGAGCAACCAAACGTTTAGCTGCTTCGCCGTTGATTTCGTTTTGGGTCGCACATGGAAGAGCGATGTCGTAGTTTCCAGCGTAAGTCCATACAGAACCTTCATGGTAAGTAGCAGTTGCTTTCTCAGCTGCGTACTCAGTCAAACGAGCACGGCGTTTTTCTTTAACATCAACCAAAAGATCGAAGTCGATACCATTTTCATCGATGACATAACCGTTTGAGTCAGATACAGAGATAACAGTCGCACCAAGTTCAGTCGCTTTTTGAAGAGCATATTGAGCTACGTTACCAGAACCTGAAATTACCACTTTCTTACCAGCAAAACTGTTACCATTAGCTTTGAGCATTTCTTCAGTGTAGTAAACCAATCCATAACCAGTTGCTTCTGGACGAATCAAGCTACCACCAAATCCAAGAGGTTTACCAGTCAAAACACCCGCATCAAATTGGTTAAGACGTTTGTATTGTCCGTAAAGGTAACCAATTTCACGTCCACCAACACCGATATCACCAGCTGGGACGTCAAGTGATGGTCCGATGTATTTTTGCAATTCAGTCATGAAGCTTTGGCAGAAGCGCATCACTTCAGCATCAGTCTTCCCTTTAGGATCGAAGTCTGATCCACCTTTACCTCCACCGATTGGAAGTCCAGTCAAGACATTTTTAAAGATTTGTTCGAAGCCAAGGAATTTCAAGATCCCTTGGTTTACAGTTGGGTGGAAACGAAGTCCGCCTTTATATGGTCCAACAGCTGAGTTGAATTGAACACGGTAACCACGGTTGACTTGTACTTTACCTTCACGGTCAACCCAAGGAACACGGAAAGAAATCACGCGCTCAGGCTCAGTGATGCGTGCCAAGATATTTTCTTCAATATACTCAGGGTGTTTTTCAAATACAGGTTCCAAAGTGCTGAAGAATTCTTCAACCGCCTGGAGAAATTCAGCCTCATGCCCGTTACGAGCTTTCACAGTTGCAAACACGCTTTGGATATAGTCTTTAGCAGATGTCATATCGTTCTCCTTTTTGTTGTTATATTTTATTACATGAGCCATTATAGCAGAATTTTTTTTGAGTGTAAAGAAAAAAACAGAAATTTTCTAAAAATTCTTTCAATTTACAAAACCGAACGTTTTATATAGAAATTAGTTTCTCAAAGAGAAAATCTTAAAGTATGGTATAATATTAGAAATAAAAGGAATCTGGAGGATCAGAATCATGGTATCAACGAAAACACAAATAGCTGGCTTTGAGTTTAACAATTGCTTGATGAATGCGGCGGGTGTTGCTTGTATGACGATAGAAGAGCTTGAAGGGGTCAAAAACTCAGCGGCGGGTACTTTTGTCACGAAGACAGCGACCTTGGACTTTCGTCAGGGCAATCCTGAGCCACGCTACCAGGATGTTCCACTTGGTTCTATCAACTCTATGGGCTTACCAAATAATGGCTTAGACTACTATCTGGACTATCTTTTGGACTTGCAGGAAAAAGAGCCAAACCGTACTTTCTTCCTATCTTTAGTTGGCATGTCTCCAGAAGAAACACATACCATCTTGAAAAAAGTTCAAGAGAGCGAGTTTAAAGGACTGACAGAGCTTAATCTCTCTTGTCCAAATGTTCCAGGAAAACCTCAGATTGCTTATGATTTTGAGACAACAGATTGTATCTTGGCAGAAGTATTTGCCTACTTTACCAAACCTCTTGGAATCAAATTGCCACCTTATTTTGATATTGTTCACTTTGATCAAGCGGCAGCTATTTTCAACAAATATCCGCTCAAGTTTGTTAACTGTGTTAACTCTATCGGAAACGGCATTTATATAGAAGACGAGTCGGTCGTGATTCGTCCTAAGAATGGTTTTGGTGGAATTGGTGGAGAGTATATCAAACCGACTGCTCTAGCGAATGTGCACGCCTTTTACCAACGTTTAAATCCCCAAATCCAAATCATCGGAACGGGTGGTGTTCTAACGGGTCGTGATGCCTTTGAACACATCCTCTGCGGTGCGAGTATGGTGCAAGTAGGAACTACCCTTCACAAAGAAGGCGTAGGTGCTTTTGAACGCATTACCAATGAACTAAAAGAAATCATGGCAGAAAAAGGGTACGAGAACCTAGAAGATTTCCGTGGGAAATTGCGCTATATTGATTAAGTTTAATAAAAAATCAGAAGAAAGGAGAGAAGATGCTAGCCATAGAAGAGAGTCAAAAGGTATCTCTATCAAATTTATCTAGCTTGAATCTATTTACAGGGACAGACCAGGGACAGTTTGAAGTTATGAAGAGTCAAGTGTTGAAACAGATTGGTTATGATCCAGCTGATCTCAATTTTGCTTACTTTGATATGAAAGAAGTAGCTTATAAAGACTTAGAGTTGGAGTTGGTCAGTCTCCCTTTCTTTGCGGATGAGAAAATCGTGATATTAGACCATTTTGTCGATATCACAACAGCCAAAAAACGCTTTTTAGCAGATGATGAGCTCAAGTCGTTTGAGGCATACCTTGATAACCCTTCGCCAACAACCAAGTTGTTGATTTTTGCAGAAGGAAAGTTAGATAGTAAAAGACGGCTGGTCAAATTGCTCAAACGAGATGCGACTGTATTTGATGCTATTGAACCCAAGGATCAAGAACTCCGCCAGTATTTCCAAAAATGGAGTCAGACACAAGGTCTGCAGTTTGTGGGGCAATCCTTTGAAAATCTACTTATCAAATCTGGTTTTCAATTTAGTGAAATCCAGAAAAATCTCCTTTTTTTACAGTCTTATAAGTCAGATGGCATGATAGAGGAGAAGGATATTGTCGAGGCTATACCAAAGACCCTGCAGGACAATATTTTTGATTTGACTCAGCTTATTTTAGTTAAGAAGATTGACCTGGCCCGTGACTTGGTCAGAGATTTGACCTTGCAAGGGGAGGATGAGATCAAGCTCATAGCTGTCATGTTAGGACAGTTTCGTACCTTTACCCAAGTGAAGATTTTATCAGAGACTGGTCAGACGGAATCGCAGATTGCAAGTAGTCTGGGAACTTACTTGGGGCGCAATCCTAATCCTTATCAAATCAAGTTTGCACTGAGAGATTCGAGAGGGATTTCCTTAGATTTTCTCAAGCGAGCGATTTCTTATTTGATTGAAACAGACTACCAGATTAAGACAGGTGTCTATGAAAAAGGATACTTGTTTGAAAAGGCACTTTTGCAGATCGCGGCAGAGGCAAATTGAGCAAAAAACTTGAAAAAAGAGGATGATTGCGTTATCATTTTCTTATAGAAAGAAAAAGAGGTATTACAGATGGCTATTATCTTACCAGACCTTCCATACGCATATGACGCTTTGGAACCATACATCGATGCAGAAACAATGCACTTGCACCATGACAAACACCACCAAACTTATGTAAACAATGCAAATGCAGCTCTTGAAAAACACCCTGAAATTGGTGAAGACCTTGAAGCCTTGCTTGCTGATGTAGACTCTATCCCAGCTGATATTCGCCAAGCGCTTATCAACAACGGTGGTGGACACTTGAACCACGCTCTTTTCTGGGAATTGATGACTCCTGAAAAGACTGCTCCTTCAGCAGAACTTGCAGCAGCAATCGATGCAACATTTGGTTCATTTGAAGAGTTCCAAGCAGCCTTTACAGCAGCAGCTACAACTCGCTTTGGTTCTGGATGGGCATGGTTGGTTGTCAACAAAGAAGGGAAGCTTGAAGTGACTTCTACAGCCAACCAAGACACACCAATCTCAGAAGGTAAAAAACCAATCTTGGGCTTGGATGTTTGGGAACATGCTTACTACGTGAAATACCGCAACGTGCGTCCTGACTACATCAAAGCTTTCTTCTCAGTCATTAACTGGAACAAGGTAGACGAGCTTTACGCAGCAGCTAAATAATAAAATATGGAGGGAAGAATTGTTCTTCTCTTTTTAAAGTTATAAAGCAGAAGTCTGACAAAATCGTCAGACTTTTTTCATTTTTATGAGAAACGTGCTAACTGCTAGAAATTATGGTAAAATAGAGTGTTAAGTAATCGTGGAAAAGGAAGACTATGCGTAAAGAAATTGCACCTGAATTATACAACTATAACAAGTTTCCTGGCCCAGAATTTCATGTAAATGGGGATAAGGTTGAGACTGAAGGAATTGCTTTTACCTTGGTTGAAAATATCAAGGATGCTTTCGATGTGACAGTCTTTAATCAACGCTTCTCAGAAGTGTTGACCAAATTTGATTATGTCGTGGGGGACTGGAGTAATGAACAGCTCCGCCTACGTGGTTTTTACAAAGACGATCGAACAGAGGAAAAAATTGAAAAGATCAGTCGCTTACAGGACTATCTTTTAGAGTACTGTAGTTATGGTTGTGCCTATTTTGTTCTAGAAAATCAAGCACCGAAACGGGCTTCATTTGACAAAAAAATGCGTAAAAAAGAGGAGGAAAACCTTCCTAGAAGAGGCAAGAAACCTTCGCAAAATAAGAGAAAACCAAATGCCGATAAGCGAAATAGACGTCGTCATAAGGACCAAAAGTCTCAGAAAGAGGACAAGGGACAGCGCCATTTTGTCATTCGTCAGAAATAGATAGAGAATAAGGAGAAGAGATGAGACCGTCTATTTATAGTTTAACACGTCAAACCATGCAAGAATGGGTATTAGAACAAGGAGAAAAGAAATTCCGAGCAGATCAAATCTGGGAATGGCTTTACCGTAAACGTGTCCAGTCATTTGAAGAAATGACCAACCTTTCCAAGGATTTGATTGCTAAGCTCAATGACCAGTTTGTGGTAAATCCTTTGAAACAACGGATTGTACAAGAGTCAGCTGACGGTACTGTTAAGTATCTTTTCGAGTTGCCAGATGGCATGTTGATTGAGACAGTACTCATGCGTCAACACTACGGTTTGTCAGTCTGTGTGACCACTCAGGTTGGCTGTAATATTGGTTGTACCTTCTGTGCATCAGGCTTGATCAAGAAGCAACGTGACCTCAATAACGGGGAAATCGTAGCGCAGATCATGCTAGTTCAGAAATACTTTGATGAACGTGGTCAGGATGAACGTGTCAGCCATATCGTTGTTATGGGAATTGGTGAACCATTTGATAATTACAACAATGTTTTGAATTTTGTCCGTACCATCAATGATGACAAGGGGATGGCAATCGGCGCTCGTCACATCACGGTTTCAACCTCAGGTTTGGCCCATAAAATTCGTGACTTTGCTAATGAAGGCGTACAGGTCAATCTGGCTGTTTCCCTTCACGCACCAAACAATGAATTGCGTTCAAGCATCATGAAGATTAACCGTGCCTTTCCGATTGAAAAGCTCTTCGCAGCTATTGAGTACTATATCGAAACAACTAATCGTCGTGTAACCTTTGAATATATCATGCTCAATGAAGTAAACGATGGTGTAGAACAAGCCTTGGAATTGGCTGAATTGCTAAAAAACATCAAGAAATTGTCATATGTCAACTTGATTCCCTATAACCCTGTTAGTGAGCATGACCAATATAGCCGTAGTCCTAAAGAGCGCGTGATGGCCTTCTACGATACCCTCAAGAAAAAAGGGATCAACTGTGTTGTCCGTCAGGAGCATGGTACAGATATTGATGCAGCTTGTGGACAATTGCGCTCCAATACAATGAAACGTGATCGCCAGAAGGCAGTTGCAGCGGTAAATCCATAAAATGACTAAAAAAAGAGAATTAATCTTAAGATTGGGAGTGGCTGTTTACAGCATATGCATTGTCTGTTTTTGTTTTACTCCCCAGCCCCAACTTCCTACAGGAGTGGAAACTCCAGGTATTCAAACTTTTGGACGCCTGGTTTTTCTTTTAACTCCCTTAAACTCCCTTTGGAATCTGGGTGAAGTGACTAGTTTGGGACAAGTCCTTTGGATCTTTTTGCAGAACATTTTAAATGTCTTCTTGCTTTTCCCACTGGTCTTTCAACTGATCTATCTCTGTCCAAATTTACGACAAACGAAAAAAATCATCCTTCTCAGTTTTCTACTGAGTCTAGGAATTGAGTGCACGCAACTAGTTTTAGATTTTTTATTCGACTTTAATCGGGTCTTTGAGATTGATGATTTGTGGACCAATACCCTGGGAGGCTATTTGGCTTGGCTCCTCTATAAAGGACTGCATAGAAACAAGATAAGGAATTAGAATGAGTATTTTAGAAGTTAAAAATTTGAGTCACGGTTTTGGTGACCGTGCAATTTTTGAAGATGTGTCTTTCCGTCTCCTCAAGGGAGAGCATATCGGCTTAGTCGGTGCCAATGGTGAAGGGAAATCAACCTTTATGAGCATCGTGACAGGTAAGATGTTGCCAGATGAAGGGAAGGTGGAGTGGTCCAAATATGTGACTGCTGGCTACCTGGATCAGCACGCTGTGCTAAAGGAAGGTCAAACCGTGCGTGATGTTTTGCGTACAGCCTTTGATGAGCTATTTAAAGCAGAAGCTCGTATCAATGACCTCTATATGGAAATGGCAGAGGACGGAGCAGATATTGACGCGCTAATGGAAGAAGTTGGCGAACTCCAAGACCGTTTGGAGAGTCGAGATTTCTATACTTTGGATGCTAAGATTGATGAAGTGGCGCGTGCTCTCGGTGTCATGGACTATGGCATGGATACAGATGTAACAGCCTTATCAGGTGGACAAAGAACCAAGGTGCTTTTGGCTAAACTCCTCCTTGAAAAGCCGGATATCTTGCTTTTGGACGAGCCAACCAACTACTTGGATGCTGAACACATTGACTGGCTCAAGCGTTATCTTCAAAACTATGAGAATGCCTTTGTCCTTATTTCGCATGATATTCCTTTCCTCAACGACGTAATCAATATCGTTTACCATGTGGAAAATCAACAGTTGACGCGTTACTCTGGTGACTACTACCAGTTCCAAGAAGTCTATGCCATGAAGAAATCTCAGCTAGAGGCGGCTTACGAACGTCAGCAGAAAGAGATAGCTGACCTCAAGGACTTTGTCGCTCGAAACAAAGCGCGTGTTGCAACGCGTAATATGGCCATGTCTCGTCAAAAGAAATTGGATAAGATGGATATTATCGAACTCCAAAGCGAGAAACCAAAGCCATCCTTTGATTTCAAACCAGCTCGTACGCCAGGGCGCTTTATCTTCCAAGCCAAGGACTTGCAGATTGGTTATGACCGTCCCCTTACCAAACCCTTAAACCTCACCTTTGAACGCAATCAAAAGGTTGCTATTATCGGTGCAAATGGTATCGGGAAAACAACCCTCTTGAAGTCTCTCTTGGGAATTATTCCACCAATCGCTGGGGAAGTTGAACGCGGTGACTATCTAGAACTTGGTTACTTTGAACAGGAAGTAGAAGGTGGCAATCGTCAAACACCACTAGAGGCCGTCTGGAATGCCTTTCCTGCCCTTAACCAAGCAGAAGTCCGTGCAGCCCTTGCTCGTTGTGGTTTGACAACTAAGCATATCGAAAGCCAAATTCAGGTCTTGTCAGGTGGGGAACAAGCCAAGGTGCGCTTCTGTCTCTTGATGAACCGTGAAAACAACGTCTTAGTGCTGGACGAGCCGACCAATCACTTGGATGTGGATGCCAAGGAAGAACTCAAGCGCGCGCTTAAAGAATACAAAGGAAGCATTCTTATGGTTTGCCACGAACCAGACTTCTATGAAGGCTGGATGGACCAAATTTGGGATTTTAACAAGCTAACTTAAAAGCACTGAAAAAGGCCAAGTCGAAATGACTTGGCCTTTTTTGACTAGTAATTTAAATAGCTTTCAACTTCAGATTTCTCAATTTCTTTACCGTAGTGGCAAATCGGACAAGAAACGAAGTAACTTTTACCATAAGGGAAAAGTGGAATCCAGTAGAGGGTGAACTTGCGTCCAGTTTCTACGATTTCCCAAGTGTCAACATTGTTACAGTGACCACATTCGATCGCAGTTTGCGTATGTCCCAAATCTTTCTGATAACCTTTAGAACCCCAAAATAAAATCATCTCATCGTCTCCTTATCTGTTGATGGCTTATTTTTTGCTGAAGTCGTAGTCTTTCACCACTTCGATACTATCGATGGTGATAGCAGATGTCGGTTTGTCTTTCTCATCTTTTTCAGCCTTGGCAATCTTGTCAACGATATCCATGCCATCGATGACTTGACCAAAGACGGGGTGTTTGCCGTCTAGACTAGGATTTCCGCCCTCTTTATAGGCTTCGATGATTTTCTTTGGATACTTGCTAGTAGGGAGTTTAGCTGAAATATCTGTTGAGTTTTGGTTGATGAAGAACTGGCTACCGTTGGTGTTTGGTTGACCAGTGTTAGCCATAGCAAGGGCTCCTCGGATATTGTATAGGTAAGGGGAGATTTCATTTTTGAAACCAGTTCCCTTATCCTTCGTTTTATCCTTATCATGCCAGATAGATTGGCCACCTGTACCATCTCCCTTAGGATCTCCAGTTTGGACCATAAAGCCATCGATGACACGGTGGAAGGTGATGCCGTTATAGTAGCCTTCTTTGGCATGAGTGAGGAAGTTTTCAACTGCTAGAGGTGCTAGTTTTGGAAAGAGTTTGATGCGGATATCGCCTTGATTTGTGTGTAAAATGACCTCAGCTTCGTCTTCAGCAACTTCTTTAGAAAGTTGAGGGAAGTTGGCATTTTCATTGGTTAAAGCGTCATTCAAATCTTTGGCAGTCTGAGCAGCTGCTTTTGAGCTTTCTTCAGCAGAGATGCTGGAGTCGACATATTCATCACCACGGAGACCACGTTGGATACTAGTACATCCAGCAAGGGCTACAGTGGATAGTAAAAGAAGGGCTGCTAGTTTTTTCATTGTTAACCTCTCAAAAATTCATTTCTACCATTGTACCTTAAAAGGAGTTTGATTTCAAATGTAAAAGATTTTACTAAAAATTTCTAGTAGTTAAAAAAATTAAAACTCTGTCAAGTTTTTTTCTTGACACCTGTCAGAAATCTGCTATAATAGAACATGTGCTAAATAGCTTAGCTATTTCACCGAAATAAAAAATAAGAAAAGAGACATTAAAAAATGGCAGTTAAAATCCGTTTGACTCGTATGGGTTCTAAGAAAAAACCTTTCTACCGTATCAACGTAGCAGACTCACGTTCACCACGTGACGGACGTTTCATCGAAACAGTTGGAACTTACAACCCACTTGTTGCTGAAAACCAAGTAACTTTGAAAGAAGACCGCGTTCTTGCATGGTTGGCTGATGGAGCTCAACCTTCAGATACAGTTCGCAACATCCTTTCAAAAGAAGGCGTATTGAAAAAATTCCACGATTCTAAATTCTCAAAATAAGTTTAAAGTAGGTTGACAGATGGATACGATTGAAAATCTCATTATTGCGATTGTGAAACCTTTGATTTCACAACCTGATGCCTTAACTATCAAGATTGAAGACACACCAGAGTTTTTGGAGTATCACTTGGATCTTGACCAAAGCGATGTCGGTCGTGTTATCGGTCGTAAGGGTCGCACTATCTCAGCGATAAGAACGATTGTCTACTCTGTCCCAACTGAAGACAAAAAAGTAAGAATCGTTATCGATGAAAAATAAAGAAAGCGGGACAGATGTCTCGCTTTTTTGTGAGGAGGAGAAGATGAAGGATTTAACCTTTAGACAATTACAAGCTTACTTACTCGAACATTACCAGCAATCTCGAACTGAGGAAGGCCTCTTTATCAAGCTAGTGGAGGAAGTCGGAGAGGTAGCAGAGGTCTTGAATGGGCGCTCTGGTCGAAAAGAGGGTGTCCAGGACTCAAATGAGGAACTAGCCAAAGAACTGGCAGATATTATTCACTACACTGTCGCAATTGCGGCCATCAACGATATTGACCTAACTAAAAGCATCTTTGACAAAGATAAGAAGGCTGCCATTAAGTACCAACATGAAAGAGATTTGGAGAGTTTTTTGAAGGGAGATTTGAGAAATATTGAACACTGATTATTTTTTAAAAATAGACTGGGCGATGTATATTGATTGGTTATTACGAATTATACAGATTTCGACTTTTATAGGTGTAATTTTAAAAATTAGTTTCCAGAATAAGGCCTATATTAATAATATCGAAATTCAGGCAATTAAACCAATCGAATTTGATTCCTTACATACGAGATTTCATCATGTTTATGAGTTTAAACATAATAAAAATGATAAACATTATAACCATTTGATTTTTTATCCAAAAGAAGTTGATATTGAAATTGTAGAATTTTATTCTTTAATCTATGATTCAAAAAGTAATCGTTTAGTCGTTCAAGATAAAATACATACAGTCAAAAATTTAAAAAATTATACATGCTTATTGATTCATACAAATTTACCTGAGACTATACCTAGTTTAAGAATGAAATGGAAGACAAGTCAAGGTCAAATTGGGGAGTATACATTTTATAGTAATATGTATAACGGGAATATAAATATTTCTTCTTTCAAATATAAATTAACATTAAAGAGGAAACTACTAGCAATTTTAGGATTATAGCTGATTTTCTCCAACTTGTGAAAATCCCTGGAACGTGATAAAATAAAGGATAGAAATAGATACAGGAGACAAGATGAACTACTTTAATGTTGGAAAAATCGTCAATACGCAGGGTCTACAGGGTGAGATGCGAGTCTTGTCTGTGACGGATTTTGCTGAAGAACGGTTTAAAAAAGGGGCAGAGCTGGCTTTATTTGATGAAAAAGATCAGTTTGTTCAAACAGTGACCATCGCAAGTCACCGCAAGCATAAGAACTTTGACATTATCAAATTCAAAGACATGTATCATATCAATGCGATTGAAAAGTACAAGGGTTATAGTCTCAAGGTCGCTGAGGAAGATTTGAACGATTTAGATGATGGAGAATTCTACTATCACGAGATTATCGGTTTGGATGTTTACGAGGGAGATAACTTGATAGGAACTATCAAGGAAATCCTACAACCAGGTGCCAACGATGTCTGGGTGGTCAAACGAAAAGGTAAGCGTGATTTGCTTTTACCTTACATTCCGCCAGTAGTTCTCAATGTTGATATTCCAAACATGCGGGTTCAAGTGGAAATCTTAGAAGGGTTAGACGATGAAGATTGATATTTTAACCCTCTTTCCTGAGATGTTTTCTCCGCTGGAACACTCGATTGTTGGGAAGGCTCGAGAAAAAGGGCTCTTGGATATCCAGTATCATAATTTCAGAGAATACGCTGAAAAGGCCCGTCATGTTGACGATGAGCCCTACGGAGGCGGTCAAGGAATGTTGCTAAGGGCTCAACCCATTTTCGATGCCTTTGATGCTATTGAAAAGAAAAATCCCCGCGTCATTCTTCTTGATCCTGCTGGGAAACAGTTCGATCAAGCTTACGCAGAAGATTTGGCTCAAGAAGAGGAACTGATCTTTATCTGTGGTCACTATGAAGGGTATGACGAGCGCATCAAGACCTTGGTAACCGATGAAATTTCCCTAGGAGACTATGTTTTGACTGGTGGTGAATTGGCGGCCATGACCATGATTGATGCGACTGTTCGCCTAATTCCTGAAGTGATTGGTAAGGAGTCTAGTCACCAGGATGATAGTTTCTCTTCAGGTCTTCTCGAATACCCCCAATACACTCGCCCTTATGACTATCGAGGTATGGTGGTACCAGATGTTCTCATGAGTGGACACCATGAAAAGATTCGCCAGTGGCGACTGTATGAGAGTCTAAAGAAAACCTACGAGCGCAGACCTGACCTGCTAGAAAACTATCAACTAACATCCGAAGAAGAAAAGATGCTGGCTGAAATCAGAGAAAACAAAGAATAAAGGAGAACCTTATGCAAGTAATCAAACGTAACGGAGAAGTTGCTGACTTTGATCCAGATAAAATTTACCAAGCTGTCCTAAAAGCAGCTCAGACAGTTTATGTTTTGACAGATGATCTACGTCAAAACCTAGCTCAAGTTACTAAAAAAGTAGTCTTGGACTTGGAAGAAGCAAAAGTAGAACGTGCGACTATCAGTATGATCCAATCAATGGTTGAAAATCGTTTGCTGGGAGCAGGTTACATCACCATTGCAGAGCACTATATCTCTTATCGCTTGCAACGTGATTTGGAGAGAAGTGGGTATGGTGAGCATATCGCAGTTCACCTTCATTTTGAACAAATCCGTTAAGAAAAAGAGTGGGATGCAATGAACATCTCACTCTTTCTTAAATAGATTTTTCTGTGCTTTTTCTACCGTAGAAGGGACAAAACGGATTCTCTTGATGTCACCAATCCGAATGATACGTGTCACATTTCTAGTGAAATTTTTGACAATAATCTGCTGACGACTGACATCATATTTGACAATATCACCCGTAAAACTTGTCTCAGCTAGTATGACATGAACAGCAGATTTTTTCTGGATAGCCTGCTCGATTGTAGCTGTTAGGGAGTTGTCTTCGGTTTGGTGAGGTTCGTCATTTCCATTGAGAAAACCCTGTAGTTTATCTAGTACAAGTTTAAATGTTTGTCTCATAAGATCCTCCCTTCTTATCTATCCACATTATATAAAATTTTCCTAAAAACCACAAGGTTTTTACGAATAGACTAGTGAAAGCATATCACATAAAGGAGTTAAAATGGCAGAATTTACATTTGAAATCGAAGAACACTTACTGACATTGTCTGAAAATGACAAAGGATGGACAAAAGAACTAAATCGCGTTAGCTTTAATGGAGCCCCTGCAAAGTTTGACATTCGCGCTTGGAGCCCAGACCATACTAAAATGGGCAAAGGAATCACCCTTTCCAATGAAGAATTTCAGGTAATGGTCGATGCCTTTAAAGGGGGACAATAAAAAGAATCTTGAGTAGAACTCAAGATTCTTTTTTTAGGATACAATATAGTCACACAGAGAAGTCTTAGACAATTGAATGAAAGTCTCTCTATACTCTTCAGGTGGTATTGGATTATCTTTACGAATCCAGACTTCGATGAAAGAGATTGCCATGGTCGTAATGATATAAGCGATGTCTTCTTTACTAAAATTATATTTCAGTTGGTAATTGACATTCTTTAGTACCCACTCAGAGTACGTTCCACGCAGAAACTCCTTCCAACATGGGTCGACTTGTGTGGTATACAAGGTGTTAAGAATTTCTTTTTTTTCGTATATGAGCGGAAGTATATAGTCTGCTAAAAAGCTAACAGGATCTCCATCGTTGTTAGGGCAGTACTTATTAAAGACGTTAAAAATGTGCTGATTGGTTTCTTCGTGAATGTACTCAATAATATCTTCAAAGTTGTTAAAATGCTTTTGATAAATCGCTTGTCGTGAAATACCAGCTTCAGCAGCAATTTCAGTCATTGTAAAGGAACTACGTTGAGGATTCTTCTTAGCTAGTGTGATGAGAGAACCAATGATTAGCTCACGAGTATTCTTTGCCATAGAATTACCTTTCTGTTTATAATTATTTATAATTATTTTTGTATTAAAAGAAATCAAAATGTTCAAGTTAATATAAATAATCAATGAACATTAAATTTACTGAATCTTTTAGGTAGCTCTATTGTATCACAAATAATTTATTAAATATAGTTCTATCAGTAAAAATGCGTTTTCTGAAAATATACAGTTATTAACCTTTCAAAATCAATGGAAGCTTATTTGGGTTGAATCAATCAGATTACTTTTCTACTTTGCATAGCGTGAAAAGCTGTAATTTGAAGGATAAAACGATTAATATTCATACCGGTATAAGAATAGTCAAGTAGCTAAATAGTGTACAGTTGATTCTTAGAAAGGAAATAGTCCAGAACAATTGTTCTGGACTATTCTTTTATCTTGAAAAATATGGAAGGCTTTTCAATCGTTCTAGTAGGGGACGACCAATGAAACTAATGGCAATGATCTTACCAAGGTCAGGGAGGATAAAGGGAAGGACACCTACTGCAAGCGCCTTATCAAATGGCATCCCAGCAAGGAAGTGGAGGCTGAGAATACCTCCGACAAAGACGAGGGAGTCACCCAAGAGGTTAGCCAGGAAAATGCGAATGTAGCCACTATTTTGATGAATGAGATAAGATGTAAGTCCAGCATAAACAAGGTCGAACCAAAGATAGCCTGCACTTGGACCGACTAAAACGTGAAATCCAGCTCCTCCCCCTGCAAAAACAGGTAAACCAATGGAACCAAGCAGGAGATAGAGAGCTACAGATAGAACAGCTTCTCTGGGTCTAAAAACAGTAGCAATCAGACCAATTGCAAAGTTTTGCAAAGTAAAGGGTACAGGACCGATAGGGAGACTGATTTGTGCCAATACGGCAATGAGAGCAGCACCGATAGCAGGGATAGCATAGATATGAGCTTTTTTCAAAACTGTTAACCTCTTTTCAAAATTATAGTAACTATTATACTAATTTAGAAACAAAAGTCAACCTATTCTTCCAACTAAGGTAACAATTTTTGTAACAGCCGATTTTGCAAGTAAAAAGAGACCTCAAGAGGTCTCTTGTGATAATTAGCGCATGGTTACAAATTCTTCTGAGGCAGTTGGGTGGATAGCTACTGTAGCATCAAAGTCTGCCTTGGTAGCTCCCATCTTGATGGCAACCGCAAATCCTTGAATCATCTCATCCACTCCGTAACCAAGTCCGTGAAGTCCAACAACTTTTTCGTCAGCACCGGCGGTGATGAGTTTGAAGCGAGATTCTTGACGATGGCTTGTAACGGCTGAGTACATGGATGCAAAGCTTGACTTGTAGACTTTGATGTTATCTTGGCCGTATTCTTTGATAGCTTGATCCTCGGTTAAACCAACCGTTCCGATTGCTGGGTGTGAGAAGACAACAGTAGGGATAGTCGTGTAGTCCATCTTGGCATTTGTTTTTCCGTTGAAAAGGCGTTCAGATAGGGTACGTCCTGCCTTGATGGCTACTGGAGTTAGTTCCTTCTCACCAGTAACGTCTCCGAGGGCATAGATACCATCTACAACTGTATTTTGATACTCATCCACTTGGATAAATCCACGTTGGTTGAGTGTAACTCCAGCCTTTTCTAACTCCAGTCCGTCTACATTTGGACGGCGGCCGGTAGCCCAGATAACTTGGCTTGCAGTGTGATTAGAACCATCTTCAAAATGAATCGTAATGCTTTGCTCTGATTCTTCTAGTTTGACTGGTACCTTATGGGTGTGCAAAGGAAGGCCTGTTTTTTCCATTTCATTGACAAGACCTTCAACGATGTAGCTGTCAAAAGTGCGCAAGGGACGATCACGACGGACAAACAAATCCGTTTTTACTCCTAGCGCGTGGAGAACACCTGCTAATTCAACGGCGATATAACCAGCTCCAAGAATCGCAACGGATTCAGGAAGCTGCTCCCAAGCAAAGACATCGTCTGAGCTACCACCGAGTTCAGCCCCAGGAATAGTTGGGATGCTTGGACGAGCGCCAGTCGCAATCACGATATGTTTGGCACGAATCAATTCGCCATTAACGCTGACCGTATGAGCATCAACGAAATGAGCACGACCTTCAATCAAATCAACACCGTTGCGCTTGAAACTTCCATCATAAGACGAGCGAGCGCGATCAATGTAGGCTTCACGGTTTTGACGAAGTTTTGCAAAATCAAACTGAACACCTGAACTTGTAAAACCATAGTCAGGGCCGTAGTGGTGGAAGCTTTCAGCGATTTGCGCTCCATACCACATGATTTTTTTAGGAACACAGCCAACGTTGACACAAGTTCCACCTAATTTTTTTTCCTCGATAACAGCAGCTTTAGCACCGTGTTCGCCAGCTCGGTTCATAGTGGCAATGCCGCCGCTCCCTCCACCGATGGCGATGATATCATATTCTCTCATAGAAAACTCCTTATAGCTTTGATAGTCATATTCTATCGTTTTTATTTTTTGAATGCAAAAATCTGCTACGGTAAAAAAATTATAAAAACGCTTGCCAAATTCCAAAAGATATTGTATTATATATCTAGCACAATAATCCAACAAACGAATACCGAACGAAATAATGATCCTGAATTGTCATTGTTTCCATCTGAACTGTCATTGTTTGGGCTTGGTATTTCTGATATAATGGTTTTTGTAAGGCAAAAGAATAAAGGAGCTTAAAAATGAAAAGAAATAAGAAGGCAAAAAAATGGCAATTATACACAGCGATTGGTGTTGCCAGTGCTATTGTTATCGGTGCTGCGGGGATTTTAATTTTTAGACAACCTTCCCAGTCAGCAGTCAAGGATGAAACCTCTCATATCGTTACTGCTAAGGAAGGCTCTGTTGCGTCATCGGTTCTCTTGTCAGGTACGGTTACAGCAAAAAATGAACAATACGTTTATTTTGATGCTAGTAAGGGAGATTTAGATGAAATTCTCGTTTCGGTTGGGGACAAGGTCGAAGAAGGGCAAGCTTTGGTCAAATACAGCAGTGCGGATGCTCAAGCTGCCTACGATGCAGCCGATCGTGCAGTTGCAAAGGCAGACCGTCACATCGAGGAGTTAAACAAAGCTCGTGAAAATGCATCAGTTGCACCAGCTTCTCCACAGGTTCCAACAGAAGCTGGACTCCCAGAACAAGCGCAAGCGGCGACTTCTTCAGTATCTTCTATTGATTCTCAAATCAGTGATGCCAAGGATAACCGTGCAGATGCTGTGGCTCAGCTCAACAAGGCTCAAGCACAGCTAGATGCCGCAACTGTCCTCAGTACACTTGAAGGGACTGTAGTTGAAGTTAATCGTAATGTTTCCAAATCACCAACGGGTAACAGCCAAGTGGTAGTTCATGTTGTAAGTAATGAAAACTTGCAGGTCAAAGGGGAGTTGTCTGAATACAACCTTGCTAACCTTTCTGTTGGGCAAGAAGTTACCTTTACTTCGAAGGTTTACCAAGATAAGAGCTGGACAGGAAAAATCAGCTATATTTCTGATTATCCTAAAAACAATGGAGAAGCAGCGAATGCAGCCCTTGGAGGAAATACTGGATCTAAGTACCCTTATACTATTGATGTGACTAGCGATATCGGTGAGTTGAAACAAGGCTTCTCTGTCAGTGTGGAAGTCAAAAATAAGAGTAAGGCCATCCTTGTTCCTTTGACAAGTGTTGTTGCCGAAAATGACAAAGACTATGTCTGGATCGTTGACGACCAGAAAAAAGCGAAGAAGGTAGAAGTTACTTTGGGGAATGCGGACGCAGACAACCAAGAAATTACTTCAGGTTTGACAGACGGTGCCAAGGTCATCAGTAATCCAACATCTTCCTTGGAAGAAGGAAAAGAGGTGAAGGCTGATGAAGAAACTAATTAGTCTCAAAAATATCTGCAGGAGTTATCGAAATGGTGACCAAGAACTGCAGGTCCTTAAAAATATCAATCTAGAAGTTCATGAAGGTGAGTTTGTTGCCATTATGGGACCATCTGGTTCTGGAAAGTCTACGTTGATGAATACCATCGGAATGTTGGATACACCAACCAGTGGAGAGTACTACCTTGAAGGACAAGAAGTTGCAGGTCTGGGAGAGAAACAACTGGCCAAGGTCCGCAACCAGCAAATCGGCTTTGTCTTTCAGCAGTTCTTTCTCTTGTCCAAGCTCAATGCTCTTCAAAATGTCGAGTTGCCCTTGATTTACGCTGGAGTTTCGGCTTCTAAACGTCGGAAATTGGCTGAGGAATTTCTGGAAAAGGTTGAGCTGACGGAGCGCAGTCATCATTTGCCTTCCGAGTTATCAGGTGGTCAAAAGCAACGTGTAGCGATTGCCCGTGCCTTGGTAAATAATCCTTCTATCATCCTAGCTGACGAACCGACAGGAGCTTTGGATACTAAGACGGGAAATCAAATTATGCAACTGTTGGTGGAGTTAAACAAGGAAGGGAAAACCATTATCATGGTCACGCATGAGCCTGAGATTGCTGCCTATGCCAAACGCCAAATTGTCATTCGTGATGGGGTCATCTCATCAGACAGTGCTCTGGTAGAAAAGGAGGAAAAATAAGATGCAGAATCTGAAATTTGCCTTTTCATCCATCATGGCCCACAAGATGCGTTCCTTCCTCACCATGATCGGGATTATCATCGGAGTTTCGTCTGTCGTCGTCATCATGGCACTGGGAGACTCCATGTCTCGCCAGGTCAATAAAAACATGACCAAATCACAGAAGGATATCCATGTCTTTTTCTCACCTATCAAAAGCAAGGACGGCTCCTTTACGCAGAAACAATCCGCTTTGACAGTCAGCGGGAAAGAAGAGGATGTTCATGTTGAACCACCAAAACCACTAGAATCCTGGGTCAAGGAGGCTGCCAAACTCAAAGGAGTAGACAGTTACTATGTCACTAACTCGACCAACGTCACCCTATCTTATAAGGATAAGAAGGTTGAACGAGCGACTCTGACAGGCGGAAATAGCACCTACATGAACGCAGTTGAAAATGAAATCGTTGCGGGTAGAAGTCTAAGACCGCAAGACTACAAGGAATTTGCCAGTGTGATTTTGTTGGATGAAGAACTAGCCAAGAGTTTGTTTGATAGTCCAGAAGCTGCGGTTAATCAAATCATCTCTGTCAATGAATTTAGTTACCGTGTGATTGGCGTTTATACTAGCAATGAAGCCAAAACTGCGAAAGCCTTTGGGATTGGTGGTCTTCCAATTACGACCAATATCTCTCTCGCAGCCAATTTTAATACTGATGAAATCTCGAACATCGTCTTTCGTGTCAATGATACTAGTCTAACGCAGACCTTGGGTCCGGAGTTGGCTCGAAAACTGACTGAGATTGCAGGTCTTCAGCAAGGGGAGTACCAAGTTGCGGATGCAACTGCCGCCTTCCAAGAGGTACAACAACTATTTGGTTTTATGACAACCATTATCAGTGCCATCGCAGGAATCTCTCTCTTTGTCGGGGGAACTGGTGTTATGAATATCATGCTGGTTTCGGTGACAGAACGCACGCGTGAGATTGGTCTGCGGAAAGCTCTCGGAGCTACTCGGGCTAATATCTTGGTACAGTTTTTGATTGAATCCATGATCTTAACCTTGCTAGGTGGTGTCATCGGTCTTGGGATTGCTGCTGGAATGACCATGTTAGCTGGAGTATTGCTTCAAAACATGATTGCAGGTATCGAAGTCGGGGTTTCCCTCCCAATCGCTCTCTTTAGCTTGGCTGTGTCAGCCAGCGTTGGGATGATCTTCGGAGTCTTGCCGGCCAATAAAGCCTCTAAGCTGGATCCAATCGAAGCCCTTCGTTATGAATAAGATATAGAACAGAAAAAAACAAGATGGACATTTATCTGTCTTGTTTTTGTATGGATTTTCCTATCGAAAATCACTAAAAATATGATATAATGAAGTGTTAGAAAAACAGGTTTCATTTGCCTGGAAAGGAAAAATTATGTCTGAAAAGAATTTTTATATTACAACACCGATTTACTATCCATCTGGTAAACTTCATATCGGTTCTGCCTACACAACCATCGCTTGTGATGTCCTAGCTCGCTACAAACGCCTCATGGGCTACGATGTTTTTTATCTGACAGGTCTTGATGAGCATGGTCAAAAGATTCAACAAAAAGCAGAAGAAGCTGGGATTACACCTCAAGCTTATGTTGATGGGATGGCGGTTGGCGTCAAAGAACTCTGGAAATTACTCGATATCTCATACGATAAATTCATTCGTACAACTGATGACTACCATGAAAAAGTAGTGGCTCAGGTCTTTGAACGCTTGCTTGCTCAAGATGATATTTACTTGGGTGAATACTCTGGCTGGTATTCAGTCTCAGATGAGGAATTCTTTACAGAAAGCCAGCTTGCGGAAGTTTTCCGTGATGAAGCTGGAAATGTAACGGGCGGTATTGCTCCATCAGGTCACGAGGTTGAATGGGTTTCAGAAGAGTCTTATTTCCTTCGCCTCAGCAAATACCAAGACCGTTTGGTTGAATTTTTCAAATCTCACCCTGACTTCATCACTCCAGATGGTCGTCTTAATGAAATGTTGCGTAACTTCATCGAGCCAGGTTTGGAAGACTTAGCGGTTTCTCGTACAACCTTTACATGGGGTGTGCCAGTCCCATCAAATCCCAAACACGTTGTCTACGTTTGGATTGATGCCCTTCTTAACTATGCGACTGCTCTTGGTTACGGTCAAGACGATCATGCTAACTACGACAAGTTCTGGAATGGAACAGTCTTCCACATGGTCGGAAAAGATATTCTTCGTTTCCACTCCATCTACTGGCCAATCCTTCTCATGATGTTGGATATGAAATTGCCTGACCGCTTGATTGCCCACGGTTGGTTCGTCATGAAAGACGGCAAGATGTCTAAGTCTAAAGGGAATGTCGTTTATCCTGAAATGTTAGTAGAGCGTTATGGACTGGATCCACTTCGTTACTACCTCATGCGTAGCCTTCCTGTTGGTTCAGATGGAACCTTCACTCCTGAGGACTACGTTGGCCGTATCAACTATGAATTGGCCAATGACCTTGGAAACCTCCTTAACCGTACGGTTTCTATGATTAACAAGTATTTTGATGGGCAAATCCCTGCCTATGTAGAGGGTGTGACTGAATTTGATAATGCTCTTGCTGAGGTTGCAGAGCAATCTATCTCTGACTACCATACACACATGGAAGCAGTTGACTACCCACGTGCCCTTGAAGCAGTATGGACTCTTATCTCACGTACCAACAAATACATCGATGAGACAGCCCCATGGGTCTTGGCTAAGGATGAAGAGCACCGTGACCAATTGGCAAGTGTCATGAGCCACTTGGCAGCCAGCCTTCGTGTCGTAGCTCACATGATTGAGCCATTTATGATGGAAACTAGTCGTGCTGTATTGGCACAACTTGGTCTAGCAGAAGTTTCTAGCCTTGAAAACTTGAGCTTGGCAGATTTTCCTGCAGGTGTGACTGTTGTTGCCAAAGGAACACCAATCTTCCCGCGTCTGGACATGGAAGAAGAGATTGCCTATATCAAGGAACAAATGGAAGGCAACAAACCAGCAGTCGAAAAAGAATGGAATCCAGATGAAGTTGAACTCAAACTCGACAAGGATGAAATCAAGTTCGAAGACTTTGATAAGGTCGAGATCCGTGTCGCAGAGGTCAAAGAAGTGTCTAAAGTGGAAGGTTCTGACAAGTTGCTCCAATTCCGCCTGGATGCAGGTGATGGCGAAGACCGTCAAATCCTATCAGGAATTGCCAAATACTATCCAAACGAACAAGAATTGGTCGGCAAGAAGGTCCAAATCGTTGCCAACCTCAAACCACGCAAGATGATGAAAAAATATGTCAGCCAAGGCATGATTCTCTCAGCTGAGCATGATGGCAAATTAATCCTTCTCAAAGTGGATCCAGCTGTACCAAATGGAAGTGTGATTGGCTAATAGCAAAAAACCAACGTTAGACACGTTGGTTTTTCTTGTTATGTACGAGATTTTCTAAGAAGTGGTCCATCTCCTTTTGAGACCGGAGGACAATTACTTTATCTGGATAGGTTTCTTGAACCCGTTGATAACGTTCTTTGGCATTCTTTGTACGCCCATCCCAGAGAATCCATCTGATGAAGTCCCAGTCAAAGCGTTCAGGACAGCCTGTTGCCATACTTTCTCTGACCTTGCCTCGGTATGTGAGATACCGTTTAAAAGCTCGAAAGAGACAAGTCCATGGGGAAAAGTTGAGAAAGATGATTTGGTCAGCTTCCAGCATTCTTTCTTCATAGCAACACCAAGAGTAGTTGCCGTCGATGACCCAAGCTTCGTGCTTTGTGAGAAAGTTTTTCATTTCGGTTAACATCCATTCGCGGTCACTGTCTTGCCAACCAGGTTGAAATTGGAGTGTATCCATATGCAGTTTGGGGATGGAGTAGTGGCTAGATAACCTTTCTGCCAGAGTTGACTTGCCTGATCCAGAATATCCGATGATTGCGATTTTCATTTTCTACCTTTTCTGATTAGAGGACAAAAAAACAGCCTCTATGGACTGTTTCTTATTTAGCAAGTTTAGCTGAAAGACGAGCTTTATCGTGGCTTGCTTTGTTTTTATGAATCAAACCTTTAGTTTCTGCTTTGTCGATAGCTGAGCTAGCAGCACGGAAAAGTTCTTCAGAAGGGTTTGCTTCGAAAGCTTTGATAGCAGTACGCATAGCTGATTTTTGAGCTGAGTTTTTTTCGTTTTGTTTAACGTTCAATTCAGCGCGTTTGATAGCTGATTTAATGTTTGCCAATGTTCTTACCTCCATATTTACTAACTATACTATTATATCTGAAAACTTATGTTTTGACAAGGGGAAATTATTTTTTTAGGTAAATTTCATCGATTTCATGGTTTTTAGTCTTGTGGAGAATAACCTCAGCACGATTCCTTGTCGGTTCGATATAGTTTTGTAGATTTGTGAGATTAATGCTGGTCCAAACCTGGTGAGCAAAGGCTTCAACTTCTCCAATCGGCATTTGCGTAAAGCGGTGGTAGTAGCTGTTGGGATCATTTTGGGCAAAGCTGAGCAGCTTTAAGAAACGATCCAGATACCAGCTTTCAATGTCCTCGACAGCAGCATCCACATAGATGGAGAAATCAAAGAAATCAGTAATGTAAAGGCGCTCATTTTGAGGGTTTTGAAAGACATTGATGCCTTCGACAATGACAAAATCAGCAGCTTTGACACGTTGTTTCTCTCCAGGAACGATGTCATACACTTCATGAGAATAGACAGGAATATCGACATCTTGCCCATTCTTTAGGCGGTCAAGAAAATTCAGCAAGGTTTCCATATCATAACTTTCAGGAAAACCTTTGCGATTTAAGATATCTTGGTCTATCAAGGTTTGATTGGGATAGAGAAAACCGTCAGTTGTCACTAGCTCTACAGTAGCATCCGGTAGAGTACGTGATAGAAGAATCTGAAGTAAGCGACTAGTAGTCGATTTGCCCACAGCAACACTACCAGAAACCCCAATGATAAAAGGTTGGGATTTGCTTTCACGTTGAAGAAAAATTCCTTTCGAAAATGCCAAATCATCCTTAGTGCGCTTGTAAATATGGATAAGATGGACTAGGGGAAGATAGACATCTGTTACGTCCTGCAGACTAATCTGGTCATTGAAACTCTTGATGGATTCTAACTCTTCCTCTGTCAAGGGAGGGGTTGTTTTGCGATGCAATGATTGCCAAGTCTGGCGACTGATTTTTTCAAAATGTAAAAATTCGTTGGTCATTTGTTTTCCCCTAGATATTTTGTTTATCATACCATAAAAAGCTAAAAAGATAAAGCGGTTTCTTGATGGTAGTAAGTCAATATCGTATAATAGAGGTAGATGGAGGTTGAATAATTTAATGATGAGATAGGGAATGGTTTCTGAAGACTTATCAGTTATTGAAAGTGGGCTTTTTGGTTCACAACTTATAGGAGGTGTGTCATGAAAATCTTAAAACGTTATATATTGGAACTCTGTTTTATTTTAAGTTTTGCCTTACCTTTTATAAGGGGAGCGAATGCGGATAATGGTAGACGCTTTGTGGAAACCTATTACGGTTTTACCTTCTTGATGGATCATCTCCTTGTAACAGTTGTCTTTATCTGTTCGCTCTTGATTGCTTTCATACTAAAAAAACGGTGGACGAAATGGCTTGCGGCTGGTAGTTATCTATTTTTGATTTTGTGGATTGCTACAGAAGGATATCTATTCCGTATGTCACTAGAAGATTTGATACGACTTTGGACAAGTTTGGAAATCTTGACACAAACTTATCAGTTGAGTTTTTATCTAAACATCATATTGGGAATCCTGTTGATAATAAAGTATTTTAAGGTTAAGAAATAGTAATAAAAATGCGCCCGATTGCAGACGAACTGTTTTTTCCTGACTATGATAATTTGTAGTTCCCGATAGATTGTAATGTATTTCTAATAATTGAAAGAGATTGAAGAAAAGGTTTTTTGACTAGGATTCTTCAGTCTTTTTCATTTGATCATCACTTTGTAAACGATTTACAATTCAAGCCAAATTATGGTAAAATAGTTTTATGAGTAAAATGTATTATGCAGAAAATCCTGATGCTGCTCACGACATTCATGAGTTGAGAGTGGAGTTGTTGGGAGAAAACATGACCTTTTTGACGGATGCGGGTGTTTTTAGCAAGAAAATGGTTGACTTTGGGAGTCAGCTCTTGCTCAAGTGTCTAGAGGTAAATGAAGGAGAGACGGTCCTTGATGTGGGGTGTGGTTATGGGCCATTGGGCTTGTCATTGGCCAAGGCTTATGGAGTTCAGACGACCATGGTCGATATCAATAATCGTGCCTTGGACCTAGCGCGACAAAATGCTGAACGTAATAAAGTAGAAGCAACGATTTTCCAATCCAATATCTATGAACAAGTTGAAGGGAAATTTGACCATGTTATTTCTAATCCGCCGATTCGAGCGGGTAAACAAGTTGTTCATGAGATTATCGAAAAGAGCAGAGATTTCTTGAAAGACGGAGGTGATTTAACCATTGTTATTCAAAAGAAACAAGGTGCTCCGAGTGCCAAAAGCAAGATGGAAGACGTTTTCGGAAATTGTGAAATCGTAAAGAAAGATAAGGGATACTATATCCTTAGAAGTGTGAAAGAATGAGAGCAGTTGATTTAATCCAAAAGAAACGAGATGGTCAAGAACTGACTTCAAATGAAATCAAGTGGCTGGTAGAAGGCTATGTGGCTGGAACTATTCCAGACTATCAGATGTCTGCTTTTGCTATGGCTGTTTATTTTAAAGGAATGACCACACGTGAGATTTCTGATCTGACGATGAATATGGTTAAAACAGGTCAGGAGTTTGATTTGTCAGCTATTGATGGGGTTAAAGTTGATAAGCATTCGACTGGTGGTGTAGGTGATAAGGTGACCTTAATCTTGGCTCCACTTGTTGCGAGTTTCGGTGTGCCCGTTGCTAAAATGAGTGGTCGTGGTCTCGGCCATACTGGTGGGACAATTGATAAATTGGAATCCATTAAGGGCTACCAAGTCGAGCGAAGTCAAGAGGATTTCATTCGTCAGGTACAGGACATTGGTGTATCTGTCATTGGGCAGTCAGATCAGCTGGTTAAAGCAGATAAACTTCTCTATGCCCTCCGAGATGTGACCGCAACTGTCGACACGATTCCTTTGATTGCGAGTTCGGTGATGAGCAAGAAAATTGCTGCAGGAGCGGATGCCATTTTGCTAGATGTAACGGTCGGTGAGGGTGCCTTTATGAAGACGGTTGATGAGGCACGCGAATTGGCTCAAACCATGGTGGATCTTGGTAAGGCAGTTGGTCGAAAGACGGTAGCAGTTATTACCGATATGAGCCAACCCTTGGGAAGAGCAATTGGCAATCGTCTCGAAATCCTTGAGGCAATCGAGATTCTTCAAGGAAAAGGTCGAGAAGATATTAGTCACTTTATCTGCGAGTTAGCTCAGATTATGCTTGGATTGGCTGATGTTGAGAAAACGATCGAGGAAATCCGTCAACACCTGGAAAATGGCCAAGCACTGGCTAAGTTTGAAGAAATGGTAACAGCACAAGGCGGTGATTTAGAAGATCTTTATCGCCCCGTCAAAGTTGCCCATGTGGTGGAAATTCCAGCTCAAGATACGGGTGTTATTTCAGCTCTTCCTGCAATGGAATTTGGCCTCTATGCCATGAGACTAGGAGCTGGTCGTGCAATCAAGTCTGATGACTTGGACTATGAAACAGGGATTGTTTTTGAGAAGAAGGTTGGAGACTCCGTTCAAAAAGGGGAAATTGTTGCAAAAGTTTATACAAATGGAAAAATTTCTTCTGAACTAGTTACAGAATTTCAAAAATATGTTAAAATAAATGATGGAGTGCAAAGTTTACGAGAAATTATAGAAATTATCTCATAAAACCAGGGAGAATCCGAATATGAAGTTAAATAAATATATTGATCATACGCTTTTAAAGCAAGATGCAAGCCAAGAACAAATTGATTGTTTGCTATCTGAAGCGCGTGAGTATGACTTTGCCAGTGTTTGTGTCAATCCCACATGGGTTAAACATGCGAAAACAGGGCTTGAAGGCTCAGATGTAAAGGTTTGTACAGTAGTAGGTTTTCCTTTGGGAGCAACAACTTCAGCTGTGAAAGCTTTTGAAACAAAAGAAGCTGTTCAAAACGGTGCGGATGAGATTGATATGGTTATCAATGTTGGTGCCCTCAAATCAGGCAATCTGGATTTGGTTGAATCGGACATCCGTGCTGTCGTAGAAGCAAGTGGTGACAAGTTGGTTAAGGTCATTATTGAAGCTTGCTTGTTGACAGACGATGAAAAGGTTGTGGCTTGCCAATTATCCCAGAAAGCAGGCGCTGACTTTGTCAAAACATCAACTGGATTTTCAACTGGTGGTGCCACTATTGAGGATGTTCAGTTGATGCGTGAAACAGTCGGGCCAGATATGGGAGTTAAGGCAGCTGGTGGAGCGCGTTCATATGCAGATGCTGTCGCTTTTGTGGAAGCAGGCGCTACCCGTATCGGAACATCTGCTGGCGTTGCGATTTTAAAAGGAGAATTGGCAGATGGCAACTACTGAGTTGATTGAACTAGCAATTGAAACTAGCAAGAAAGCTTATGTGCCTTATTCTCACTTTCCTATCGGAGCTGTTTTAGTTGCCAAGGATGGTAGCATTTATACGGGTGTCAATATCGAGAATGCTAGTTATCCCTTGACTAATTGTGGAGAACGTACTGCTATTTTTAAAGCAGTTTCGGAGGGGCAACGGGAGTTTTCAGAGTTGATTGTCTACGGACAAACTGAAAAACCCATCTCGCCATGTGGTGCTTGTCGCCAGGTCATGATTGAATTTTTTGAACAAGATCTAAAAGTGACCTTAGTCGCTAAAGATAAATCGACGGTCGAGATGACGGTCGGGGAGTTACTTCCATACTCATTTACAGACTTAAACTAGTCTGAGTCACTCTCTGAGTGACGCGGTCCTTGTGGCCAACCAATCCATACTTGCAACATCGTTGCACATCTTATTTAGGAGGTTCAGTAATGAACAAGAAACAATGGCTAGGCCTTGGTCTAGTTGCAGTAGCAGCAGTTGGACTTGCTGCATGTGGTAACCGCTCTTCTCGTAATGCAGCTTCATCTTCATCAGAAATGAAGACCAAAGCAGCAATCGTAACAGATACTGGTGGTGTTGATGATAAATCATTTAACCAATCAGCTTGGGAAGGTTTGCAAGACTGGGGTAAAGAACACAATCTTTCTAAAGATAAAGGTTACACTTACTTCCAATCAACAAGCGAAGCAGACTATGCTAACAACTTGCAACAAGCGGCTGGAAGTTACAACCTGATCTTCGGTGTTGGTTTTGCACTTCACAATGCAGTTGAGGAAGCAGCAAAAGACCACTCTGACCTAAACTATGTCTTGATTGATGATGTGATTGAAGGTCAAAAGAATGTTGCGAGCGTAAGATTTGCGGATAATGAAGCAGCTTACCTTGCTGGTGTTGCAGCAGCGAAAACTACGAAAACAAAACAAGTTGGTTTTGTAGGTGGTATCGAATCTGAAGTTATTTCACGTTTTGCAGCTGGATTCAAAGCTGGTGTTGAGTCAGTAGACCCATCTATCAAAGTCCAAGTTGACTACGCTGGTTCATTTGGTGATGCTGCCAAAGGTAAAACAATTGCAGCAGCTCAATATGCTGCCGGTGCAGACGTTGTCTACCAAGCAGCTGGTGGTACAGGTGCTGGTGTCTTTGCTGAAGCAAAATCATTGAACGAAAACAAAAATGAAGACGAAAAAGTTTGGGTTATCGGTGTAGACCGTGACCAAGCAGCAGAAGGTAAATACACTTCTAAAGATGGTAAAGAATCTAACTTCGTTCTTGTATCTACATTGAAACAAGTTGGTACAACTGTAAAAGATATTGCCAACAAAACAGAAAAGGGTGAATTCCCTGGTGGACAAGTGATTGTTTACTCATTGAAAGATAAAGGGGTTGAGCTAGCAGTAACAAACCTTTCAGAAGAAGGTAAAAAAGCTGTTGAAGATGCAAAAGCTAAAATCCTTGACGGAAGCGTAAAAGTTCCTGAAAAATAATGGATAAAAGTCATTTCTTAGGAAGCGGCCATTGGTCGCTTCTTTAAGAATTGAGGCAACTTTTGTCTCAATAGAGCTTGTTAATGTGATTAGCAGGTTTTATTGAAATAAAATAAACCTCTGAAAGGAAGAGCATATGGCACACGAAAATGTCATTGAGATGCGGGATATTACCAAGGTGTTTGGTGAATTTGTAGCAAACGACAAAATCAACTTGCAACTGCGAAAAGGTGAAATCCATGCACTTTTAGGAGAAAATGGAGCGGGTAAATCCACTCTGATGAATATGCTGGCAGGACTTCTTGAGCCAACGAGTGGTGAAATTGTGGTGAATGGTCAGGTTGTAAAACTAGACTCACCATCTAAAGCCGCTGGTCTTGGAATTGGGATGGTTCACCAACATTTCATGTTGGTTGAAGCTTTTACAGTAGCTGAGAATATCATTTTAGGGAGTGAAATCACTAAAAATGGCGTTCTAGATATAGCTGGAGCTACTAAAGAAATCAAGGCTCTTTCTGAACGTTATGGTTTGGCAGTGAATCCTGCTGCTAAGGTGGCGGATATTTCCGTTGGTGCCCAACAACGTGTAGAAATCTTGAAAACACTCTATCGTGGTGCTGACATCCTTATCTTTGATGAACCTACAGCTGTATTGACTCCTTCAGAGATTGATGAGTTGATGGCAATCATGAAAAACCTTGTCAAAGAAGGGAAGTCTATCATTTTGATTACCCATAAACTGGATGAGATTCGTGCGGTATCCAATCGAGTGACGGTTATTCGTCGCGGGAAATCAATCCAGACGGTTGAAATTGCAGGGGCAACAAATGCGGACTTGGCAGAAATGATGGTTGGACGCTCAGTCTCCTTTAAAACGGAAAAACAGGCACCACAACCCAAAGAAGTGGTCTTGTCTATCAAAGACTTGGTTGTCAATGAAAACCGCGGTGTACCAGCAGTAAAAAATCTCTCCTTGGATGTTCGTGCTGGTGAAATTGTCGGTATTGCAGGTATTGATGGCAATGGTCAATCTGAACTCATTCAAGCCATTACTGGTCTTCGTAAGGTTGAGTCAGGTAGCGTTGAATTAAAAGGCAAATCAATCGTGGGGATGCATCCTCGACAAATTACAGAACTAAGCGTGGGACACGTTCCTGAGGACCGTCACCGTGATGGTTTGATTTTGGAGATGATGATTTCAGAAAATATCGCTCTTCAAACCTACTACAAAGAACCACTCAGCAAGAATGGTATCTTGAACTACGCCAATATCACTTCACATGCTAAGAAATTGATGGAAGAATTTGACGTCCGTGCGGCAAGCGAATTTGTTCCAGCGGCAGCTCTTTCAGGAGGAAATCAACAAAAAGCGATTATCGCTCGTGAGATTGATCGTGATCCTGATCTCCTTATCGTCAGCCAGCCAACTCGTGGTTTGGATGTCGGTGCCATTGAATATATCCACAAACGTTTGATTGAAGCCCGTGATAATGGCAAGGCTGTCCTTGTTGTCAGCTTTGAATTGGATGAGATTTTAAATGTCTCAGACCGAATTGCTGTTATTCACGATGGTAAGATTCAAGGTATTGTATCGCCAGAAACAACTAACAAACAAGAACTTGGTGTCTTGATGGCAGGTGGAAACTTGGGAAAGGAGAAGAGTGATGTCTAAAAAGTTACAACAAATTTCGGTTCCCTTGATTTCCGTATTCTTAGGAATCTTGCTCGGAGCCATTGTCATGTGGATATTCGGATATGATGCTATCTGGGGCTATGAGGAGTTGTTCTATACAGCTTTTGGTAGCCTCCGTGGGATTGGAGAAATTTTCCGTGCCATGGGTCCTCTTGTCTTGATAGGTCTTGGTTTTGCAGTTGCCAGTCGTGCAGGTTTCTTTAACGTCGGGCTTCCTGGTCAGGCTCTTGCGGGTTGGATCCTAAGTGGTTGGTTTGCCTTGTCAAATCCAGATATGCCGCGTCTCGTGTTGATTCCATTGACAGTAATCATTGCTTTGATCGCAGGTGGAATTGTTGGTGCGATTCCAGGTATCCTCAGAGCCTATCTCGGTACGTCAGAGGTTATTGTGACCATCATGATGAACTACATTGTATTGTATGTGGGAAATGCCTTTATTCATGCCTTTCCTAAAGATATTATGCAAAGTACAGACTCAACGATTCGTGTTAGTGCCAATGCTACATACCAGACACCATGGTTATCAGAGTTGACTGGAAATTCTCGTATGAATATCGGAATTTTCTTTGCAATCATTGCTGTAGCTGTGATTTGGTTCTTGCTTAAGAAAACGACTCTCGGTTTTGAAATTCGCGCAGTTGGTCTCAATCCCCATGCTTCAGAGTACGCTGGTATTTCAGCAAAACGTACAATCATTCTATCAATGATTATCTCTGGTGCTCTGGCTGGTCTTGGTGGAGCGGTCGAAGGTCTTGGAACTTTCCAAAACGTTTACGTTCAGGGATCATCATTAGCTATCGGATTTAACGGGATGGCAGTTAGTTTGCTTGCTGGAAATTCACCAATTGGAATTCTCTTTGCAGCCTTCTTATTTGGAGTTTTGCAAGTAGGGGCACCGGGTATGAACGCTGCGCAAGTTCCGTCTGAGCTTGTCAGCATTGTAACAGCGTCTATTATCTTCTTTGTCAGCGTTCACTATATTATCGAACGCTTTGTCAAACCTAAAAAACAAGTTAAAGGAGGTAAGTAAGGATGTCTATTACAACATTACTCACCCTCTTGGTCTCTTCTATGCTGATTTACTCAGCACCACTTATTTTTACGAGTATCGGAGGAGTTTTCTCTGAACGTGGTGGTGTCGTTAACGTCGGTCTTGAAGGAATTATGGTTATGGGAGCCTTTTCTGGGGTTGTCTTTAACCTTGAATTTGCAGAACAACTTGGAGCAGCTACTCCTTGGATTTCCTTGTTAGTTGCTGGTATCGTGGGAGCTATTTTCTCCCTCATCCATGCAGTAGCTACAGTTCATTTCCGTGCGGACCATGTTGTCAGTGGTACAGTATTGAACTTGATGGCTCCTGCCCTAGCAGTTTTCTTGGTTAAAGTTCTTTATAACAAAGGACAAACGGATAACTTAAGCCAGACTTTTGGACGTTTTGATTTCCCAGTTTTAGCAAATATCCCAGTGATTGGTGATATCTTCTTCAAATCAACCAGTTTGCTAGGTTATATCGCGATTGCCTTCTCTTTCCTTGCATGGTTTATTCTCTTTAAGACACGTTTTGGTCTTCGTCTTCGCTCTGTTGGTGAACACCCTCAGGCAGCGGATACCTTGGGGATCAATGTCTACAAGATGCGATATCTTGGGGTTGTTATTTCAGGTTTCCTTGGTGGAATTGGGGGAGCGATTTATGCTCAATCAATCTCAGTTAACTTCTCAGTGACAACTATTGTCGGTCCTGGATTTATCGCTCTTGCGGCAATGATCTTTGGTAAATGGAATCCAATTGGTGCTATGCTTTCTAGTCTTTTCTTTGGACTTTCACAAAGTTTGGCAGTTATTGGTTCTCAATTACCTTTCCTACAAGGAGTGCCAGCGGTTTACCTTCAAATCGCGCCTTATGTCTTGACCATTCTTGTCTTAGCAGCCTTCTTTGGAAAAGCAGTTGCACCTAAGGCAGACGGTATCAACTACATCAAGTCAAAATAAGCATACAAAAAAACGTCAGTTTCAAACTGGCGTTTTATTTTTTTGGATTTTGATGGGTTAGGTTCAATCCCCAAGGAACGAGATTTTCAGATTTATTTTTGATACGTGTGATATTATCCTTGTGACGAATGATAATCAAGCTAGCAAGTGCTAGGATAATCAAAATGAAGAGAGGGTCATAGCTGTTTAGGATAAAACCAAATAGTGGAAATAGGAGAACTCCGATAACGGCTGCGATAGAAGCGGTAACGCTAGACAGTGAAATCATACTACCTAGATAGAGGCTTCCAAAGAATACGATTGCTAGATAGAGACAGAAAACAGGCGCAAATCCGAAAATCACTCCAGCACTGGTTGCGACAGCTTTGCCCCCTTTAAATCCTGCAAAGATAGGGAAAGTATGTCCAATGACAGCCAAAAGACCAAATACAAGAGGTGATACACCTTGAAGGTGGAAAAGGATTGGAAGGAGAGTGGCCAAGGTTCCTTTAAAGAAGTCAATCACAAAGGTTGCCATACCCGCTTTCTTACCTAAAATTCGGAAAGTATTGGTTGTTCCGGTGTTTCCAGAACCATGTTCACGCAGATTTGTTTGAAAGAAGATTTGTCCAATCCAAAGACCAGACGGAATCGAACCTAGCAGATAAGCTAAAATTAATAATACAAATGTCATCATAGTACTATTATACCATGAAATGATATAGAAAGTCAGAGAATATCCTGTGAAATTGTGACAGCTGAAAGGGAAAAGCTTTGCAAAATCGCTAGAAAACCTGTAAAATAGAAAAGATGAACAAATAGGAGGTTCCTTGTGTCAAAAAAGGAAATCAATATTAATAACTACAATGATGACGCCATTCAGGTGCTAGAAGGGTTGGATGCGGTCCGTAAACGTCCAGGGATGTATATTGGATCGACTGACGGTGCTGGTCTCCATCACCTAGTCTGGGAAATTGTGGACAATGCAGTCGATGAGGCTTTGTCTGGATTTGGTGACCGCATTGATGTGACCATCAATAAGGACGGCAGTCTAACTGTTCAAGACCATGGTCGTGGGATGCCAACCGGGATGCACGCCATGGGAATTCCAACTGTTGAAGTTATCTTTACCATTCTCCACGCTGGAGGAAAATTCGGTCAAGGTGGTTATAAGACATCAGGTGGTCTCCACGGAGTGGGATCTTCAGTCGTTAATGCCCTTTCTAGTTGGCTAGAAGTTGAAATTACTCGTGACGGTACAGTCTACAAGCAACGTTTTGAAAATGGTGGAAAACCTGTTACAACCTTGAAAAAAATTGGTACAGCACCCAAGTCTAAGACAGGTACCAAAGTCACTTTCATGCCTGACGCGACGATTTTTTCTACGACTGACTTCAAGTACAATACCATTTCAGAACGACTCAATGAGTCAGCCTTTCTTTTAAAAAATGTTACCTTGTCTTTGACAGATAAGCGAACAGATGAAGCAATCGAATTCCATTATGAGAACGGGGTACAGGACTTTGTTTCTTACCTCAATGAAGACAAGGAAATCTTGACGCCAGTCCTATACTTTGAAGGCGAAGACAATGGTTTCCAAGTGGAAGTTGCCCTCCAGTACAATGATGGATTTTCAGATAACATTCTATCCTTTGTCAATAACGTTCGTACGAAAGATGGTGGAACGCACGAGACAGGACTCAAGTCAGCCATTACCAAGGTTATGAATGACTACGCGCGTAAGACTGGGCTCCTCAAGGAAAAAGATAAAAACCTAGAAGGTTCAGATTATCGTGAGGGACTAGCTGCCGTTCTTTCTATTCTGGTTCCTGAAGAGCACCTTCAGTTTGAAGGACAGACCAAGGACAAACTTGGAAGTCCACTAGCTCGTCCAGTTGTAGACGGGATTGTGGCTGATAAGTTAACCTTCTTCCTCATGGAAAATGGAGAACTTGCTTCCAATCTTATTCGCAAGGCTATCAAGGCTCGTGACGCTCGTGAAGCAGCACGAAAGGCTCGTGATGAGAGCCGAAATGGCAAGAAAAACAAGAAAGACAAGGGCTTACTTTCTGGGAAATTAACCCCAGCCCAGTCTAAAAATCCTGCTAAGAATGAACTCTATCTGGTCGAGGGAGACTCTGCCGGTGGTTCTGCCAAACAAGGCCGTGACCGTAAGTTCCAGGCTATCCTACCTCTTCGTGGTAAGGTCATCAATACAGCCAAGGCCAAGATGGCGGATATCCTCAAAAATGAAGAAATCAATACCATGATTTATACCATTGGTGCGGGTGTGGGAGCAGACTTCTCCCTTGAAGATGCCAACTATGACAAGATCATTATCATGACCGATGCGGATACTGACGGTGCTCATATCCAAACCTTGCTCTTAACCTTTTTCTACCGCTACATGCGTCCGCTAGTCGAGGCAGGACATGTCTATATCGCCCTTCCGCCTCTTTACAAGATGTCCAAAGGAAAAGGCAAGAAGGAAGAAGTGGCCTATGCTTGGACGGACGGAGAGCTAGAAGAACTCCGCAAGCAATTCGGCAAAGGAGCTACCCTTCAACGCTACAAGGGACTTGGTGAAATGAATGCGGACCAACTCTGGGAAACAACCATGAATCCAGAAACTCGAACTCTCATTCGTGTCACAATCGAAGATTTAGCACGCGCCGAACGTCGCGTCAATGTCCTCATGGGAGATAAGGTCGAACCACGCCGTAAGTGGATTGAGGATAATGTTAAGTTTACGCTGGAGGAAGCGACAGTGTTTTAAAAGGATTGAGAAAATATGAGTATTGAGTTAGGAATTGCATCATATATTTTTGGAAAAACCTCTGATTTTGCTTTGAGTAGTTTCTTTGAATCTATAGGTTTTAAAGATAGACAAGATATTCGGCGTCTGGAGAAATTTGTAAAAGAGTTTAAAGAATATATTGTTGCTCGTCATAAAGACAATCCAGACTTTGAAAGAATAATGAATTTCTGGAGTCAAAATCATATATTTGAAAAGATTTTTTTGTCAACATTTAATCCGGAGATGAGTTATATGGATTTTAAAGATTCTATAGAATATGTTGATTATCTGAATAAATCTGAAATAGAGTTTTCAGATTTATTGATGGAAGAACTCTATGATGAATTATTTCAATTAATTACGGCATTATCTGAAGATAGTAAAGTTACTATTTTAGCTATCCAGAAGCCAATACTTGATATGCAAAATAAAAATCAAAAAATTATTAAAGATAAACTTGATGAAATTTTAAAAAAAATCGATGAAAAGATTTCAAAAGGTAGAGAAGAAGATGAAAAAAACTTTTTTAATGAAATTTTGCAACAAACAAATAGTACTGAGAGTTTATCGCTAAATATTATTGGTGGTTTTAGTGGTGGTTTCTGGAATAAATATGAGGTAGAAAATTTTGATAATTCAAGGGAATGTATAAGAAAGCTAATTATTGATAAAAAGTTTGAAAACATTCAATTAAATAATTGCATGGATTATTTAAAGGATTACAATGCTATATTGGCTATATTAGATACCCTAGACAGCAATGAAGAGGAATTTGATAGGATTGAAGAGATGGCAATTAATGCAAAACGTCATATTAAAAACTTTGATAAAACCTTAGAAAAGATTCACAGATGTTTGCGACTATATTTTGATAGTGATATTCAGAATGCAGGAGTTATTGAAAGTACAACGGATTTTAAAAACTTGCTTGAACGAATGCTAAATAGAGGTTCGTTAAGAACAGTAGGAAAAAAATATCAATTTTTTATAAATCGTAAAGATAATATATACTTTAATGTCTATTTGTCGAATGAGGAGATTGATTATGTTAATAAACAAGATGAAGAATTGTTATTTTTCGCTAAATGCGGTGGAGATTATTTTGATATAGAGTCATTTAATAAACATACTAAAATTAGCATAGTTGCAGAAATGCTATTGGAATTAGTGGATAAAAAAAATTTATCTGCTAAATATTATAAAATTGGTAATTATTTAATAGGTGAAGGCTAAATGGAAAATTCTATATTTAATTTAGTAATTGAATATAGAGTGTTATTCTATTTCTAAAAGATATCCTAAATATATTACTAATTTAATTAATAATTTGTGTTCTATTATTTCATAGTATCTAGTATTTGTAATCTTGGTAATAGACAAACCTCATTCTTAAGTATTTTAATTAAGGTTTTTATCATGAAAACAGAACCCATAATGTTAAATTTACTCTTACAAGTTGCAAAAACTCTAAAAGTCGAAGCCGTGGTGCTATCTGGTTCACGAACGGATACAAAAACTCCAAAAGATGAATTTCAAGACTATGATCTTGTCTATGTCGTAGATGACATAGACACTCTAACGAGTGACCTTTCTTGGCTGGACCAGTTCGGCAAACGCGTCATTGAGCAAGAGGTTACTCTTGGACATCGACGTCTCTACCTCATGCTCTTTGAAGATGGTAATCGCATTGATCTAACCCTCTGCCCAATAGAACACATTAAAGAATGGATAGATAGCGAAGCTAGTTATATAGTTTTAGTAGACGAGAAGGGCTTGTTCGAGTCCTATTCTCCCAGTCCTCAGCGGTTCTGGATAAGCCCAGCTAGTGAGATGGATTTTAAAAAAGCCTGCAATGAATTTTGGTGGGTGTCAGCCTATGTAGTCAAGGGAATCTGTCGTAAGCAAGTCAGTTATGTAACGGACCATCTCTACGGTATTTGTCAGCAAGAACTCTTGAAAATCTTAGCTTGGCAGGTAGCAAGTGATAGAGGTGCTGTCGACATTGGTAAAAATTACAAGTATCTCTTCAACTTCTTGCCAATTGAGAAGGAGAAGGAATTCTCAAATCTGCTTGATTTCTCAAGTTTAGACAAAATCACTCAGTCTTTATTTGCTACCATGCAACTTTTCCATCAAGAAGCTCAAAGACTTGCCCACAAGATGGGCTTTGACTACGATAGGGAAGTAGCTGAGAAGATGATTGAGTATGCTGAGGAAAGAAGATGCTTAAAGTAGTAGATTAGAATTCCATTGATAAGGATGAAGCCTTTTAGTAACATTTCGGAGGATTATAATGTTTTTAGATTTAGGAATTACTTCATATTTGTTTGGTAAAATAGCGGATTTTTCTTGGAATCAATTTTATGATTCACTAGGTTTGCAAGAGAAGGCTGATAAAAAGAGTTTAAAAAAAATTATCGAAGATTATCGAGATTATATGATAGACCGTCATAAAGATAATCCGTATTTTGAAGAGGTTTTAAGATTTTGGGAGACAAATCATATTGTTGAAGAAATTTTGATGATTGAATATCACTTGGAAAGCAAGTTTGCGACTTATGATGATTTTAAAAACGCTTTGGAGGATCAGTATCCTCAAACTTTCAATAAAAGTTTTTCAATTAGTTTGATGGATGAGCTAGATAAAAAATTGATTGACTTAGTTAGAAAAATGTCTCAGTTTTCTCAGTCAGATACCGCTGTTTATGCAAATATTGTTAACACATCAAATAAAGTGTCGAATTCTGAAATATTATCCTCAATATCTGAAATATTATCCTCAATAGAGGAACTCTCAAAACAATTTCAAGAGTTTGTTTTTAAAAATAATATTAAACACGATACTCAGCTAGCATATATTCGAAAATCGAAAATAGAAAATTTTGTGTTTATTCCCTCTGATATTTCTAAAATGTCTCTTACTTCAAGATATGACTATAAATATAATTATTATTTGTTTCAGTCTTTTGAATTTGAAGGTGATTTTGGAGATAATCCAACAGTCTTTTTGATTTATTCAGAGGATGATAATAAGATTGAGTTAAATACCTCTAGTCATGGTTTGCAACCTGAAAATTTAAGGGTTCTAAAATTTAAAACAAAAGAAAATGAAGATGATAAGTATAAGTATAATATTTCCAGAGAGTATTGTTATTATTCTAATAAAGAAAGTGAATATGATATTAGGCCATTCATTGTTATTGTGTTAGGTGATGATGTCATGGGGTTTGCTACTTTAACAGTCATTAATAAATCATTTAAAAAAGGCCAGAATTTTATTTTGCCACTCACTGGACATAATCAATTCGTTCCTAAAGGAAGAGTTTTAATTTGGCCAAATAAAAAGGATTTATTAAAAAAATTTCATGAACCACAGACTGGTAAAGTTTTCTTTTTAGACGATTCTGCTGTAGATGAAGTAATTAAAATTAAAAATTATTTTTTAAATTCGTTAAAAGATGAAGTTAAGAATGCATTGAAACAAGTATATGAATAGTCGATTTTTAAACCTATTTTCTATTATACGAACATGTTTATTTACATGAGATTATTCTTCTCCTTGTATGTAAAACCTAAACACGTGACTAATTTCCGTAAAAAAACTTTATTGTATAAAACCTACTCTACATTCTTTGAAAGGAGTTGAACACGCCCTAAATGTTGTGTGAAAAAGATAAATTCTCTTGTGAGAATCGCTCACTGCAATAATTTCCTATTTTCACTTTGCATTTTACGGGCTTAGTATCCTATGTCTAACATTCAAAACATGTCCCTGGAGGACATCATGGGAGAGCGCTTTGGTCGCTACTCCAAGTACATCATTCAAGACCGGGCTTTGCCAGACATTCGGGATGGATTGAAGCCGGTTCAGCGTCGTATTCTTTATTCTATGAATAAGGATGGCAATACCTTTGACAAGAGCTACCGCAAGTCGGCCAAGTCAGTCGGGAATATCATGGGGAATTTCCACCCACACGGGGATTCTTCTATCTATGATGCCATGGTTCGTATGTCTCAGGATTGGAAAAACCGTGAGATTTTGGTCGAAATGCACGGTAACAACGGTTCTATGGACGGAGATCCGCCTGCGGCTATGCGTTATACTGAGGCGCGCTTGTCTGAGATTTCTGGTTATCTTCTTCAAGATATCGAAAAGAAGACAGTTCCCTTTGCTTGGAACTTTGACGATACCGAGAAAGAACCTACTGTCTTGCCAGCAGCCTTTCCAAACCTCTTGGTCAATGGATCTACTGGGATTTCGGCTGGTTATGCCACAGATATTCCACCGCATAATTTGGCTGAGGTCATTGATGCGACGGTTTACATGATTGATCACCCAACAGCCAAGGTGGACAAGCTCATGGAATTCTTACCTGGTCCAGACTTCCCTACAGGGGCTATCATCCAAGGGCGTGACGAAGTCAAGAAGGCTTATGAAACTGGGAAAGGGCGCGTGGTTGTTCGTTCTAAGACGGAGATTGAAAAGCTAAAAGGCGGTAAGGAACAAATCGTTATCACTGAGATTCCTTATGAAATCAATAAGGCTAATCTCGTCAAGAAAATCGATGATGTTCGTGTCAATAACAAGGTGGCAGGTATTGCTGAGGTTCGTGATGAGTCTGACCGTGACGGTCTTCGTATCGCTATTGAACTAAAGAAAGACGCTAATACCGAGCTTGTACTCAACTATCTCTTCAAATATACTGACTTGCAAATCAACTACAACTTTAACATGGTGGCGATTGACAATTTCACCCCTCGTCAGGTTGGGATTGTCCCAATCTTGTCTAGCTATATCGCCCACCGTCGTGAAGTGATTCTGGCCCGTTCCCGCTTTGACAAGGAAAAGGCAGAGAAACGTCTCCACATCGTTGAAGGTTTAATTCGCGTGATTTCGATTTTGGATGAAGTCATTGCCCTTATCCGTGCTTCTGAGAATAAGGCTGACGCCAAGGAAAATCTCAAGGTCAGCTATGAGTTTACTGAGGAGCAGGCTGAAGCCATCGTGACCTTACAACTTTACCGTTTGACCAATACAGACGTGGTTGTCTTGCAGGAAGAAGAAGCAGAATTGCGTGAAAAGATTGCCATGCTTGCGGCTATCATCGGTGATGAACGGACTATGTACAATCTCATGAAGAAAGAGCTTCGTGAGGTCAAGAAGAAATTTGCGACACCACGTTTGAGTACTTTGGAAGATACAGCAAACGTAATTGAGATTGATACAGCTAGTTTGATTGCTGAGGAAGATACCTATGTTAGCGTGACCAAGGCTGGCTACATCAAGCGTACTAGCCCACGTTCCTTTGCAGCATCTACGCTGGAAGAAATTGGCAAGCGTGATGATGATCGTTTGATCTTTGTTCAATCTGCAAAGACAACCCAGCACCTCTTGATGTTTACAACTCTTGGGAATGTCATTTATCGACCAATCCACGAATTGGCAGATATTCGTTGGAAGGATATCGGAGAGCATCTGAGCCAGACCATTACAAACTTTGAAACGAACGAAGAAATACTCTATGCAGAAGTAGTAGATCAGTTTGATGATGCGATAACTTATTTTGCAGCAACTCGCCTTGGTCAAATTAAGCGCGTAGAACGCAAAGAATTCTCTCCATGGCGGACCTACAAGTCGAAGTCTGTTAAGTACGCTAAACTCAAAGACGAGACAGACCAAATTGTAGCAGTGGCTCCAATTAAACTGGATGATGTTCTCTTGATTAGTCAAAATGGTTATGCCCTTCGTTTCAATATCGAAGAGGTTCCAGTTGTTGGTGCCAAGGCGGCAGGTGTCAAGGCTATGAACCTGAAAGCAGATGATGCGCTTCAGTCTGCCTTTATTTGTAACACCTCATCCTTCTACCTCTTGACCCAACGTGGTAGCTTGAAACGCGTTTCCATTGAGGAAATTCCAGCAACCAGCCGTGCCAAACGAGGCCTACAAGTCTTGCGTGAGTTGAAAAACAAACCGCATCGTGTCTTTTTAGCAGGAGCAGTTGCAGAGCAAGGATTCGTTGGTGATCTTTTTAGTACAGAAGTAGAAGAAAACGACCAAACGTTACTTGTCCAATCTAACAAGGGAACAATCTATGAGAGCCGATTGCAAGATTTGAACTTGTCTGAACGCACTAGCAATGGAAGCTTTATTTCAGACACCATTTCAGATGAAGAAGTTTTCGATGCTTACCTCAAAGAAGTCTTTAAAGAGGACAAAACAAATTCGTAAAAAGAATCAGTCCAGAGGGCTGATTTCTTTATGTTGAAAAAATTTTCAGAAAATTACAAATAATACTTGAAATTTTACTAGAAAAGTGTAGAATAGAACACATAGTTTGAATAGTATAAAGGAGAAACACATGACAGTTGCAATTGATTGGGAAAACCTTGGATTTGCTTATATGAAATTACCTTACCGTTATATCGCTCACTACAAAAATGGTCAATGGAATCAAGGAGAATTGACAGAGGATGCAACCTTGCATATTTCAGAGTCTTCTCCAAGTCTCCACTATGGACAGCAAGCATTTGAGGGATTGAAAGCCTATCGTACCAAGGACGGCAGTGTTCAATTGTTCCGTCCTGACGAAAATGCCAAGCGTTTGCAACGTACTTGTGACCGTCTTTTGATGCCACAAGTTCCAACAGAAATGTTTGTAGAAGCTTGTAAAGCAGTTGTGCGTGCAAATGAAGAATACGTCCCACCATATGGAACAGGTGGAACCCTTTATCTTCGTCCACTGTTGATTGGTGTTGGAGATATTATCGGGGTTAAACCAGCAGAAGAGTATATTTTCACCATCTTTGCTATGCCGGTTGGTAACTATTTTAAAGGTGGTTTAGTTCCAACCAACTTCTTGATTCAGGATGAATATGACCGTGCAGCTCCGAATGGTACAGGTGCGGCCAAGGTAGGTGGAAACTATGCTGCTAGTCTCCTTCCAGGTAAAATGGCCAAGTCACGTCAATTTTCAGATGTTATCTACCTAGACCCATCTACACATACAAAAATTGAAGAAGTCGGTTCAGCTAACTTCTTTGGAATCACGGCAGACAATGAATTTGTTACGCCATTGAGTCCATCCATCTTGCCATCCATTACCAAGTACTCTTTGCTTTACTTGGCAGAACACCGCTTGGGCTTGACACCAATCGAAGGTGATGTTCCAATTGACAATTTGGATCGTTTTGTAGAGGCAGGTGCTTGTGGTACAGCAGCGGTCATTTCGCCAATTGGAGGTATCCAACATGGCGATGATTTCCATGTTTTCTATAGTGAAACAGAAGTAGGACCTGTTACACGTAAACTTTATGATGAATTGACCGGTATCCAATTTGGTGATGTAGAAGCGCCTGAAGGATGGATTGTCAAAGTAGACTAAAAGACATGAAGTAAAGAAGAACTCCGTAGCAGTTGTAATGGCTGAAATGGAGTTTTTTCTTGCTAGTTTGAGCATTTTCTTGTACAATAGAAAAAGTGAAAAGAGGTAGAGTATGAGTAAAAAAGATAAGAAAATTGAAATTCAATTAACGGATGCAAAAGTGACTGTTGGAAAAGACAGCTATGAAGGATACGTTTTGACGATCGGGAAAAAGGTCATTGGGGAAATTGCCGAATTAGATAGCCAATTTGCCATCATAAAGAATGGAAATGTCGATAGTTTTTATAAAAAACTTGAAAAAGCTGTGGAAATTTTGATTGAAAACTATAATTTGACAAAATAATACTTGTTTTATTGAAAATTTCATGATATAATAGTTCTCGTTAAACATTGGAGAGATAGCGAAGAGGCTAAACGCGGCGGACTGTAAATCCGCTCCTTCGGGTTCGGGGGTTCGAATCCCTCTCTCTCCATTCATCAATGGGGTATAGCCAAGCGGTAAGGCAAGGGACTTTGACTCCCTCATGCGTTGGTTCGAATCCAGCTACCCCAGTTCTTAGGTAATAAATTCAAGATAAAAAGAAAAATATCTTAGGGTATTTTATTTTTATAATTGAAAGACGTGAACGATATGAACATGTCTTTGCGGGTGCTTAGGAAAAAAATTATAAGTATGTCAAGTTTGGAAAAACTTGATTGTTGGAGGATTTTTTAGATGAACGAATTTGAAGATTTGCTAAATAGCGTTAGCCAAGTTGAGCCTGGTGATGTTGTTAGTGCTGAAGTATTGACAGTTGATGCGACTCAAGCTAACGTTGCAATCTCTGGGACTGGTGTTGAAGGTGTCTTGACTCTTCGCGAATTGACAAACGATCGCGATGCAGATATCAATGACTTTGTTAAAGTAGGAGAAGTATTGGATGTTCTTGTACTTCGTCAAGTAGTTGGTAAAGATACTGATACAGTTACATACCTTGTATCTAAAAAACGCCTTGAAGCTCGCAAAGCATGGGACAAACTTGTAGGACGCGAAGAAGAAGTTGTTACTGTTAAAGGAACTCGTGCCGTTAAAGGTGGACTTTCAGTAGAATTTGATGGTGTTCGTGGATTTATCCCAGCTTCAATGTTGGATACTCGTTTCGTACGTAACACTGAGCGTTTCGTAGGTCAAGAATTTGATGCTAAAATCAAAGAAGTTGATCCTAAAGAAAACCGCTTCATCCTTTCACGTCGTGAAGTTGTTGAAGCAGCTACTGCAGCGGCTCGTGCTGAAGTATTCGGTAAATTGGCTGTTGGTGATGTCGTAACTGGTAAAGTTGCTCGTATCACTAGCTTTGGTGCTTTCATCGACCTTGGTGGTGTTGATGGATTGGTTCACTTGACTGAATTGTCACACGAACGTAACGTATCACCTAAATCAGTTGTAACTGTTGGTGAAGAAATTGAAGTGAAGATCCTTGATCTTAATGAAGAAGAAGGACGCGTATCACTTTCACTTAAAGCAACAACACCTGGACCATGGGATGGCGTTGAGCAAAAATTGGCTAAAGGTGATGTAGTAGAAGGAACAGTTAAACGTTTGACTGACTTCGGTGCATTTGTTGAGGTATTGCCAGGTATCGATGGACTTGTTCACGTATCACAAATTTCACACAAACGTATCGAAAATCCAAAAGAAGCTCTTACTGTTGGTCAAGAAGTTACTGTTAAAGTCCTTGATGTTAACGCTGACGCAGAACGTGTATCACTTTCTATCAAAGCTCTTGAAGAACGTCCAGCTCAAGAAGAAGGACAAAAAGAAGAAAAACGTGCTGCTCGTCCACGTCGTCCAAAACGTCAAGAAAAACGTGATTTCGAACTTCCAGAAACACAAACAGGATTCTCAATGGCTGACTTGTTCGGTGATATCGAACTTTAATCAAATTGATAATCACAAAATCCTTTGTTTAAAACAAGGGATTTTTCTTTTGTCTCTTTCTCATTTTTGATATAATAGTTCTATGTTAGATTCAGAAAAACAATCACAATATCAATTGTTAAATGAGGAACTCTCTTATTTGCTTGACGGTGAGAGCAATGTTCTTGCCAATCTTTCGAATGCTAGTGCCCTCCTAAAATCTCGCTTTCCCAATACTGTATTTGCAGGATTTTATCTGTTTGATGGTAGCGAGTTGGTTTTAGGGCCTTTTCAGGGTGGCGTTTCTTGCATTCGCATCCCGCTTGGAAAAGGCGTGTGTGGAGAAGCTGCTGAGTTTCAAGAGACTGTTTTGGTTGGCGATGTGAGCACCTATCCAAACTACATTTCTTGTGATAGTATGGCCAAGAGTGAACTCGTGGTTCCCATGCTCAAGAATGGTCGATTGCTGGGTGTCTTAGACTTGGATTCTTCACTTATTGATGATTACAATGCCATTGACCGTGATTACTTGGAACAATTTGTCGCTATTTTGCTTGATAAGACAGAATGGGACTTTACGATGTTTGAGGAGAAAGCCTAATGTATCAAGCACTTTATCGAAAATATAGAAGCCAGACTTTTTCACAACTGGTAGGTCAAGAGGTTGTGGCTAAAACCCTAAAACAAGCAGTTGAGCAGGAAAAGATTAGTCACGCTTATCTTTTCTCGGGCCCTCGTGGAACTGGGAAAACCAGTGTAGCCAAGATTTTTGCCAAGGCTATGAACTGTCCAAACCAGGTAGACGGAGAACCATGTAATAACTGTTATATCTGTCAGGCAGTGACAGAAGGTAGCCTAGAAGATGTTATCGAAATGGATGCGGCTTCGAATAACGGAGTCGATGAGATCCGTGAAATTCGTGATAAATCTACTTACGCTCCTAGTTTAGCACGGTATAAGGTCTATATCATAGACGAGGTTCATATGTTGTCTACAGGAGCTTTTAATGCGCTTTTGAAGACCCTTGAAGAACCAACTCAGAATGTTGTCTTTATCTTGGCGACTACCGAATTGCACAAAATTCCAGCAACTATTTTATCGCGTGTCCAACGTTTTGAGTTTAAATCGATTCGAACTCAAGATATCACGGCACATATTCATCATATTTTAGAAAAAGAAAATATTAGTTCTGAACCAGAGGCTGTGGAAATCATTGCTAGACGGGCTGAAGGTGGGATGCGGGATGCCTTGTCTATTCTGGACCAAGCCTTGAGTTTGACGCAAGGGAATGCTTTAACGACAGCTATTTCTGAGGAGATTACAGGCACTATTAGTCTATCAGCTCTAGATGACTATGTGGCCGCCTTGGCCCAACAGGATGTCCCAAAAGCGCTTGATTCTTTGAATCTTTTGTTTGAAAATGGCAAAAGCATGACTCGGTTTGTGACGGATCTCTTACAGTATTTGCGTGATCTACTGGTTGTTCAGACAGGTGGCGAAAATACTCATCATAGTCCAGTTTTTATGGACAATCTAGCTCTTTCTCAGGAAAGTCTCTTTGAAATGATTCGAATAGCGACTGTGAGCTTGGCAGATATGAAAGCAAGCCTACAACCTAAGATTTATGCTGAGATGATGACCATTCGTTTAGCGGAAATCAAGCCTGAATCTGCGGTTTCGGGAGCTGTTGAAAGTGAAATTTCTGCACTAAGACAGGAAGTTGCCCGTCTCAAACAAGAACTTGCCAATGTGGGCACGACTCCTAAACAAGTTGCGCCAGTTCCTAGTCGCCCAGCCACTTCCAAGACAGTCTATCGAGTGGATCGCAACAAAGTTCAGTCTATCCTTCAAGAAGCTGTCGAAAATCCTGATTTGGCACGACAAAACTTGATTCGCCTCCAGAATGCATGGGGAGAAGTGATTGAAAGTTTAGCTGGACCGGATAAGGCCCTTCTCGTAGGTTCTCAACCAGTTGCGGCCAATGAACACCATGCTATTTTAGCCTTTGAGTCTAATTTCAATGCTGGGCAAACCATGAAACGGGATAACCTCAATACCATGTTTGGCAACATCCTCAGTCAGGCGGCTGGATTTTCACCTGAAATCCTGGCAATTTCCCTTGAGGAATGGAAAGAGGTTCGTGCAGCATTTTCAGCTAGAAACAAGTCTTCTCAAGCAGATCAAGAGGTAGAAGAAGAGAGCCTGATTCCAGAGGGCTTTGAATTTCTGGCTGATAAAGTCATGGTCGAAGAAGACTAAAAGTGGATTTCATGGTACAATAATCCTATGACTAGACAACAATTTATCGTGATAGCACTATTTACCGCTGCTGAGACTTATTTTTTTAATGAAGCTTGGATGACTGGTCGCTATTTCATGGCAGCCTTTTGGGCCATTCTACTTTTTCGAAATTTTAGGTTAAGTTATGTAATGGGGAAAATAGTAGATGCCATTGATCAGCACCTAAACCGCAAGGATTAGTCACTAGCTTCTAAACAAAATCAAAGCCTTTTAGGCTTTTTTTTGTTATACTAGTAGAGTATATTTATGGACCTTTTCTTGTATTTTTTAGAGAAATGTAAGTGATTTCTTTAAGGATAAAGGAAGTAGGCCAGAAAAAGAAAGGAACTATCATGTCAGTATTAGAGATCAAAGATCTTCACGTTGAGATTGAAGGAAAAGAAATTTTGAAAGGAGTCAATCTGACTCTGAAAACAGGAGAAATCGCAGCTATCATGGGACCAAATGGTACAGGTAAATCAACTCTTTCTGCAGCTATTATGGGGAACCCTAACTATGAAGTTACCAAAGGGGAGGTCTTGTTTGATGGCGTAAACATCCTTGAATTGGAAGTGGACGAGCGTGCGCGTATGGGACTTTTCCTGGCTATGCAATACCCATCTGAAATTCCTGGAATCACCAATGCTGAATTTCTTCGTGCAGCCATGAATGCTGGTAAAGAAGATGATAAAAAGATTTCAGTTCGTGAGTTTATCACTAAACTAGACGAGAAAATGGAATTGCTCAACATGAAAGAAGAAATGGCAGAGCGTTACCTCAACGAAGGTTTCTCTGGTGGTGAGAAAAAACGTAATGAAATTCTTCAACTCTTGATGTTGGAACCAACATTTGCCCTTTTGGATGAGATTGACTCAGGTCTTGATATTGACGCCCTTAAAGTTGTGTCTAAAGGTGTCAATGCAATGCGTGGTGAAGGCTTTGGTGCTATGATTATCACTCACTACCAACGTCTCTTGAACTACATCACACCAGACGTGGTCCACGTGATGATGGAAGGTCGTGTTGTCCTTTCTGGTGGTCCAGAATTGGCTGCACGCTTGGAACGTGAAGGATACGCGAAACTAGCTGAAGAACTTGGTTATGACTACAAGGAAGAATTGTAATTCCCTCGTATCTTTTAGGAGAAGTAAATGACTAAAGAGAATATTAAACTTTTTTCAGAAATGCACGCTGAACCAAGCTGGTTGGCTGACCTCCGTCAAAAAGCTTTTGATAAGATTGAGAGTTTGGAATTACCAGTTATTGAGCGTGTCAAATTTCACCGTTGGAATCTGGGAGATGGAACCATCACAGAAAGTGAACCTTCAGAAAATGTTCCAGACTTCACAGCTCTAGATAATCACTTGAAGTTGGTTCAAGTAGGAACGCAGACTGTTTTTGAACAAACTCCAGTTGAATTGGCTGAACAAGGAGTAATCTTTACAGACTTCCACTCAGCTTTAGAAGAAATTCCCGAACTTATCGAGAAATTCTTCATGTCATCTGTTAAGTATGACGATGACAAGTTGGCAGCCTACCATACAGCTTACTTTAACAGTGGTGCTGTTCTCTACATTCCTGATAATGTTGAGATTGCAGATCCAATCGAAGGGATTTTCTACCAAGACAGCGATAGCGATGTGCCATTTAACAAGCATATCATGATTATCGCTGGTAAAAATTCTAAGATTAGTTATCTTGAACGTTTAGAGTCTCGTGGCGAAGGTAGTGCCAAGGCAACTGCTAATATCACGGTCGAAGTGATTGCTCGTTCTGGTGCGCAAGTGAAATTTGCGGCCATTGACCGTTTAGGTGAAAATGTTACTGCCTATATTAGTCGTCGTGGTAAACTAGGAAACGATGCCAGCATTGATTGGGCAATCGGTGTCATGAACGAAGGAAACGTCGTTGCGGACTTTGATAGCGACTTGATTGGAAATGGTAGCCATGCTGATCTTAAAGTCGTAGCTCTTTCAAGTGATCGTCAGGTACAAGGGATTGACACTCGTGTAACTAACTACGGTTGCAACTCTATCGGAAATATCCTCCAACATGGGGTTATCCTTGAAAAAGCAACCTTGACCTTCAACGGTATCGGTCACATCATCAAGGGGGCTAAGGGAGCAGATGCGCAACAAGAGAGTCGTGTTCTTATGCTTTCAGATCAGGCTCGTTCAGATGCCAACCCAATTCTTTTGATTGATGAAAATGACGTAACTGCAGGTCACGCGGCTTCTATCGGACAAGTTGATCCAGAAGATATGTACTATCTCATGAGCCGTGGCTTGGATAAGTCAACTGCAGAACGCTTGGTTGTTCGTGGTTTCCTTGGATCTGTTATCGTTGAGATTCCAGTCAAAGAAGTTCGTGATGAAATGATTGCAACGATCGAAGAAAAATTGTCAAAACGCTAAGGGGAAGCCTATGTTAGATGTAGAAGCGATTCGCAAGGATTTTCCAATTTTAGACCAGATTGTTAACGATGAACCACTGGTTTATCTGGATAATGCTGCGACGACACAAAAACCACTAGCAGTTCTTGAAACAATCAACCGCTACTATGAGCAGGACAATGCCAATGTTCACCGTGGTGTTCATACCTTGGCTGAGCGAGCAACAGCTTCTTATGAAGCTGCTCGTGAAACCATTCGTAAGTTTATCAATGCAGGCTCTACAAAGGAAGTTCTCTTTACCAGAGGAACGACAACCAGTCTTAACTGGGTAGCTCGCTTTGCTGAGGAAATCCTGACTGAGGGAGATCAAGTTTTGATTTCTGTCATGGAACACCATTCCAATATCATTCCTTGGCAGGAGGCTTGCCGCAAGACTGGAGCAGAGCTTGTCTATGTTTATCTCAAGGGCGGAGCTCTGGATATGGATGACTTGCGAGCTAAATTGACTGATAAAGTCAAGTTTGTCTCCCTAGCTCACGCCTCAAATGTTCTTGGTGTGGTCAATCCGATCAAGGAAATCACGCAATTGGCCCACCAAGTTGGAGCAATCATGGTAGTGGATGGTGCTCAGTCTACGCCACATATGAAGATTGATGTCCAGGACTTGGATGTGGACTTCTTTGCCTTTTCAGGTCACAAGATGGCTGGTCCGACTGGTATCGGTGTCCTTTACGGTAAAGAAAAGTATCTGGAACAAATGTCACCAGTTGAGTTTGGTGGCGAGATGATTGATTTCGTCTATGAGCAATCTGCTAGTTGGAAGGAATTGCCTTGGAAATTTGAGGCTGGAACGCCAAATATGGCAGGTGCTATCGGACTTGCTGTAGCAGTGGATTATCTGGAAAAGATTGGCATGGACGCCATTGAAGCTCATGAACAAGAACTGATTGCATACGTCTTTCCAAAATTGAAGGAAATTGAAGGGTTAACCATTTATGGTTCGCAAGACCTGGTTCAACGTTCAGGTGTCATTGCCTTTAACCTAGGGGATCTTCATCCCCATGACCTAGCTACAGCACTTGATTATGAAGGAGTAGCAGTTCGAGCCGGTCACCATTGCGCCCAACCTTTGCTCCAATATTTGGAAGTCCCAGCAACAGCTCGTGCAAGTTTTTATATCTACAATACCAAGGCAGATTGCGACAAGTTGGTCGATGCCCTACAAAAGACAAAGGAGTTTTTCAATGGCACTTTCTAAACTAGATAGCCTTTATATGGCAGTGGTGGCAGACCATTCGAAAAATCCACATCACCAAGGGAAGCTGGAAGATGCTGAGCAAATCAGCCTCAATAATCCAACCTGTGGGGATGTTATCAACCTCTCTGTTAAGTTTGATGCAGAGGACCGTTTGGAAGATATTGCTTTTCTAAATTCAGGATGCACGATTTCAACTGCCTCTGCTAGTATGATGACAGATGCCGTTTTAGGAAAAACCAAGCAAGAAATTTTAGAACTTGCAACCATCTTTTCTGAAATGGTTCAAGGGCAAAAAGATGAGCGTCAAGACCAACTTGGAGACGCGGCATTCTTATCAGGTGTTGCCAAATTCCCGCAACGAATCAAGTGCGCAACTCTAGCTTGGAATGCCCTTAAGAAAACAATTGAAAATCAAGAAGATAAATAAGAAACATAGAAATATATAATGAAAGAAAGGATATTATGGCTGAAGAAAGAGTAGAACCAAAACCAATTGACCTTGGTGAATATAAATTTGGTTTCCATGACGATGTAGAGCCTGTCCTATCGACAGGAAAAGGATTGAACGAAGAAGTCATTCGCGAATTATCAGCTGCTAAGGGAGAACCTGAGTGGATGTTAGAATTCCGTTTGAAGTCTTATGAAACCTTCAAAAAAATGCCTATGCAAACCTGGGGAGCAGACTTGTCAGAGATTGACTTTGATGACTTGATCTATTACCAAAAACCATCTGATAAACCAGCCCGTTCTTGGGATGATGTACCTGAGAAAATCAAAGAAACCTTTGAACGTATTGGGATTCCAGAAGCTGAGCGTGCTTATCTAGCAGGAGCTTCTGCCCAGTATGAGTCAGAAGTGGTTTACCATAACATGAAGGAAGAGTTCCAGAAATTGGGTATTATCTTTACAGATACGGATTCTGCCCTCAAGGAATACCCAGACTTGTTTAAACAATACTTTGCGAAGTTGGTACCACCGACTGATAACAAGTTGGCAGCCCTCAACTCTGCAGTATGGTCGGGTGGAACCTTTATCTACGTGCCAAAAGGTGTCAAGGTAGATATTCCACTTCAAACCTACTTCCGTATCAACAACGAAAATACAGGTCAGTTCGAACGTACCTTGATTATTGTTGATGAAGGAGCAAGCGTCCACTACGTAGAAGGCTGTACAGCGCCAACTTATTCAAGTAACAGCTTGCACGCTGCCATTGTAGAAATTTTCGCTTTGGACGGAGCTTATATGCGTTATACAACCATCCAAAACTGGTCTGATAATGTCTATAACTTGGTAACAAAACGTGCCAAAGCTTTGAAAGATGCGACTGTTGAGTGGATTGATGGTAACTTGGGTGCTAAAACAACCATGAAATACCCGTCTGTTTACCTTGATGGAGAAGGAGCGCGTGGAACCATGCTCTCTATCGCCTTTGCCAATGCAGGGCAACACCAAGATACGGGTGCCAAGATGATCCACAACGCTCCACATACAAGCTCGTCTATCGTGTCTAAATCCATTGCTAAAGGCGGAGGAAAGGTGGACTATCGTGGACAAGTAACCTTTAACAAGAACTCTAAGAAATCTGTTTCTCACATCGAGTGTGATACCATTATCATGGATGACTTATCAGCGTCAGATACCATTCCGTTTAATGAAATTCACAACTCGCAAGTTGCTTTGGAACACGAGGCCAAGGTATCTAAGATTTCAGAGGAACAACTCTACTACCTGATGAGTCGTGGTTTGTCAGAATCTGAAGCTACTGAGATGATCGTTATGGGATTTGTAGAGCCCTTCACTAAAGAACTTCCAATGGAATACGCAGTTGAGCTGAACCGCTTGATTAGCTATGAAATGGAAGGTTCAGTCGGATAAATCCAAAAAGGAGAAGCAAATGGGATTTTTAAAAAAATTATTCGGTAATGTTGAAAAAGCGAATAAAGGTGAAATTCCTGTCGAGGAAATTGTTCCACCTTTTACAATTGATTTAGCAGAAGAAGCAGATGATTATTGGCGACAAATGGAACAAAACCTCTTGATAAACGCTGTAAAAGCTGCTGGTGGTCCTGAGGCCGTGGAACGTGCTTTTGTTCTTACTAATTTCAAGGAAAATCAAGAAACCTTTGAGCTCTTTTATCAGGTAAATGGTCAACTTCTTTCATGGAGAGAGATGGATGCGACTGTTGTTGATAAAATCAGCAATCAACTCCTTCCGCAAGCGGCAGAAGTAGCGCGTGCAGTAAATGAAAATTATGAAGAGGCAAATGTACCAGTAATCCAGTACGCTATGCTTCAGTTTGAAACTGCAACCATGGCTTGGTTTGGTCGGAAGCTGACAACAGCTTCTCCAGAAGCCCAATTGACTTTTGAAGAATTGGTATCAGGTTGGCGCGCTATTTTGGAACAAGAAGTTCCCAATCGTCCTTTAGATAGTGACCGTCCGTTCCCTTACTTTGAAGTTTAAAAAATCCCAAATCCCTAAAAAACTTTCAATGGAGTATACTGTTGAGCCTACTCGCTTGATCAGTAACAAATTGAAAGAATCAGTGGGTAAAAATGCAAATTCTGAACAGGAATCCTTTCTGTTCAGAATTTTTTTCAAAAAAGGACCTAATAAATATTCACAAAACTGCTTTTATATGGTAAAATAAAACAATTACATTTAGTGGAGATGAAGTATGAATATTTTTAGAACCAAGGATGTTAGTCTGAGACAGACAGAGATGCACCGCCATTTGAAGTTGTGGGATTTGATTCTTCTAGGGATTGGTGCCATGGTGGGGACAGGGATTTTCACCATTACAGGAACAGCAGCGGCTACCCTAGCTGGTCCATCACTAGTGATTTCCATTGTAATTTCTGCCCTGTGTGTTTCTCTTTCAGCTCTCTTTTTCGCAGAATTTGCCTCTCGTGTGCCTGCTACTGGTGGTGCTTATAGTTACCTCTATGCAATTCTAGGAGAATTGCCAGCCTGGATTGCTGGTTGGCTGACCATCATGGAATTCATGACGGCTGTTTCAGGTGTGGCGTCTGGCTGGGCAGCTTACTTTAAGGGATTGCTCAGTAATTATGGTATCTCCATGCCCCAAGCCTTGAATGGAACCTTTAACCCTGAACAAGGTACCTATATCGATCTTCTACCTATTTTAGTACTGACATTGGTAACGGGATTGGTTTTATTAAATTCTAAGGCAGCTTTGAGATTTAATTCGCTTTTAGTGGTCTTGAAATTCTCAGCTCTAGCCTTATTTATCCTAGTTGGTATTTGGTACATCAAGCCAGAAAATTGGTCGAATTTTGCTCCTTTTGGCTTTGGTCAACTATATGGTGGAAGTACTGGGATTATAGCGGGCGCATCTTTGATGTTCTTTGGTTTTCTCGGATTTGAGTCAATTTCCATAGCAGTTGATGAAATTCAAAGTCCGCAAAAAAATATTCCTCGCGGAATTGTGCTTTCTCTAACAATCGTCACCATTCTCTATGCCTTGGTAACCTTAGTATTGACAGGGATTGTTCACTACAGTAAGCTCAATGTGGACGATGCAGTAGCATTTTCATTACGGAGTATTGGTATCGGCTGGGCAGCAAATTATGTTTCGCTTGTAGCCATTCTAACCCTGATAACCGTATGTATCTCTATGACTTATGCTTTATCTCGGATGATTTATAGCTTAGCGCGTGATGGACTTTTACCTCAAAGTTTCAAACAATTAAGCAAGACTAGTCGCGTTCCTAAAAATGCGACCCTTTTAACAGGAGTTGCTTCAGCCATTGCTGCAGGAGTCTTTCCTCTAGCTAGTATTGCAGCCTTCTTAAATATCTGTACGCTAGCTTATCTCATTTTGCTAGCCTACGGAATAATAAAACTCAGAAAGGATAAGGGTATGCCAAAAGAGGGAGAGTTTAAAACACCCTTGGTGCCACTTTTGCCAATTCTTTCCATTCTTATCTGTGTTTCCTTTATGCTTCAATATAGTCTAGATACCTGGATTGCCTTTGGCATCGCTCTTCTAGTTGGTCTAGTTATTTACTTTACTTACGGGTTCCGCCATTCAACCCTCGCAGAAGAAGAATAAAAGCTGGGAATTCCCAGCTTTTTTAATCTTTCACATAAGTAAATCCTTCACCCAGAATTTCATGAGCCTCAGTGATGGTGATAAAGGCTTGAGGATCAATTTTGTGAATCATATCTTTCATTTTAACGATTTCGTTTCGACCGACGATACAGTAGATAATTTTTAAATCCTTTTTGCTGTAGTAGCCTTGACCAGATATAAAGGTAACTCCACGTCCGAGTTCATCGTTAATCTCTTTGGCCAATTGATCAGGATATTGGGTAATAATCATAAATCCTTTACCAGCATAACCTCCTTCGCCGATCAAGTCGATAACACGAGCGATGATAAAGTCAAATAAGAGGGTATAGGTAACTAGACGAAGATCTTGGAAGATAATCAAAATCAACATTAGGATAAAAAAGTCAATCCCAAAAAGCAATTTCCCAATCGAAATATTGGTGTATTTGTTGAGGATACGGGCAACGATATCAGAGCCACCAGTGGTTCCACCAGCATTAAAGATAATTCCTAAACCAACCCCTAGTAAGACTCCTGAGACTAAAGCGACAATGATGAGATCCCCTTGCAAGTCGATGTGCAAAGGAATGCGCTCAAAGATTGCTAGCCAAACGGAAAGTGAAATAGATCCTAAAAGACTGGAGTAGAGGGTCTTAGGTCCAAATATCTTCCAAGCCAGGATAAATAAAGGGATATTGATTAAGAGGTTCATCAATGAGACAGGAATCTTAAAAAGATAGTAGGTAATCAAGGTAATACCTGTCGCCCCTCCCTCAAATAAATGATAAGGAACAACAAAGTAGGTAAGGCCGAAGGCATAGATAGCGGCTCCAAGAATAATGGTGATAATCGGTTGAAGTTTTCGAATCATGGCTGTTCCTCACTTTTCTATAGATAGATTATACCAAAAATTCAGTTCTTTTCATCGGATCACTTATGATTTTTTATCATTTTTTTGATATAATAAAGGAGAAAATCCCAATCCTATCGAAAAGAATAGAAAGATTGAATTATGACACAAGTAAAAATTGTAACGGACTCTTCTGTTACTATCGAACCAGAAGTAGTTAAAGAATTAAATATCACTGTTGTCCCTCTATCAGTTATGATTGATAGTGTGCTTTATTCGGATGCAGATTTGAAAGAGGGAGAATTCCTTCATCTTATGCAACAAAGTAAGAATCTGCCTAAAACAAGCCAGCCACCTGTAGGAGTGTTTGCTGAGGTCTTTGAAGAACTAGGTAAAGATGGCAGTCAAATTATCGCCATTCACATGTCCCATGCCTTGTCTGGAACTGTGGAAGCTGCTCGCCAAGGGGCAAGTCTCTCAACTGCTGATGTAACAGTTATTGATAGTTCCTTTACAGATCAAGCGATGAAGTTCCAAGTTGTTGAAGCCGCAAAACTTGCTAAAGAGGGTAAAGACTTAGAAACGATCTTAGCTCATGTAGAGGACGTCAAAAATCATACAGAACTTTATATCGGTGTTTCGACGCTAGAAAACTTAGTTAAGGGTGGTCGTATTGGACGTGTGACAGGATTACTAAGCTCACTCTTGAATATTCGTGTAGTAATGCAGATGAAAAACCACGAACTCCAACCAATCGCCAAAGGACGTGGAGCGAAAACTTTCAAAAAGTGGCTTGAGGAATTAACCAATACTCTTTCCCAAAAATCAGTTGCAGAAATTGGAATTTCCTATGCTGGAACGAACGAATGGGCGAATGAGATGAAGGCATTATTGCAACCTTATGTTGAGAAGCCAATCTCTGTATTGGAAACTGGCTCTATTATTCAAACTCATACTGGAGAGAATGCTTGGGCAATTCTAATTCGCTACAATTCCTAAAAAAATAGAGAAAAAATGGTCAAAATAGTGTTTTTGACTTGACCTATAGCCGATTTTAGGATATGATTATATTTGTTAATTAGAAATTATTTGGAGGATTTGTTAACATGGCAAACAAACAAGATTTGATCGCTAAAGTAGCAGAAGCTACAGAATTGACTAAGAAAGATTCAGCAGCAGCAGTTGACGCTGTATTTGCAGCAGTAACTGAATACCTTGCAGCTGGTGAAAAAGTTCAATTGATCGGTTTCGGTAACTTTGAAGTTCGTGAGCGTGCTGCACGTAAAGGTCGCAACCCACAAACTGGTAAAGAAATCAAAATCGCAGCTTCTAAAGTACCAGCATTCAAAGCTGGTAAAGCTCTTAAAGACGCTGTTAAATAATGAATTTTCAAAAAGCCTATTGTATCAAGCTTCATTGCTTGGTCGATAGGCTTTTTTTGTTTATTTGAAAAGTTGAGTTATGATTCTGTGCAAAAAGAAAAAGGTTCCCATGTTTGAGAACCTTCTTTTCATTAGTTTTTAGAAGCTGCTTGGAATTCAGGGTTTTTCCATGCTTCATCAATGATAGCTTGCAATTCTTTAGCAGATGCTTGCATTTTTTGAGTTTCAGCGTCGTTCAATGGAATGTTTACTGGACGAACAATACCGTGTGCACCAACAACAGCTGGTTGACCGATAAAGACGTTTTTAACACCGTATTGACCTTCTTGGAAGACTGAAAGTGGAAGTACTGCATTTTCGTCATCAAGGATTGCTTTTGTGATACGAGCAAGTGCTACTGCGATACCGTAGTATGTAGCTCCTTTTTTGTTAATGATTGTGTAAGCAGCGTCACGAACACCTTCGAACAATTCAATCAATTCAGCTTCTTGAACGTTTTGAGTGTCTTTAAGGAATTCCTCAAGGTTTACACCAGCGATGTTAGCATGTGACCAAACCGCAAATTCAGAATCTCCGTGTTCACCCATGATGTAGGCGTGAACGGAACGAGCATCAACATCCAATTTTTCAGCAAGTGCTTGACGGAAACGTGCTGAGTCAAGTGAAGTACCTGAACCGATAACACGTTCTTTAGGGAATCCAGAGAATTTCCAAGTTGAGTAAGTCAAAACGTCAACTGGGTTAGCTGCAACAAGGAAGATACCATCGAAACCTGATTCAACAACTTGTGTTACGATTGATTTGTTGATAGCCAAGTTTTTACCTACAAGGTCAAGGCGAGTTTCACCTGGTTTTTGAGGAGCACCTGCAGTAATAACAACAAGGTCAGCGTCTGCACAGTCAGAGTATTGAGCAGCGTAGATTTTTTTAGGTGAAGTGAAGGCAAGGGCGTGGCTAAGGTCAAGCGCATCACCAACAGCTTTTTCGTGTAATTGTGGAATTTCGATAATTCCAAGCTCTTGTGCAATTCCTTGGTTAACAAGTGCGAAAGCGTAAGATGAACCTACGGCACCGTCACCAACAAGGATCACTTTTTTGTGTTGTTTAGTTGAAGTCATTATCTAAACATCTCCTTCATTTTTTTTTAGGGGAATCCCCAGACAATTTCATTCTATCACTTTTGAAAAGCTTTGTCACGAATATTCTATTCGGTCATCGATGTAAACGTTTTAGTGGTTTTCAAAGACTGAAATGAAGGACAAATTATGGTATAATATATCTAATTACTAATAGTGAAATGAGGCATTTATGAATGCAGGATAGAAATTTAGTGAATGTCAATCTGACAAAGGAGATGAAGACCAGCTTTATCGACTACGCCATGAGCGTTATCGTTGCGCGGGCCCTTCCTGATGTTCGAGATGGCTTAAAACCTGTTCACCGTCGTATTCTATACGGAATGAATGAACTAGGTGTTACACCAGACAAACCTCATAAAAAGTCAGCCCGTATTACAGGGGATGTTATGGGTAAATACCACCCACACGGAGATTCCTCTATCTATGAAGCTATGGTTCGTATGGCCCAGTGGTGGAGCTACCGTTACATGCTTGTTGATGGGCATGGAAACTTTGGTTCTATGGACGGGGACGGTGCTGCCGCGCAGCGGTACACTGAGGCACGTATGAGCAAGATTGCTCTGGAAATGCTTCGTGACATCAATAAAAACACAGTTGATTTCGTAGATAACTACGATGCTAACGAACGTGAACCCTTGGTTTTGCCTGCTCGTTTTCCAAACCTTTTGGTCAATGGAGCAACGGGTATCGCTGTTGGGATGGCAACCAATATTCCACCTCACAACTTGGGTGAAACCATTGATGCAGTGAAGTTGGTTATGGATAATCCTGAAGTGACGACTAAGGACTTGATGGAAGTCTTGCCTGGTCCAGATTTTCCGACTGGTGCTCTTGTTATGGGGAAATCAGGTATTCATAAGGCTTATGAGACTGGTAAAGGTTCAATCGTTCTTCGTTCTCGTACAGAGATTGAAACCACTAAGACGAGTCGTGAGCGTATCGTTGTAACGGAATTCCCTTATATGGTTAATAAAACCAAGGTGCATGAGCATATTGTTCGCTTGGTTCAGGAAAAACGAATTGAGGGCATTACAGCCGTACGTGATGAGTCCAACCGTGAAGGCGTCCGCTTTGTAATCGAGGTTAAACGCGACGCGTCTGCCAACGTTATCCTTAACAACCTCTTCAAGATGACCCAGATGCAAACCAATTTTGGTTTCAACATGTTGGCGATTCAAAATGGTGTGCCAAAAATCTTGTCCCTTCGTCAAATTTTGGATGCTTATATCGAACACCAAAAAGAAGTGGTTGTTCGCCGTACTCGTTTTGACAAGGAAAAAGCAGAAGCGCGTGCGCACATCTTAGAAGGTCTTTTAATTGCACTTGACCATATCGATGAAGTGATTCGTATCATTCGTGCAAGTGAAACAGATGCCGAAGCACAAGCTGAGTTGATGAGCAAGTTCAAGCTTTCTGAACGTCAAAGTCAAGCCATCCTTGATATGCGTCTTCGTCGTTTGACAGGATTGGAACGTGATAAGATTCAGTCTGAATATGATGAGTTGATTGCCTTGATTGCAGATTTGGCTGATATTCTTGCCAAACCTGAACGCGTGGCGCAAATTATCAAAGAGGAATTGGACGAAGTCAAACGCAAGTTTGGTGACAAGCGTCGTACGGAGTTGATGGTCGGAGAAGTCTTAACTCTTGAAGATGAAGATTTGATTGAAGAAACGGATGTCTTGATTACCCTTTCTAATAAGGGCTATATCAAACGTTTGGACCAAGGTGAATTCACTGCTCAAAAACGTGGTGGCCGTGGAGTTCAAGGTACGGGAGTTAAGGATGATGACTTTGTGCGTGAGTTGGTTTCAACCAGCACCCATGATCATCTGCTCTTCTTTACCAATAAAGGACGCGTATACCGACTAAAAGGTTATGAAATCCCTGAATACGGTCGTACTGCTAAGGGCTTGCCAGTTGTCAATCTATTGAAGTTGGACGAAGGTGAGAGTATTCAGACCATCATCAACGTTGAGTCTGAACGTAGTGATGACGCTTATCTCTTCTTTACAACTCGTCATGGTGTCGTGAAGAGAACCAGTGTCAAAGAGTTCGCTAATATTCGTCAAAATGGACTTAAAGCTTTGAATCTTAAGGATGAAGACGAATTGATTAATGTCTTGCTGACAGAAGAAGATATGGATATTATCATAGGTACCAAGTTTGGTTATGCCGTTCGCTTTAATCAATCAGCTGTTCGTGGCATGAGCCGTATCGCGACAGGTGTCCGAGGAGTCAATCTTCGTGAGGGTGACACAGTAGTTGGTGCTAGCGTGATTACAAACCAAGACGAAGTTCTTATCATCACTGAAAAAGGATATGGTAAACGTACACTAGCTACTGAATATCCTACTAAAGGCCGTGGTGGTAAAGGGATGAAAACTGCCAATGTTGCTGAGAAGAATGGTCCTCTGGCAGGTCTCCTCACTGTTAAGGGAGATGAAGACCTGATGATTATCACAGATACAGGTATCATGATCCGTACTAACGTTGCCAATATTTCACAAACTGGACGCTCAACTATGGGAGTTAAGGTGATGCGTCTAGATCAGGATGCTAAGATTGTGACCTTTACAACGGTTGCTGCGGCAGAAAAAGAAGAAGTTGGGACTGAAATTGAAACAGAAGGTGAAGCATAATGTCTCATAAAAAAACGAAAAATAAAAAGAGTAAGAAAAACAAGCGCAGAAATCTATTTATCAATATTTTAGCGGGTTTCTTAATTCTTTTATCGCTAGCTTTGATTTTTAATTCAAAGATTCGTGATATCTTTTTGGTCTGGAATACCAATAAATACCAAGTCAATCAAGTCACTAAGGAAAATATAGATGAAAATCTAAAAACCGAAGGAAATTTTGATTTTGACTCTGTTAAGTCTATTTCATCTGAAGCTGTATTGGCTTCACAATGGGATGCTCAGAAACTTCCCGTCATTGGAGGTATTGCTATTCCCGAAGTGGAGATTAATCTCCCTATTTTCAAAGGGTTGGATAATGTAAACTTGTTCTACGGAGCAGGGACCATGAAACCAGACCAAAGAATGGGAGAAGGGAACTATTCTCTAGCTAGTCACCATATCTTTACTGCTGAAAATGCCAGTCAAATGCTCTTCTCACCTTTGGTCAATGCCAAAGCAGGTATGAAAATTTACCTGACGGATAAGGATAAAGTTTATACTTATGAGATTACAGAAGTTAAACGTGTCACACCTGACCGTGTAGATGAAATTGAAGATCGTGACGGCGTAAAGGAGATTACTTTGGTTACCTGTGTTGATTATAATGCGACCGAGCGTATAATCGTCAAAGGAATCTTTAAAGAATCAAAAGCTTATTCTGAGACTTCTGAGGATATTTTGAAGGCCTTTAATCAACCGTATAGACAACGTTATTAAGAATGAATGAACCAGTGAAGTGCTATTTCACTGGTTTTTTATGTCAACAAATAGGATCAAAATAGTTCGTATGAAAAAGGATAAGAAGGCTTAGGATAAAGATTTTTAAGATAAATATTTTAGAAATTTACGGAAAACGCTTTCTAGAAAACAAGAATTATGTTATAATTATCACAAATAAAAGTTTAGGAGTTTTTTATGGTCTCTTCAGAATTTATTTCAAAGATTGAATTTGCTTGTAAGAAGAAAGAGAGTCTTTATAGCCAAAGTAAGTTTAAGTATGCGATTCGTTCCATGTTTGCAGGTGCCTTTTTAACATTTAGTACGGCTGCGGGTGCGGTTGGGGCTGACTTGATAAATAAAATTGCTCCAGGTAGTGGACGTTTCCTCTTCCCATTTGTTTTTGCTTGGGGATTGGCCTACATTGTTTTCTTGAATGCTGAGCTGGTAACTTCGAATATGATGTTTTTGACAGCTGGTAGTTTCTTGAAAAAAATCTCTTGGAGAAAAACAGCTGAGATTTTACTTTACTGTACCTTGTTCAACCTTATCGGAGCTTTGATAGCAGGTTGGGGCTTTGCCCACTCAGCAGCCTATGCAAATCTAACACATGATAGCTTCATTTCAGGGGTTGTAGAGATGAAGTTAGGTCGTTCCAATGAGTTAGTCTTACTTGAAGGTATTTTAGCCAATATCTTTGTAAACATTGCCATTCTTTCATTTGTTTTGGTGAAAGACGGTGGCGCCAAACTTTGGCTTGTTTTGTCAGCAATTTACATGTTTGTATTCTTAACAAACGAACACATTGCTGCGAACTTTGCTTCTTTTGCGATTGTTAAGTTTAGTGTTGCTGCTGATTCAATTGCTAACTTTGACATACCTAATATTCTTCGTCACTGGGGTGTAACCTTTGTCGGGAACTTTATCGGAGGAGGTCTCTTGATGGGCTTGCCATACGCCTTCCTCAATAAAAACGAAGATACTTATGTAGATTAAAAAACGGGCACGAGTTATATCGTGCTTTTTTGTTTGATGTGTAAGACTAGCCATAGTTATTCCTTATATCAAAATATAGAAAAACGGTATTGGAAAAGGCTAGCCTAAGATGATACAATATCCCTAATGAAGCTATTTGGAGGTCGTCTTATGACTCGTGATTTTAAATTTGAAACTCTACAATTACATGCTGGACAAGTAGTTGATCCAGCGACTAAATCTCGTGCAGTACCGATTTATCAAACAACATCCTTTGTTTTTGATGACACGCAAGAAGGTGCCGATTTGTTTGCTTTGAGAAAACCTGGCAATATCTATACTCGTATTACCAACCCTACAACAGCGGCATTTGAAGAAAGAATCGCAGCTCTTGAAGGTGGTGTTGGAGCACTAGCGACAGCATCAGGTATGGCTGCTGTAACCTACACTATTTTGGCGCTTGCTCACGCAGGTGACCATGTGGTGGCTGCGTCAACTATTTACGGTGGTACTTTCAATCTCTTGAAAGAAACCCTTCCTCGTTATGGAATCACAACAACCTTTGTGGATGTGGATAATTTGGAGGAAGTGGAAGCAGCTATCGGTGACAATACCAAACTTGTCTTGATTGAAACCTTGGGGAACCCCTTAATTAACATTCCTGACTTAGAAAAATTGGCTGAGATTGCGCATAAACACAAGATTCCTCTCGTTTCGGACAACACTTTTGCCACACCATATTTGATTAACGTCTTCTCTCACGGTGTAGATATTTCCATTCACTCAGCAACTAAGTTTATCGGTGGGCATGGTACGACTATTGGTGGAGTGATTGTTGATAGTGGTCGTTTTGACTGGGAGGCTTCAGGGAAATTCCCTCAATTTGTTGAGGAAGACCCAAGTTACCATAACTTGAGCTATACTCGTGATGTGGGTGCGGCAGCCTTTATTATCGCTGTTCGTGTTCAATTGCTTCGTGATACAGGTGCTGCCTTGTCGCCATTTAATGCCTTTCTCTTGCTTCAAGGGCTTGAAACTCTCTCTCTTCGTGTGGAACGTCACGTGCAAAATGCAGAGAAAATTGTTGATTTCCTTGTAAATCATCCTAAGGTAGAGAAGGTAAATTATCCAAAACTAGCTGACAGTCCATATCATGCCTTGGCTGAGAAATATTTGCCAAAAGGTGTTGGTTCAATCTTTACCTTCCATGTTAAAGGCGGAGAGGCAGAAGCTCGCAAGGTAATTGATAATTTGGAAATCTTCTCTGACCTTGCAAACGTGGCAGATGCCAAATCTCTTGTTGTCCATCCTGCGACAACCACTCACGGTCAGTTGTCAGAAAAAGATCTAGAAGCAGCAGGTGTAACACCAAACCAAATCCGCTTGTCTATCGGTCTTGAAAATGTAGAGGATTTGATTGAAGATTTGCGTTTAGCCTTGGAAAAAATTTAAAGTAAAAGATATAAACAGTGGGTTTCGACTCACTGTTTTTGATTTTCCCTCAGGCATGATATAATGGTTACAGAAGTTTAGAAAGAGGAAAGTTATGAACGAAATCAAATGTCCCAACTGTGGGGAAGTCTTTACAGTAAATGAGAGTCAGTATGCCGAACTCTTATCCCAAGTGAGAACGGCTGAGTTTGATAAGGAACTGCACGATCGAATGAAGCAGGAGCTGGCCTTAGCTGAGCAAAAGGCCATGAATGAGCAACAGACTAAACTGGCTCAGAAGGATCAAGAAATTGCGCAATTACAGAGTCAAATCCAAAACTTTGATACAGAGAAAGAGTTAGCTAAGAAAGAAGTTGAGCAGACAAGTCATCAGGCTTTATTGGCAAAGGACAAGGAAGTACAGGCCTTGGAAAACCAATTGGCTACCTTGCGTTTAGAGCATGAAAATCAACTGCAAAAGACCCTTTCTGACTTAGAAAAAGAACGCGATCAGGTCAAAAATCAGCTCCTCTTGCAGGAAAAGGAAAATGAGTTATCTTTGGCTTCTGTTAAGAAAAATTACGAAGCTCAGCTCAAGGCAGCTAGTGAACAGGTCGAGTTCTATAAGAATTTCAAAGCCCAACAATCCACAAAAGCTATCGGGGAAAGTTTGGAACAGTATGCAGAGAGTGAGTTTAACAAGGTTCGTAGTTTTGCCTTTCCAAATGCCTACTTTGAGAAGGATAACAAGGTCTCTGCGCGTGGGTCTAAGGGGGACTTTATCTTCCGTGATTTTGATGAAAATGGTCTAGAATTCATTTCCATTATGTTTGAGATGAAAAATGAAGCGGATGGGACTGAGAAGAAGCACAAGAATGTAGATTTTTACAAAGAATTGGACAAGGATCGTCGGGAGAAGAACTGTGAATATGCCGTTTTGGTGACTATGTTAGAAGCAGATAATGACTACTTTAACACAGGGATTGTTGACGTCAGTCACGAGTATGAAAAGATGTATGTGGTTCGTCCTCAGTTCTTTATTCAGTTGATTGGTCTCTTACGTAATGCTGCGCTTAATTCTTTGAAATATAAGCAAGAGTTGGCCTTAGTTCGGGAGCAAAATATCGATATTACCCATTTTGAAGAAGACTTGGATGCCTTCAAAGTAGCTTTTGCCAAAAACTACAACTCTGCTTCGACCAACTTTGGAAAAGCAATCGATGAAATCGACAAGGCCATCAAACGGATGGAGGAAGTCAAAAAGTTCCTAACCACATCTGAAAACCAACTCCGCCTCGCTAATAACAAACTGGAAGATGTTTCAGTTAAAAAATTGACCCGAAAAAATCCAACCATGAAAGCGAAGTTCGAAGCGCTGAAGGGAGAGTGAGGAAAAAACACATGAACGGTATTATCAACTTAAAAAAAGAAGCGGGGATGACTTCGCATGATGCGGTTTTTAAGCTGCGTAAGATTTTGGGGACAAAGAAAATCGGTCATGGTGGGACCTTGGATCCGGATGTGGTGGGTGTTTTGCCCATTGCGGTTGGTAAGGCGACACGCATGGTCGAGTTTATGCAGGACGAGGGCAAGGTCTATGAGGGGGAAATCACTCTAGGTTATTCAACAACGACCGAGGATGCTAGTGGAGAAGTGGTCGCAGAGACTCCTGTTTTGTCGCTCTTGGATGAAACCATTGTCGATGAAGCGATTGCTAGTCTGACTGGGCCTATCACTCAGATTCCACCGATGTACTCGGCTGTCAAGGTCAATGGTCGCAAGCTCTATGAGTATGCGCGTGCTGGTCAGGAAGTGGAGCGTCCAGAACGTCAGGTGGCTATTTATCAATTTGAGCGGACTAGTCCGATTTCTTATGAGGATCACCTCGCACGTTTTACATTTCGTGTGAAATGTAGTAAGGGGACTTATATCCGTACCTTGTCAGTTGATTTGGGAGAGAAGCTGGGTTATGCGGCCCATATGTCCCATTTGACTCGGACGAGTGCAGCAGGTTTACAGTTAGAAGATGCCTTGACTTTGAATGAAATTGCTGCAAAAGTGGAGGCTGGTCAACTGGACTTTCTCCATCCTCTAGAGATTGGTACGGGGGATCTTGTTAAAGTTTTCCTAAGTCCAGAAGAGGCTACAGAAGTGCGATTTGGTCGTTTTATTGAGTTAGACCAAACAGACCAAGAATTGGCTGCCTTTGAGGGGGATAAATTGCTAGCCATTTTAGAAAAAAGAGGCAATCTCTACAAACCAAGGAAGGTTTTCGGCTAGTCTAACTGGAGTGAAAGTATTAGAATTGTTATCCATAATCTATCCAAAATCAGACTATAAATTTTGTAAAAAATGTGATAAAATAGACGTCGGATAAAAAAACGGAGGATAGCATGCAAAATAGACCAATCATTATCGGAGTGACAGGTGGTTCTGGTGGTGGTAAGACCAGTGTTTCAAGAGCCATTTTATCGCATTTTCCTGATGAAAAGATTTCCATGATTGAGCATGATTCTTACTACAAGGATCAGTCTCACTTGACCTTTGAAGAGCGTGTCAAAACCAACTACGACCATCCATTTGCCTTTGATACAGACTTGATGATTGAGCAGATTAAGGAATTGTTGGCAGGGCGTCCGGTGGACATCCCGACTTATGACTATACAGCGCATACACGGAGTAGCAAGACCTATCGTCAGGAGCCTCAAGATGTCTTTATCGTTGAGGGGATTTTGGTCTTGGAGGACAAGCGCCTGCGCGATTTGATGGATATCAAGATTTTTGTGGATACAGATGATGATGTGCGTATTATTCGTCGTATCAAGCGTGATATGGAAGAGCGTGGCCGTAGTTTAGATAGCGTTATTGACCAGTACTTAGGTGTAGTTAAACCTATGTATCACCAGTTTATCGAGCCGACCAAGCGTTATGCGGATCTCGTCATTCCTGAAGGGGTTAGCAATACAGTTGCTATCGACCTTTTGACCACCAAAATTTCTAAGATTTTGGAAGAAGCGCGAAACAGTAAATAATCAGATGAGGAGGCCTAGCCTCCTTTTTCTATTTTTCCTTTAGTTTCAGTAGGAAAAAGGTGATTTTTAAGCATGTTTTTGGTATAATAATACCCATGGAAAAGCAAGAAAATGAATAGTAGGTGGAGATGGAAAAGTATTTATCGGTAACAACTTTGACCAAGTATCTGAAAATGAAATTCGATAAAGACCCTTACTTGGAACGGGTCTATTTAACTGGTCAAGTTTCCAACTTTCGTAAACGACCTACTCACCAATATTTCTCCTTAAAAGATGACCATGCAGTTATTCAAGCGACCATCTGGTCAGGGATTTATCAAAAATTAGGTTTCGACCTGGAAGAAGGAATGAAGATCAATGTAATTGGGCGTGTGCAGGTCTATGAACCAAGCGGTAGTTACTCTATCATCATTGAAAAAGCTGAGCCTGATGGGGTTGGGGCGCTAGCGATTCAGTTTGAACAACTTAAGAAAAAATTGACGGAAGAAGGTCTATTTCAAGAGAGATTCAAGCAACCTCTTCCCCAGTTTGCTAAGCGAATCGGTGTGGTAACCAGTCGCAGTGGAGCTGTTATTCGAGATATTATCACGACCGTCAGCAGACGCTTTCCAGGTGTTGGCATTCTTCTCTATCCGACTAAGGTGCAAGGTGATGGAGCTGCGGAGGAAATTGCTCGAAATATTGCGCGTGCCAATCAACGTGAGGACCTAGATGTTCTCATCATTGGTCGCGGTGGTGGTTCCATCGAGGATCTCTGGGCCTTTAACGAAGAGATTGTGGTACGGGCTATTTTTGAATCTCGTTTGCCAGTTATTTCTAGTGTTGGGCATGAGACAGATGTGACCTTGGCGGACTTTGTGGCCGATCGTCGTGCTGCGACGCCAACAGCTGCGGCTGAATTGGCAACGCCTGTGACCAAGTTGGATCTCTTGAGCCATTTACAAAATCAAGAAAAACGAATGGCAACAGCAGTCCGAAATGTCCTATCTAAGAAACAAGAAGCTCTGAAAAAATGCAGTCAGTCAGTCATCTTTAGACAGCCAGAGCGCTTGTACGATGGATATTTGCAACGGTTAGATCAACTACAACTGCGATTAAAACAAAGTTTGCGAACACGGATTTCTGATAATAAACAGCTAGTCCAAGCAAGGACGCATCAACTAGTCCAATTATCACCTATAACCAAAATCCAGCGTTATCAAGACCGTTTAGGTCAGTTGGACAAGCTCCTACGTAGCCAAATGGCGCTGGTTTATGATGCCAAGGTTGCTGAAGTCAAGAGACTTTCAGAAGCTCTACTGATGTTGGATACCAGTCGAATCGTGGCGCGTGGTTATGCAATTGTCAAAAAAGAAGAGTCAGTAGTAGATTCGGTTGAGATGTTGAATAAAAAAGACCAAGTGACGCTTTTGATGCGAGATGGTCAAGTAGAATTAGAGGTTAAAGATGTCAAAACAAAAGAAATTTGAGGAAAATTTAGCAGAACTGGAGACCATTGTCCAAAGTTTAGAAAATGGTGAAATCGCTCTGGAAGATGCGATTGCTGCCTTTCAAAAGGGAATGGTCTTGTCAAAAGAGCTCCAAGCGACGTTAGACAAGGCTGAAAAGACCTTGGTTAAGGTCATGCAAGAAGACGGGACAGAAAGTGATTTTGAATGAAGAAGCAAGAAAAATTAGCTCTTGTCGAGTCTGCCTTGGAAGATTTTTATGGAGACCAGCAGTTTGCCTCTAGTTTGCGAGAGTCTGTTCTCTATTCCGTTCATGCTGGTGGCAAGCGTATTCGACCTTTTCTCTTGTTAGAGGTTCTGGAAGCCTTGCAAGTCGCTATTAAACCAGCACACGCGCAGGTGGCTGCGGCCTTGGAAATGATTCATACAGGGAGCTTGATTCACGATGATCTTCCAGCCATGGATGATGATGATTATCGTCGGGGGCGTTTGACCAATCATAAGAAATTCGGTGAAGCGATGGCAATTTTGGCAGGAGATGCCTTGTTCCTAGACCCCTATGCTTTGATAGCGCAGGCAGATTTGCCAAGTCAGATTAAGGTGGACTTGATTGCCAACTTATCCCTTGCTTCAGGAAGTCTGGGCATGGTAGCAGGGCAGGTTTTAGATATGGAAGGCGAACACCAACATTTGTCTTTGGAAGAATTACAAACTATTCATGCTAATAAAACAGGAAAATTACTAGCCTATCCTTTCCAAGCAGCAGCTATCATAGCAGAATTAGCACCAGAATTACAAGCAAAACTGAAGAATGTGGGTGACTTGATCGGACTGGCCTTTCAAGTCAGAGATGATGTGCTGGATGTGACTGCTAGTTTTGAGGAAATTGGCAAGACGCCGCAAAAGGATTTACAGGCAGAAAAGTCAACCTATCCTGCCTTGTTGGGTTTGGAGGAGGCCATTGCCTTTTGTAACCAAACTTTGGATCAAGCCGAGGCTAAATTAGAACAAATTGCCCAGCAAGTCAGCTTTGAAACAGCGCCGATTGTGAAAGTAGTAGAAAGTTTGAGAATCAATGGCTAAGGAAAGAGTGGATGTACTAGCTTATAAACAGGGCTTGTTTGAAACGCGAGAACAGGCCAAGCGCGGTGTCATGGCTGGACTAGTCGTAGCAGTCCTTAATGGAGAACGATTTGACAAACCAGGAGAGAAAATCCCAGATGATACTGAACTAAAACTCAAGGGTGAAAAACTCAAGTATGTCAGTCGAGGTGGTCTAAAACTAGAGAAGGCCTTGCAGGTCTTTGATTTATCAGTGGATGGAGCAACCACGATTGATATTGGGGCTTCCACTGGAGGATTTACTGATGTCATGTTGCAAAATGGTGCTGAGTTGGTCTTTGCAGTCGATGTTGGTACCAATCAGTTGGCTTGGAAATTACGCCAAGACCCACGGGTTGTCAGCATGGAGCAGTTTAATTTTCGTTATGCTGAAAAGACTGATTTTGAGCAGGAACCAAGCTTTGCCAGTATTGATGTGAGTTTCATTTCCCTCAGTCTGATTTTACCTGCCTTGCACCGTGTCTTGGCAGATCAAGGGCAGGTGGTGGCTCTGGTTAAGCCCCAGTTTGAAGCAGGTCGTGAGCAGATTGGAAAGAATGGAATCATTCGCGATGCCAAGGTTCATCAACATGTCCTTGAATCTGTCACTTCTATGGCAGTTGAGCAAGGTTTTTCAGTGCTTGGATTAGACTTTTCTCCCATCCAAGGTGGACATGGAAATATCGAATTTCTGGCATATTTGAAAAAGGAAGAGGGCGCAAGTAATCAAGTTGCCCCTGAAATAGAAAAAGTTGTAGAGAGAGCACATAGAGAATTTAAAGATGAATAAAAAAGAGAGACTTGAAAAAATTAGAAGATTTGTTACGGATTATCAAATCGGGACTCAGGAAGAAATCGTTGAGCATTTGAAGGAAGCAGGTATTTCTGCTACGCAAGCCACTGTCTCAAGGGACATCAAGGAGCTTGGGATTGTTAAAATTCCTTTGAAGAACAATACTTATATCTATGAGTTGCCAAAATCAATCGTCAAGAGTTTGCAGTTGGCTGAGGACAATATTGTGAGTTCTGAGTTAATGGGAAATATGATCAACCTTTCTGTCATCCCTGGAAATACTATTTTTGTGAAGAGTCAGTTGGTTGAAGCATTTTCTGAACAGATTTTTAGCTGTCTAGCTGACGATGATTCTATCTTAATTGTAGCTAGAACAGCAGAGGCAGCTGAAGAAATTGTTGAACAAGTCAAAAAATGGTAGGTCAGTATGTTACTTGAAATTTCGATAAAAAACTTTGCCATTATTGAGGCGATTTCCCTCAATTTTGAAAAGGGTATGACTGTTTTGACTGGGGAAACGGGTGCTGGAAAGTCTATTATTATCGACGCTATGAATCTCATGTTGGGGGCTCGTGCAACGACAGATGTTATTCGTCACGGTGCGCCAAAGGCAGAGATTGAGGGGCTTTTCTCGGTTGAAAACAGTCGCCTTTTACAGGAACTTTTTGATGAGCAAGGTTTAGAATTGGGGGATGAGATTATCATCCGCCGGGAAATTTTGCAAAATGGTCGTAGTGTTAGTCGCGTGAATGGCCAGATGGTCAATCTTTCTGTCTTGCGTGCCATTGGGCAACACCTTGTGGATATCCATGGTCAGCATGACCAAGAGGAGTTAATGCGTCCTCAACTGCACATCCAGATGTTGGATGAGTTTGGTGATGCTGCTTTCTTGGACTTGAAGGAGACCTATCAGACGAGCTTTGATGCCTATCGCAAAATGCGCAAGCAGGTTTTGGAAGTCAAGAAAAACCAGCAGGAACATAAGGCTCGTATTGAGATGTTGGAATTTCAAATGGCAGAGATTGAGGCAGCGAACTTACAGGCTGGTGAAGACTTAGCTCTCAACCAAGAACGAGATAAACTCCTCAATCATAAAAATATTGCGGATACGCTAACCAATGCCTACAGTATGCTGGACAATGAGGAATTCTCCAGTCTTGCTAATGTCCGTTCAGCCATGAATGACATGGAAAGTGTTGAAGAATACGACCCTGAATACCGTGAAATTTCAAGTTCTCTGTCTGAGACCTACTATGTTTTAGAAGATATTACAAAGCGTTTGGAAGATATTATTGAGGACTTGGATTTTGATGGCAATCGTCTCATGCAGGTTGAAAATCGCTTAGACCTTCTGAATACTATTACCCGCAAGTATGGTGGAACTGTGGACGACGTTTTGCTTTATTTTGCCAAGATTACGGAAGAGTACAATCTCTTGACTGGAAATAATCTTTCTTCTGAAGACATGGAAGCAGAGCTCAAGAAATTGGAAGTCACTCTTGTTGATTTGGCAGGTCAGCTTGCATCAGCTCGTCATGATTTGGCCCAGCAGCTTGAGGCTGAGATTAAACAAGAACTTCAGGACCTCTATATGGAGAAGGCACAATTCCAGGTTCGCTTTAGTAAGGGCAAATTTAGTCGTGAGGGGAATGAAACAGTTGAATTTTACATTTCCACCAACCCAGGTGAGGACTTTAAGCCTTTGGTCAAAGTTGCGTCCGGTGGGGAATTATCTCGTCTTATGTTGGCTATCAAGTCAGCCTTTTCTCGTAAGGAAGGCAAGACCAGTATTGTCTTTGATGAGGTGGATACGGGAGTTTCAGGTCGTGTAGCTCAGGCCATTGCTCAGAAGATTCATAAGATTGGTCAGCATGGTCAGGTTCTTGCTATTTCTCACCTTCCACAAGTGATTGCCATCGCGGATTATCAATTCTTTATTGAGAAGATTAGCGATGAGCATTCTACGGTGTCGACGGTTCGCCTTTTGACTTTAGAAGAGCGAGTAGAGGAAGTAGCTAAAATGTTGGCTGGGGAAAATGTAACAGAAGCTGCCCTTACTCAAGCCAGAGAATTATTGCAAACGAGGATGAAATAAATGACAGACTATTATGTAATTGGAGATGTTCACGGGAAAGCAGGTATGCTAGAAGAACTGCTCAAAACCTGGGATGGTCAAACTCAGTTGCTTTTTCTGGGGGATTTGATTGACCGTGGTGAGGATAGTCGCCGTGTTCTAGAAATGGTCAAAGATTTGGTGGACAATCATGGAGCTATCTGTCTATCAGGAAACCATGAGTATATGTTTCTGACTTGGCTCGATGATCCAGAAGAAAGCTATGACCATTATCGTCGCAATGGTGGAGATACAACTATTAACTCTATTTTAGGTCGTCCCTTGGATGCGCCAGTTGATGGCGTAGAAGATGCCAAACGGGTTGCGACAGAAGCGGCAGACTTGGTCGAATTTATTCGTCAAATGCCATTTGTGGTGGAGACAGACAAGTATATCTTTGTTCATGCGGGTATTGACTTGACCTTGGAAGACTGGCATGAAACCACAGATTATAAGAAAGTCTGGCTCAGAAAGCCATTCCACGAAGCCGAAAATCATACTGGAAAAACTATTGTATTTGGGCATACACCAGTTTATGGTTTGCTCAAGCAAGACCGAGGTACTGCTGAGCTTTGGATAACAGAGGATGGCAAGATTGGCATGGATGGAGGAGCTGTCTATGGCGGTGTCCTTCATGGGATTGTCTTTACTGACCAAGGAATGACAGAACACCACTTTATCGAAAATGATGGCTTTATTGCCGAAGATTAGTACTCCTAGCAGGGTATGGTCTTGTCAAAATGTTAAAAACAATTTATAATTAATAGATACCCTGAAAGGAAGAGCATCATGAACTTAGAAGATTTGAAAAAACGACAGGAGAAGATTCGGAACTTCTCTATTATCGCCCATATTGACCATGGGAAATCAACCCTAGCAGACCGCATTTTGGAAAAGACGGAGACGGTTTCTAGTCGTGAAATGCAAGCCCAACTTCTGGATAGTATGGATCTTGAGCGTGAACGTGGGATTACCATTAAACTCAATGCCATTGAGCTCAATTATACTGCAAAAGATGGTGAGACCTATATTTTCCACTTGATTGACACACCTGGGCACGTGGACTTTACCTATGAAGTGTCGCGTTCATTAGCGGCCTGTGAAGGAGCGATTTTGGTGGTTGATGCGGCCCAAGGGATTGAGGCTCAAACTCTTGCTAACGTTTATCTAGCCTTGGACAATGATTTGGAAATCTTGCCCGTCATTAACAAGATTGACCTACCAGCAGCTGATCCAGAGCGTGTGCGTACAGAGATTGAGGACGTCATTGGACTAGATGCCAGCGAAGCAGTCTTAGCTTCAGCCAAAGCTGGTATTGGTATTGAAGAAATTCTTGAGCAGATCGTTGAAAAAGTGCCAGCTCCTACTGGTGATGTTTCAGCTCCATTAAAAGCTTTGATTTTCGATTCCGTTTACGATGCTTATCGCGGGGTCATCCTCCAAGTGCGTGTTATGGACGGAGTGGTCAAACCTGGCGATAAGATTCAACTCATGAGCAATGGCAAGACCTTTGATGTGACGGAGGTCGGTATTTTCACGCCGAAAGCAGTTGGTCGTGATTTCCTTGCGACTGGTGACGTTGGTTATATTGCGGCTTCTATCAAGACGGTTCAAGATACCCGTGTGGGTGATACAGTGACCCTAGCAAGCAATCCTGCAGCAGAACCACTAGACGGCTACAAGCAGATGAATCCTATGGTCTTTGCAGGTCTCTATCCAATTGAGTCAAATAAGTACAATGACCTTCGTGAAGCCCTTGAAAAATTGCAGCTCAACGATGCCAGCTTGCAGTTTGAACCTGAAACGTCACAGGCTCTTGGATTTGGTTTCCGTTGTGGATTCCTTGGGCTTCTCCATATGGATGTTATCCAAGAACGTTTAGAGCGCGAGTTCAACATTGACCTCATCATGACAGCTCCATCAGTTATCTATAAGGTTAACCAGACTGATGGTGAGTCTATGGATGTGTCTAACCCCTCTGAATTTCCAGACCCAACCAAGATTGCGACTATTGAAGAGCCTTATGTCAAGGCGCAAATCATGGTACCGCAGGAGTTTGTCGGAGCGGTGATGGAACTGGCTCAGCGCAAACGTGGAGACTTTGTGACCATGGATTATATTGATGATAATCGTGTCAATGTTATCTATCAAATTCCACTTGCTGAAATCGTCTTTGACTTCTTTGATAAGCTTAAGTCTTCGACGCGTGGTTATGCAAGTTTTGACTACGAATTGTCAGAGTATCGCCCATCTAAACTTGTCAAAATGGATATCCTTCTCAATGGGGACAAGGTGGATGCCCTCAGCTTTATCGTTCACAAGGATTTTGCCTACGAACGTGGGAAACTCATCGTGGATAAGCTCAAGAAAATCATCCCTCGTCAACAGTTTGAGGTACCAATTCAAGCAGCTATTGGGCACAAAATCGTGGCTCGTACTGATATCAAGGCTCTTCGTAAGAACGTACTTGCCAAGTGTTATGGTGGTGACGTTTCTCGTAAACGCAAACTCCTTGAAAAACAAAAAGCTGGTAAGAAACGCATGAAGGCCATCGGATCAGTAGAAGTCCCACAAGAAGCCTTCCTTAGCGTCTTGAGCATGGATGAAGAATAGAAATAGAAAATAAAACTCTTGAAGATTTTTCAAGAGTTTTTGCTTTAAATGTGAGCTATAAAATCGTAAACTAACAGAATCGATCAGGTTAGAATTTGACAGAAGTCCCTATTTTTCTTATAATGCAGATGGAAAGGTGGTAGGATGAAAAAATTATTAATTTTAGGTACTGTAGTTACTGCTAGTGTTTTTCTAGCTTCATGCTCTAATAAATCGCAAACAGCAACCGAAGAAAGTTCGACTGCGGTTGTTAGTTCTTCAAGAAGTCAGGAAACGAATAGCACTAGTTCTGCTGTTTCTGAAGCGAAAAAGGAAGAGACGCAAATCATCGGTTCGAATGAATATGGATTTGTCAAGGTACCCAAATCATGGGTTCGATTCCATGAAGTAGAAGGTGGAAATGATATACAGTATTGTGATGGAACAGATATCAACATTGTTACGCTGAATACCTTTAAGGCTGAGCAGTTCAATATCAGCGAAGAAGAATATGCTAAACTGGATGTTGTGACTGTCTCATCTAGTATTTTAACTTCCAAAGAACAAAGCTCTGATTTCAGTAAGGTTTGGGGCTCCAAATCGACCATTGGAGGCTATGAAGCCTATGTTGTCAATGCAATTGCTAAATCAGGGAAATACCTCGTTACTTGGGTCTTCCGATCAAATGATGGTAAAATCCGCTATGTTTCACTTGAAGGGGATGGGGAAACTTTAAAAACAATCTTACCGATGGTTGAAAGTAGCTGGTCAACTACTAAATCTGAATAAAAGAAAAAAAGAAGATTCTTGGTCTTCTTTTTATTTTTTTTACGAATAGATAGATGAGTAGAAAAGAAGAAATGGAGATGTTTATGAAGATTACAAACTATGATATTTACAAATTAAGAAAAGCAGGTTTGACCAATCAACAGATTTTAACTGTCCTTGAATACGATGAGACTGTAGATCAGGAGCTCTTGCTAGGTGAGATTGCAGAAATATCTGGGTGTCGTAATCCTGCAGTCTTTATGGAACGCTATTTCCAGATAGATGATGCACAGTTGGAGAAGGAGTTTCAGAAATTTCCATCCTTTTCTATTCTTGATGACTGTTATCCTTGGGATCTGAGTGAGATTTATGATGCTCCAGTGCTCTTGTTTTACAAAGGGAATCTGGACTTATTGAAATTTCCCAAGGTTGCTGTTGTGGGGAGTCGTTCTTGTTCGAGCCAAGGAGCTAAGTCAGTCCAGAAAATTATCCAAGGTTTAGAAAACGAGTTAATCGTGGTCAGTGGTTTAGCCAAAGGGATTGATACAGCTGCCCATATGGCTGCACTCCAGAATGGAGGAAGAACAATTGCTGTCATTGGAACAGGATTGGATGTTTTCTATCCCCGAGCCAATAAACGTTTGCAGGAACACATTGGTAATCACCATTTGGTACTTAGCGAGTACGGACCTGGTGAGGAACCCTTGAAATTTCACTTTCCAGCTCGTAATCGCATCATTGCTGGCCTTTGCCGTGGTGTGATCGTTGCAGAGGCAAGGATGCGTTCTGGTAGTCTTATTACCTGTGAGCGAGCTATGGAAGAAGGACGCGATGTTTTTGCTATTCCAGGAAACATTTTAGATGGCCATTCAGATGGCTGTCACCACCTGATTCAAGAGGGAGCAAAGCTGATTAGTAGCGGTCAAGATGTGCTGGCTGAGTTTGAATTTTAAGGAGAAATTTGTTCCCTCAGATAAACTTTTCTTCTATATATAGGACTTAGGTCTTGACAGCTATAGAAAAATGGTTTACACTTTATAAAGTTTATTACTTTGAAAAGGTGTGATAGTGTGGCTACGGCAACAAAGAAGAAAAAATCAACAGTTAAGAAAAATCTAGTCATCGTAGAGTCGCCTGCCAAGGCGAAAACGATTGAGAAATATCTAGGCAGAAATTACAAAGTTTTAGCCAGTGTCGGGCATATCCGTGATTTGAAAAAATCCAGCATGTCGGTCGATATTGAAAATAACTATGAACCTCAGTATATCAATATCCGTGGGAAAGGCCCTCTCATTAATGACTTGAAAAAAGAAGCTAAAAAGGCCAATAAAGTCTTTCTTGCAAGTGACCCGGACCGTGAAGGAGAAGCGATTTCCTGGCATTTGGCTCATATTCTCGATTTGGATGAAAATGATGCCAACCGTGTGGTCTTTAATGAAATCACCAAAGACGCAGTCAAAAATGCCTTTAAAGAGCCTCGCAAGATTGACATGGACTTGGTCGATGCCCAACAGGCTCGTCGTGTCTTAGACCGCTTGGTGGGGTATTCAATTTCGCCAATTTTGTGGAAAAAGGTCAAGAAGGGCTTATCAGCAGGACGCGTGCAGTCAGTTGCCCTTAAGCTCATCATTGACCGTGAAAATGAAATCAATGCCTTTCAACCAGAAGAATACTGGACAATTGATGGTGTTTTTAAGAAGGGAACCAAACAATTTCAGGCTTCTTTCTATGGTATGAATGGCAAAAAGATGAAATTGACCACCAACGAAGAAGTCAAAGAAGTCTTGTCCCATTTGACTAGCAAAGATTTCATAGTAGACCAGGTAGATAAGAAAGAACGCAAACGCAATGCGCCCCTACCTTATACTACTTCAACCATGCAGATGGATGCGGCTAACAAAATTAATTTCCGTACTCGAAAGACCATGATGGTGGCCCAACAGCTCTATGAAGGGATCAATATCGGATCAGGTGTGCAAGGTTTGATTACCTATATGCGTACAGACTCGACTCGTATCAGTCCTCTGGCTCAAAATGAAGCCGCAAGCTACATTAACGACCGTTTTGGTAGCAAGTATTCCAAGCATGGTAGCAAGGTCAAGAATGCCTCAGGTGCTCAGGATGCCCACGAAGCCATTCGTCCATCTAGTGTCTTTAACACACCTGAAAGCATCGCTAAGTACTTGGACAAAGACCAGCTTAAGCTCTATACCCTTATCTGGAACCGTTTTGTGGCTAGCCAGATGACAGCAGCTATCTTTGATACCATGGCTGTCAAACTCTCTCAAAATGGAGTCCAATTCGCGGCGAATGGAAGCCAAGTTAAGTTTGATGGTTATCTTGCTATCTACAATGACTCTGACAAGAACAAGATGTTGCCAGATATGGCTGTTGGAGATGTGGTCAAGCAGGTCAATAGCAAGCCAGAACAACATTTCACTCAACCACCTGCTCGCTATTCGGAAGCGACTCTTATCAAGACCTTGGAAGAAAATGGGGTTGGACGTCCGTCAACTTACGCTCCGACCATTGAAACCATCCAAAAACGTTACTACGTTCGTCTAGCAGCAAAACGTTTTGAACCAACAGAGTTGGGTGAAATTGTTAATAAACTCATTGTTGAATATTTCCCAGATATCGTAAATGTGACCTTCACAGCTGAAATGGAAGGAAAACTGGATGATGTCGAAGTTGGTAAAGAGCAGTGGCAACGGCTCATTGACGCCTTTTACAAACCATTCTCTAAAGAAGTAGCCAAGGCTGAATCCGAAATGGAAAAAATCCAGATCAAGGATGAGCCAGCTGGATTTGACTGTGAAGTTTGTGGCAGTCCAATGGTAATTAAGCTAGGACGTTTTGGTAAATTCTATGCTTGTAGCAACTTCCCAGACTGCCGTCATACACAAGCGATTGTTAAGGAGATTGGTGTCGAGTGTCCAAGCTGTCATCAAGGACAAATCATTGAACGCAAAACCAAGCGCAATCGTATCTTCTATGGTTGCAATCGCTATCCAGAATGTGAGTTTACTTCCTGGGACAAACCAATTGGCCGTGACTGTCCAAAATGCGGACACTTCCTAGTGGAGAAAAAAGTCCGTGGTGGTGGTAAGCAGGTTGTATGTAGTAATGGCGACTACGAAGAAGAGAAAATTAAATAAAATGCAGAGTCCTGAAAATGAATTTCAGGCTCTTTTTACTTGAAGCTTGACAAATTTCCTCACTTTGTGGGAAACTAGTAGAAGATTATTTCAATTAGGAGAAGACATGCGTATTATTTACCTAAGTATTGGTTTTATTTCTTTAGCCTTGGCTCTTGTTGGGGTTGTCTTGCCCCTCTTGCCAACAACGCCCTTCCTTTTGCTATCAATTGCTTGCTTTTCCAAGTCTTCAAAGAGATTTGAAGACTGGCTTTATCATACAAAGCTTTATCAGACTTATGTAGCGGACTTTCGGGAAACCAAGTCAATCGCGCGTGAACGAAAGAAAAAAATTATCGTATCTATCTATATCTTGATGGGGATTTCTATTTATTTTGCCCCTCTTTTACCAGTCAAAATCGGTCTGGGAGCCCTGACTATCTTTATTACCTACTATCTCTTTAAAGTCATTCCTGACAAAGAATAGAAAAAATAGTAGTTATTTGCCTTGATAAAAATGAAAGCATATTTAAAATAATATGATATAATAAATTTAAAGAAAACATCAAGGAGAATCAAATGATTTACGAATTTTGTGCTGAAAATGTGACCTTGCTTGAAAAAGCGATGCAGGCTGGAGCTCGTCGAATCGAACTTTGTGACAATCTAGCAGTGGGTGGAACAACACCTAGCTATGGAGTGACCAAGGCGGCGGTTGAACTGGCAGCTAACTACGACACCACCATCATGACCATGATTCGTCCCCGTGGTGGCGATTTTGTCTATACTGATCTTGAAATAGCGATCATGCTGGAAGACATTCGTTTGACTGCTCAGGCTGGAAGTCAAGGGGTGGTATTTGGGACATTAACTGCTGATAAGAAGTTGGATAAGACTAATCTTGAGAAGCTGATTGCCGCATCTAAAGGAATGGAAATTGTCTTTCACATGGCCTTTGATGAATTGAGTGATGAAGACCAGTTGGAAGCCATTGACTGGCTAAGCCAAGCTGGTGTCACCCGTATCCTAACTCGTGCTGGTGTGTCTGGAGACTCGCTAGAGAAACGTTTCGCTCATTATCACAGAATTTTGGAACATGCTAAAGGTAAAATTGAAATTCTACCAGGTGGGGGGATTGACTTGGACAACCGTCAAACCTTTATTGACCAGTTGGGCGTGACACAATTGCATGGAACTAAGGTTGTCTTTTAAAAAATAGAAAGGAACTGCTAGCTTTTGGTAGCAGTTTTCACTTATGTTTGAAATTTTTAAATCCTACCAGTTTAATAAAGAAAAAGCTCATGCCTATGGTTTTGTAGAAATGGGGGAAGTTTGGACCTATAGTTGCCAGATTTTGCAAGGTGACTTTTCCATGACAGTCTCTATCACTCCTGATAATGTGAGTTTTCAGGTTTTTGATCAGGAAACGGGTGACCTCTATCCTCAAGTACATATGGAAAGTATGACAGGAAGCTTTGTTGCAAGTGTCCGTGAGGCTTGTTTGGAGATTCTCTACCAGATTCGGAAGGCTTGCTTTGATGTGCAGGATTTTATCTGTCCTCAGACTAAGCGTATCATGGCTCAAGTTCAGGAGAAATATGGTAATCAGTTGGAGTATCTGTGGGAAAAGTCGCCTGATACAGCTGTATTGCGCCATGAAGACAATCAAAAGTGGTATGCTGTTGTGATGAGAATCCCATGGGATAAGCTGGAAAAGGGCAGAGAAGGACTAGTCGAAGCAGTCAACCTCAAACACGACCAAGTATCTAATTTGCTTTCAAAAAAAGGCATTTATCCAGCCTTTCATATGAACAAACGCTACTGGCTTAGTCTGGCGCTTGATGATAGTTTGCAAGATGAAGAAGTGATAGAACTCATCGAAAGAAGTTGGAATTTGACTGTGAAAAAATAAGGAAAGTTAGTTGAGTTTTCAAATACTTTCAATTAGCAAAATATTCTTTACTGAAGAAATTTTCAGAAAATAATGGATTTTTTCTTGACAAGTGTTTTTCGCTATGCTAAAATACTAAACAAGATATCAAACGAAGGAAAAAGTCAAACATGAAAACAGCTAAGTTTAATCAATTTGCTTTGTTGTTGAGGTACTCGGGCTAGTGCAAAAGCATTAGTCCTGTTTGGCTTACCAAGCGGGAGTAAATCAACATCTCGCTTGGGCTTCTAAGCGAGATGTTTTTTTAAAACCACATTTGGAAAAGGGGAAATCTTATGCGTAAAGTTGAATTTTTTGATACAAGCCTTCGTGATGGGGAACAAACACCTGGTGTTAACTTCTCAATAAAGGAAAAAGTTTCCATTGCAAGGCAGCTGGAGAAATGGGGAATTTCTGTAATTGAAGCTGGTTTTCCGGCTGCTAGTCCTGATTCATTTATAGCCGTTCAAGAAATTGCTAAAGCCATGAAAAAAACAGCAGTGACAGGATTAGCTCGTTCTGTAAAATCTGATATTGATGCTTGTTATGAGGCTCTTAAGGATGCCAAGCATCCACAAATTCATGTCTTTATCGCTACCAGTCCGATTCACCGCAAGTATAAGCTCAATAAGAGCAAGGAAGAGATTTTAGAAGCTATCAAGGAACATGTTTCTTACGCACGTTCTAAGTTTGAAATCGTCGAATTCTCTCCTGAAGATGCGACTAGAACAGAGTTGGATTTCCTCTTGCAAGTCGTTCAAACAGCGGTCGATGCAGGTGCATCTTATATCAATATCCCTGACACAGTTGGCTTTACGACTCCAGAAGAGTTTGCACGTATCTTTGACCACTTGACTGAAAATATTAAATCAGATCATAAAGTTGTCTTTGGTGTCCACTGTCACGATGATCTCGGTATGGCAACTGCAAATACTTTGACAGCAATTAAACACGGTGCTGGACGTGTCCAGGGAACTATTAATGGTATCGGTGAACGCGCAGGTAATGTTGCTCTTGAAGAAGTAGCTGTTGCTTTGAAGATTCGTGAGGATTTCTTCCAAGCCACTAGTGATATTGTTTTGGATGAAACAATGAATACGTCTGAAATGGTTTCTCGCTTCTCTGGTATTCCAGTTCCTAAAAACAAGGCTGTGGTTGGTGGTAATGCCTTCTCCCACGAGTCTGGTATTCACCAAGATGGAGTCCTTAAAAATCCTCTCACTTATGAGATCATCACACCTGAATTGGTTGGTGTTAAGAGTAATAGTCTTCCGCTTGGAAAATTGTCAGGTCGCCATGCCTTTGTTGAAAAACTAAGAGAACTGGCCCTAGATTTTACAGAAGAGGATATCAAACCACTCTTTGCTAAGTTCAAGGCACTAGCGGACAAGAAACAAGAAATCACAGATGCAGATATTCGAGCTCTGGTCGCTGGCACCATGGTTGAAAACCCAGAAGGCTTCCACTTTGATGATTTACAACTTCAAACCCATGCAGATAATGACATTGAAGCGCTTGTTAGCCTAGCAAATATGGATGGTGAGAAAGTCGAATTCAATGCAACAGGTCAAGGTTCCGTTGAAGCAATATTTAACGCTATCGATAAGTTCTTTAACCAATCTGTCCGCTTGGTGTCCTATACTATTGATGCGGTAACAGATGGTATCGATGCCCAAGCTCGTGTCTTGGTTACTGTTGAAAACAGAGATACAGAAACCATATTTAACGCAGCAGGTCTTGATTTCGATGTATTGAAGGCTTCGGCTATTGCCTATATCAATGCCAATACCTTTGTTCAAAAAGAGAATACTGGAGAGATAGGTCCAAATGTTTCCTATCGCGACATGCCTAGTCTTTAAAGGAGTAAGCTATGACAAAAAAAATTGTTGCCCTAGCAGGTGATGGGATTGGACCAGAAATCATGGAAGCTGGTTTAGAGGTTCTAGCAGCTATAGCCAAAAAAACAGACTTTGACTTTGAGATAGTCAGACAACCTTTTGGCGGTGCAGGAATTGATGCTACGGGGCATCCCTTTCCTGATGAAACCCTCAAGGCATGTAGAGAAGCAGACGCTATCCTCCTTGCTGCAATAGGTAGTCCTCAGTATGATAATGCTACAGTTCGACCCGAACAAGGGCTTTTGGCACTCCGCAAGGAACTTAATCTTTATGCCAATATTCGTCCGGTTAAAATTTTTGATAGTCTTAAGCACTTATCGCCTCTCAAACCAGAACGAATTGCTGGTGTTGACTTTGTTGTAGTACGTGAGTTGACAGGTGGGATTTACTTTGGTGATCATATCCTTGAAGAGCGAAAAGCGCGTGATATCAATGACTATAGCTATGAGGAAGTGGAGCGGATTATTCGTAAGGCTTTTGAAATCGCAAGAAGTCGGAGAAAAATCCTTACCAGTATTGATAAGCAAAATGTTTTGGCAACATCAAAACTTTGGCGAAGAGTGGCTGAGGAAGTCGCAAAAGATTATCCCGATGTAACCTTGGAGCACCAGCTAGTCGACTCAGTTGCCATGCTCATGATTACCAATCCAGCCAAGTTTGATGTTATCGTGACAGAGAATCTTTTCGGAGATATCCTCTCGGATGAGTCAAGTGTTCTATCTGGTACACTTGGGGTTATGCCATCAGCCAGTCACTCTGATAATGGGCCAAGCCTCTATGAACCCATTCATGGTTCAGCGCCTGATATCGCAGGCCTAGGAATCGCCAACCCTATTTCTATGATTTTATCAGTTGCTATGATGTTGCGAGATAGTTTTGGACGATATGAGGATGCGGAGCGTATCGAGCATGCAGTGGAAGCCAGTTTGGCAGCAGGCATTTTAACAAGAGATATAGGAGGTCAGGCTTCGACCAAGGAAATGACGGAAGCTATTATTGAAAGATTATGAAGATAAATGAAGGAATAACGCTTGCCCTCTTGATTTGGAATTTGCTGGTTTTCTTGATTTATGGCATTGACAAATCCAAGGCAAGACGAGGTGCTTGGCGCATCCCAGAGAAAATCTTACTCCTTTTAGCCCTTACTTGTGGTGGTTTTGGTGCCTGGTTGGCAGGAATCAGATTTCACCACAAGACTAGAAAATGGTACTTTAAAACGGTTTGGTTTCTCGGGATGGTAACCACACTAGTAGTCTTATATTTTATTTGGAGGTAATGGATGGCAGGAAAATCAATTTTTGATAAATTATGGGACCGCCATGTCATCACAGGAGAAGAGGGGCAGCCCCAACTCATGTATGTGGACCAGCACTATATTCATGAAGTGACTAGTCCCCAAGCTTTTCAAGGATTACGAGATGCAAGTCGCAGATTGAGACGGCCAGACTTGACATTTGGAACTTTTGATCATAATGTTCCGACCGTCAATATTTACGATATTCGAGATGTGATTTCTAAGGCTCAAATTGATAAGCTTGCTGAAAATGTTGAGGAGTTTGGGATTGAACATGCGGCCCACGGTTCTGAAAAGCAGGGGATTGTTCACATGGTAGGTCCAGAAACAGGACGGACGCAACCAGGAAAATTCATCGTCTGTGGAGACAGCCATACGGCTACTCACGGAGCTTTCGGAGCCATCGCCTTTGGGATTGGGACCAGTGAAGTCGAGCATGTCTTCGCTACCCAGACCCTCTGGCAAGTCAAACCCAAGAAAATGTTGGTAGAATTCACTGGTGTTCCTCAAAAAGGAGTTTATTCTAAGGATTACATTCTCGCCTTGATTGCCAAGTACGGCGTTGCTTGTGGTGTAGGATATGTGGTGGAATATCGTGGGCAAGCAATTGATGCACTGACCATGGAAGAGAGAATGACCATCTGCAATATGTCCATCGAGTTTGGCTCTAAGATGGGCATCATGAATCCAGATCAGTCTACCTATGATTATCTCAAGGGACGGGAATGTGTTCCAGAAGCTTTCGAAGAGGCAGTTGCTGACTGGAAGACGCTTGTCAGTGATAGTGATGCTGTTTATGATAAGGTTATCCAGATGGATGTCTCTGACTTGGCACCTATGGTGACCTGGGGAACCAATCCTGCTATGGGCGTTGACTTTGACAGTAGTTTTCCAGAAATTAAGGATATGAATGATGAACGAGCTTATCATTACATGAACTTGGAGCCTGGTCAAAAGCCGGCAGATATTGAACTAGGATATATTTTTATCGGGTCTTGTACCAATGCTCGGCTAAGTGACTTGCAACTGGCTGCTCGATTTGTCAAAGGAAAGAAAATAGCTCCCAATCTAACAGCAATTGTAGTTCCAGGCTCTCGTCCTGTCAAACGAGCTGCTGAGAAGTTGGGCTTGGACAAGGTCTTCCTAGATGCTGGTTTTGAGTGGAGAGACCCGGGTTGCTCCATGTGTCTAGGGATGAATCCAGACAAGGTACCCGATGGTGTCCACTGTGCTTCAACCAGTAACCGCAACTTTGAAGACAGACAGGGATTTGGTGCTAAGACCCATCTCTGCAGTCCAGCCATGGCAGCGGCGGCAGCTATTGCAGGGCGTTTCGTAGATGTTCGGCAGATGCCAGAAGCCCAGTAAGGAGAGGATATGGAGAAATTTACAGTTTATACGGGAACAACCGTTCCTCTTATGAATGATAACATTGATACCGACCAAATCCTTCCCAAGCAGTTTCTCAAGTTAATTGATAAAAAAGGCTTTGGTAAGTACCTCATGTATGCTTGGCGTTATCTGGACGATAACTACACTGAGGATCCAGACTTTGTCTTTAACCGACCTGAATATCGAAAAGCTAGTATTCTTATCTCAGGGGATAACTTTGGCGCAGGTTCTTCGAGAGAACACGCAGCTTGGGCTCTAGCCGACTATGGTTTTAAGGTCGTGATTGCAGGCTCTTTCGGTGACATTCATTACAATAATGAACTCAATAATGGCATGTTGCCTATTGTTCAGCCTAGGGAGGTTAGAGAAAAGCTAGCCCAACTCAAACCGACCGACCAGGTAACTGTAGACTTGGAACAACAAAAAATCATCTCACCAGTTGGAGAATTCACTTTCGAAATTGATAGTGAGTGGAAACACAAGCTTTTAAATGGTTTGGATGATATCGGTATTACTTTGCAGTATGAAGATTTGATTGCTGCCTATGAAAAACAACGCCCAGCCTACTGGCAGGATTAGAAAAAAATAGAAAAGGAACTATAGAACTATGACAAAACACATTCAATGGAACGGAACACTTTCACAAGAAGGCTATGACATTTTAAAAGGTGAGGGAGGGTGCATTGTATGCCCTACAAAAGTTGGTTACATTATCATGACTAGCGATAAGGCAGGACTTGAACGCAAGTTTGAAGCTAAAGAACGTAACCGTAACAAGCCAGGTGTTGTACTTTGTGGTAGCATGGACGAGCTTCGCGCTTTAGCACAACTCAATCCAGAAATTGAAGCCTTCTATCAAAAACATTGGGACGAAGATATTCTCCTTGGCTGTATCCTTCCTTGGAAACCAGAAGCTTTTGAAAAACTCAAAGCATACGGTGATGGCCGAGAAGAACTTATGACAGACGTTCGTGGTACTAGCTGTTTTGTCATCAAGTTTGGTAAAGCTGGTGAACAGTTGGCTGCTAAACTTTGGGAAGAAGGTAAAATGGTCTATGCCTCATCTGCAAACCCATCTGGAAAAGGAAACCGTGGTAAGGTGGAAGGGATCGGAGAACGTATCGAAGGAGCAGTGGACCTTGTCATCGAAGCAGACGACTACGTTGCATCAATCCAACCTGACAAAACGATTGAAACGCGCTACGAGCAAGGTGTGATGGTGTCTATGGTTGATAAAGACGGCAAACTAATCCCAGAACAAGGAGGAGCACGTTCAACTTCACCAGCGCCAGTTGTGATCCGCAAAGGGCTTGACATTGATAAAATCATGATGCATTTATCAGATACCTTTAACTCATGGGACTACCGTCAGGGTGAGTATTACTAAGATTGAAGAAGAGGAGAGATTAGATTCTCTCCTCTTTCACTCCCCTTTTTTAAGTAAAAACCGAACATTCTTGTTTCATAATTGAAATTATTTGACAAAAGCTGTACTTTGGTTTATAATAAGTCAAGGAAACGTCGGAAAAGGCGTAGAGATGCGCAAGCATAGGTAGGTCATTTCAAAAGAAACGAGACATCGATATGTTAAATGAATTTCCAATTTTTGATTACGAAGATATTCAGTTGATCCCAAACAAATGTGTGATTAAAAGCCGTGCAGAAGCAGATACGAGTGTCACACTTGGAAATCACACTTTCAAACTACCTGTTGTACCAGCCAATATGCAGACGATTTTGGATGAGGATGTTGCAGAGCAATTGGCTAAAGGCGGATACTTCTACATTATGCACCGTTTTTATGAAGCGGGGCGCATTCCTTTTATCAAGCGCATGCACGATCAAGGGCTCATTGCTTCCATTTCAGTCGGTGTCAAGGATTACGAGTATGATTTCGTTAGCCAACTCAAGGCTGATGCTCCGGAATATATTACGATTGACATTGCTCACGGTCATGCGGATAGCGTGATTTCTATGATTCAACACATCAAGAAAGAATTGCCAGATACTTTTGTCATTGCTGGCAATGTGGGGACACCAGAAGCTGTGCGTGAACTGGAAAATGCTGGTGCGGATGCTACCAAGGTCGGAATCGGTCCTGGTAAGGTTTGTATTACCAAGGTCAAGACAGGTTTTGGTACAGGTGGCTGGCAGTTGGCTGCCCTACGTTGGTGTGCCAAGGCTGCGCGTAAACCGATCATCGCTGATGGTGGGATTCGTACTCATGGTGATATTGCCAAGTCTATCCGTTTCGGTGCCAGCATGGTCATGATTGGTTCCCTTTTTGCAGGACATATCGAAAGCCCAGGAAAGACGATTGAAGTCGATGGCGAACAGTTCAAAGAATACTATGGTTCAGCTTCTCAATATCAAAAAGGAGCCTATAAAAATGTGGAAGGTAAGCGCATCTTACTGCCTGCTAAAGGGCATTTGCAAGACACCCTTACTGAGATGGAGCAGGACTTGCAAAGTGCTATTTCCTACGCAGGTGGACGCAAGGTTGCGGACCTCAAACACGTTGATTATGTGATCGTGAAAAACTCTATCTGGAACGGGGATGCATCCCACTAATGGACGCTTAGTCCACCCATAAAAAACTTGTTATTAGAGCAAATTTCTGTTATAATAAGACAAGTTTCCACCCTTAGTGTAATGGATATCACGTAAGATTCCGGTTCTTGAGATGGGGGTTCGATTCCCTCAGGGTGGATGTAAAAAGTCTAAGAAAGCCTTACATAAGGCTTTTTTCTTTATCACGCCCCAAGTTTTCCCCTAAAAATAAAAAGTTTGTTCTAAAAAATGTTCAAATCCCCTTCACTCCCGTTTTAAAGTGACTCAGGGGGCTTTTTTTGTTATAATAAAAGAGACTGTTATCAGTTAGAAAGAGGTTGGTATGAAAGAATTACAAACTGTACTAAAGAAGCGTTTTGCAATCGAATTTGCAGACAAAAACTTACTGGAAACGGCCTTTACTCATACGAGTTATGCCAATGAGCACCGCCTCTTAAAAATTTCACACAATGAGCGCTTGGAATTTTTAGGAGACGCTGTTCTGCAATTATTGATTTCAGAATATCTTTATAAAAAATATCCTAAGAAACCAGAGGGAGATTTGTCTAAACTCCGTGCTATGATTGTCCGTGAGGAGAGTTTGGCTGGTTTTGCGCGTGATTGCCAGTTTGATCAGTTTATCAAGCTAGGAAAAGGGGAAGAAAAGTCTGGTGGGCGCAATCGTGACACTATTCTTGGAGATGCTTTTGAAGCCTTTCTGGGTGCTTTGCTTTTAGACAAGGATGTTGCTAGAGTAAAAGAGTTTATCTATCAGGTCATGATTCCCAAGGTTGAAGCAGGTGACTTTGAAATGATTAAGGATTACAAGACACATCTGCAAGAGTTGCTCCAGGTCAATGGAGATGTAGATATTCGCTACCAGGTTATCTCTGAGACAGGGCCTGCTCATGATAAGGTTTTTGATGTAGAAGTTCTTGTTGAGGGCAAGAGTATCGGAAAAGGTCAAGGCCGTTCTAAAAAATTGGCAGAACAAGAGGCCGCCAAAAATGCAGTTGAGAAAGGGCTGGATTCATGTATTTAAAGGAGATTGAGATTCAGGGATTCAAGTCCTTTGCTGACAAGACCAAGGTCGTTTTTGACCAAGGTGTGACAGCTGTCGTTGGGCCAAATGGTTCTGGGAAGTCAAATATCACAGAAAGTCTGCGATGGGCCTTGGGTGAGTCTAGTGTCAAGAGCCTTCGTGGAGGCAAGATGCCCGACGTTATCTTTGCTGGAACTGAAAGCCGCAAACCACTCAATTATGCCTCTGTTGTCGTGACTTTGGACAATGAAGATGGCTTTATCAAGGATGCGGGGCAAGTCATTAAGGTAGAGCGTCATATTTACCGTAGTGGAGATAGCGAGTATCGAATTGATGGCAAGAAAGTTCGCTTGCGTGATATTCATGACCTCTTCTTGGATACAGGTTTGGGGCGGGATTCCTTTTCCATCATTTCCCAAGGGAAGGTTGAGGAGATTTTTAATTCCAAGTCAGAGGAACGCCGTGCTATTTTTGAAGAAGCTGCTGGAGTTTTAAAATACAAGACTCGTCGAAAAGAAACAGAAAGCAAACTGCAACAAACTCAAGACAATCTCGACCGCTTAGAAGACATTATCTACGAGTTGGACAATCAAATCAAGCCCCTTGCAAAACAAGCCGAGAATGCTCGTAAGTTTCTAGACTTGGATGGTCAACGTAAGGCGATTTACTTGGATGTACTGGCTGCCCAAATCAAGGAAAACAAGACTGAACTAGAGTTAACAGAAGAAGAGCTAACGCAGGTTCAGGAACTTTTGACTAGCTATTACCAAAAGCGTGAAGAGTTAGAAGAGGAAAATCAAAGCCTTAAAAAGAAACGTCAGGATCTCCAAGCTGAAATGGCCAAGGATCAAGGAAGTTTGATGGATTTGACTAGTTTGATCAGTGACTTAGAGCGAAAACTAGCCCTGTCTAAACTGGAATCTGAGCAAGTAGCCCTCAATCAACAAGAGGCACAAACGCGTTTGGCGACTTTGGAAGATAAGAGAAAGGTTTTAAGTAAGGAAAAGGCTGAAAAAGAAGCGAACTTGGAACAGTTAGAGAAAAGTCTAGCTGAAAACAACAAGGAACTCAATCGCCTAGAAGCAGAGTTGTTGGCATTTTCAGATGATCCTGACCAAATGATCGAGCTCTTGCGTGAACGTTTTGTGGCGCTTTTACAAGAAGAAGCGGATGTCTCAAACCAACTGACCCGCATCGAGAATGAACTAGAGAACAGCCGTCAACTCTCTCAAAAACAAGCAGATCAACTTGAGAAACTGAAAGAACAATTGGCTACAGCTAAAGAGAAAGCAAGTCAGCAAAAGACTGAGCTTGAAACTGCTAAGGAGCAGGTTCAGAAATTATTGGCAGACTACCAAGCTAGTTCCAAGGAACAAGAGGAGCAGAAAGTTTCTTACCAAGCCCAGCAGAGCCAACTCTTTGATCGTCTAGACAGTCTCAAAAACAAGCAGGCTAGAGCCCAGAGTTTAGAAAACATCCTAAGAAATCATAGTAATTTTTATGCGGGTGTTAAGAGTGTTCTTCAAGAAAAAGCCCGTCTTGGTGGGATCATTGGTGCAGTCAGTGAACATTTGACCTTTGATGTGCATTATCAAACTGCCCTAGAGATTGCGCTTGGAGCTAGCAGTCAGCATATCATCGTAGAAGATGAAAACGCGGCAACCAAGGCGATTGATTTCCTAAAACGTAACAGAGCTGGTCGTGCAACCTTTCTTCCATTGACGACGATCAAGGCTCGTACCATTTCTAGTCAGAATCAAGATGCTATCGCAGCAAGTCCAGGATTTCTGGGAATGGCAGATGAGTTGGTGTCGTTTGATAAGAGACTAGAAGCCATTTTCAAGAATTTGCTAGCTACCACGGCTATCTTTGATACTGTAGAACATGCGCGTGCAGCTGCTCGTCAAGTTCGTTATCAGGTTCGCATGGTGACACTGGATGGGACAGAGTTGCGTACAGGTGGTTCCTACGCGGGTGGTGCCAATCGTCAAAACAATAGTATTTTCATCAAGCCAGAGCTGGAACAATTACAAAAAGAAATTGCTGAAGAAGAAGCTGACTTGCGGTCAGAAGAAGCGAGTTTGAAGACCTTGCAAGATGAGATGGCGGTATTGGCAGAAAGATTAGAAGCTATCAAATCTCAAGGTGAGCAAGCTCGTATTCAGGAGCAAGGTTTGTATCTTGCTTATCAACAAACCAATCAGCAAGTGGAAGAGTTAGAAACTCTTTGGAAACTTCAAGAAGAGGAATTAAATCGCCTTACTGAAGGAGATTGGCAAGCGGATAAGGAAAAATGCCAAGAGCGCCTTGCTACTATCGCCAGTGAAAAGCAAAATCTGGAAGCTGAGATTGAAGAGATTAAGTCTAACAAAAACGCTATTCAAGAACGCTATCAAAACTTGCAGGAACAGATTTCTCAAGCACGCTTGCTTAAGTCAGAACTGCAAGGACAAAAGCGGTACGAAGCGACTGATATTGAACGCTTAGGCAAGGAACTGGATAATCTGGATATCGAGCAAGAGGAGATTCAGCGTCTCCTCCAAGAAAAGGTTGATAATCTTGAGAAGGTTGATACGGATTTGTTAAGTCAGCAGGTGGAAGAGGCCAAAACTCAGAAAACAAACCTCCAACAAGGTTTGATTCGCAAGCAGTTTGAGTTGGATGATATCGAAGGTCAGGTGGATGATATTGCTAGCCATTTGGATCAAGCTCGTCATCAAAATGAAGAGTGGATTCGCAAACAAACACGTGCTGAAGCCAAGAAAGAAAAGGTCAGCGAACGCTTGCGCTATCTACAAGCTCAATTAACAGACCAGTACCAGATCAGCTACACTGAGGCTCTAGAAAAAGCACGTGAGTTGGAAAATCTCAATCTGGCAGAGCAAGAAGTTAAAGATCTTGAGAAGGCTATTCGCTCGCTGGGTCCTGTCAACTTGGATGCTATTGAACAGTACGAAGAAGTCCACAATCGTTTGAATTTCCTAAATAGCCAACGAGATGATATTTTGTCTGCGAAAAACCTGCTCCTTGAGACCATCACAGAGATGAATGATGAGGTTAAGGAACGCTTTAAATCAACCTTTGAGGCGATTCGTGAGTCCTTTAAAGTGACCTTTAGACAGATGTTTGGTGGGGGTCAGGCAGACTTGATATTAACTGAGGGCGATCTTTTAACAGCTGGTGTGGAGATTTCTGTTCAACCTCCAGGTAAGAAAATCCAATCTCTCAACCTCATGAGTGGTGGTGAAAAAGCCCTATCAGCTCTGGCTCTTCTCTTCTCAATTATACGAGTTAAGACAATTCCTTTCGTCATCTTGGACGAGGTAGAGGCGGCGCTGGATGAAGCCAATGTTAAACGCTTTGGGGACTATCTCAACCGCTTTGACAAGGATAGTCAGTTTATCGTCGTAACCCACCGTAAGGGGACGATGGCGGCGGCGGACTCTATCTATGGAGTTACCATGCAAGAATCAGGTGTTTCTAAGATTGTTTCGGTTAAATTAAAAGATTTAGAAGAAACAATAGACTAGTTATTAAATGATAGCATCTCTTAGGAGGTGCTATTTTTTAAAACTCATAGCTTGAATTGTCTATCAAGGTCAGTTCAGGCGCAAAAAACGACATTTGGGATTTCCTCTTAGCGAAAAGACTTTCTCTATGATATAATAGTTTCATGATTACAACAGTACCTATTAAGAACGAAAAAGATATTGCAGTACCAGGTAATACAGTCCTTGTACTAGGTTATTTTGATGGCATCCACAAGGGACATCAGAAACTTTTTGAAGTGGCCAGTAAGGCTTCTATGAAGGATTATCTGCCAGTTGTCGTGATGACCTTTACAGAGTCGCCAAAACTTGCCTTGCAACCTTACCAACCTGAGCTTATGCTCCATATCGTCAATCACGAGGAACGGGAGCACAAGATGAAGTGGCATGGGGTAGAGGCTCTTTTCTTACTTGACTTTAGTAGCAAATTTGCTAGTTTAACGGGTCAAGAATTCTTTGATACCTATGTTCGAGCTTTAAAACCAGCGATTATTGTAGCAGGATTTGACTATACTTTTGGCTCAGATAAGAAAACTGCGGATGACCTGAAGGATTATTTTGATGGAGAGATCATCATTGTTCCTCCAGTTGAGGATGAAAAGGGCAAGATTAGTTCTACACGGATTCGTCAGGCAATTCTTGATGGAGATGTAAAGGAAGTCAATCAACTGCTCGGCACACCGCTCCCAACCCGTGGGATGGTCGTTCACGGAAATGCTCGTGGGCGTACTATCGGTTATCCAACAGCCAATCTAGTCCTAAGAGACCGAACTTACATGCCAGCTGACGGTGTTTACGTAGTCGATGTGGAAGTGCAACGTCAAAGATATCGTGGCATGGCGAGCGTTGGTAAAAATGTTACCTTTGATGGAGAAGAACCACGCTTTGAAGTCAATATTTTCGATTTTTCAGATGATATTTACGGTGAGACCGTCATGGTCTACTGGCTGGACCGTGTTCGCGATATGGTCAAATTTGACTCCGTAGAGGAACTGGTAGACCAACTCCAGAAAGACGAAGAGATTGCTCGGAACTGGAAGGATGGAGATTCGGTCATTCAAGGGGCTGAGGTATAGAAAACGTCTGAAAATCTACTAGAAGGATTAGTTTTTTTCTAGTAGTTTTGAAAGTTTGATATAACGCACTTTTAGTCCTCTTAGTTACCTATTTTAGCAACTATTTATGTCCAAATTATAGACGAGGCTTTATTATGCAAACGCAAGAAGAAATGAATGTTCTGGTACCGGAAAAATTAGCAGAAATCGAGCGTGATTACGGAGTCACAGTTTTGTGGGCTATCGAGTCTGGTAGTCGTGCCTGGGGTTTTGAGTCTCCTGATAGTGACTTTGATGTACGGTTTATCTACAAACACAAGCAAGATTTTTATCTCCGTTTGAATGAACAGCGTGATGTTATCGAGCTACCAATTGACGATACTTGGGATGTGAGTGGTTGGGATTTAGACAAGACTTTAAAACTCCTTTATAAGTCAAATCCTACACTGTTTGAATGGTTACAGTCACCAATTATCTATCAACAAACGGATTTTATTGAGCGCATACGCCCACTTGCCAACCAGTATTTTTCTGAGAAGAAAATGCTCCACCATTACTTGAACACTGCTAGAACTCAAATGAATAAGTATCTTTCAGGAGACAAGGTCAAACCTAAAAAGTATTTCTATGCGCTGCGTCCTATTTTGGCCTGTCGTTGGATTGAAAAATACCATTCTGTTCCTCCAATTTTATTTGACGATTTGGTCAAAGAATTGCTTCCTGATGAGATGAAAGAGCATGTATCAAGATTGCTAGACATTAAGATAAATGGGCCTGAAGGTATGGAAATTGATCCGATAATGCCAATTCAAGATTATATTTTAGCTAACATCCAAGAGTTGGATGCATACGTTCAAAGTGTTAGTGAGGAAAAGAAAGACTGGAAAGCTCTAAATCAATTTTTTCTTGAAGAATTAGGCCGCGACTGAGGTTTTTTATGGGTAAATGGACATGTAAATGTGGGCAAGAAATGAATGACCACCGAGCGCCCGATCCAAATGCTTATTCAGTTTATTCGGATGAGTTGTTTGAAGAAATCATAAATAAAGCTGACGACCATAATAAAATTTCTTATGATGACATTTCTGAAGCGTCATTTTATATGTGGAAGTGCCCTGAGTGTGGCAGTTTCATGGTTTTCGGCGAAGACGGGGATGGAGATCACTTTACTTTTTATGAGCGCCAAGAAGTAGAAAAGGTAGAGCCTCTCTTTGATCCAGATCAAGAGTTAAATCTTGTTGTAGTTGAGTTTCAGGAAGGAGGGAATGGTTATACTTATATTTGTGATGACCCAAATATCCATATAGGACACGCTGTTATTGTCCCAGTCGGGAAGGAAAATACTGAAAAAAATGCTTTAGTTGTACAGAAGTATCATGCCCTACCAAAGGATATCACTTTTCCTGTTGAAAAGTTAAAACGTGTCATTCGTAGGTATTCACATTTTGACCCACACACTTCGAAAAACGTTTGTAGAAATATAATAAAGCTAGGAAGAATTCTTGATGCTTGCTCCCAAAACGCTAACCCCAACTCTCAGCAAACATATTATAGTATCAAAACTCCTTTAGGATATTTCTGGTTAGAATTAAATGGAGTTCCAATTCCAATGAAAATCACACAGATTCAAGTCAGCGATAAAAAGTACCAAGTTGATAGCGCCCTTTATATAAAACCTTCAGAGATTAACTGTAGAAGATTCTATGAACTGGAATTATGTGCAGATTTTGATATTGATGCTTCTAGATGGATTGATGTTCTCTCTGATGAAAACGTTTGGGGAAATACTTGGGAACTAAATGGTCTTCAATTTGGTATTACTGCAGGGGAGTCTCCAGAATTTGAAGACGAAGTTGTAGCGAGAAAGTATAGTCGTGTCCCACTTTATTATGACTGGCACCCTGAATTTGAAGATTATTATGGTTTCAGTTTAGCTTGGAAAAAATACGAGTCTGATAGCGATTTGTCAATAGATTTCTATACAACATAAGATGCAGGAGAAAATGTATGAATCAAACATGGGATTTATTGTTTGAGGGCAAGATTAATGAGGCTAAAAAGTTAGTTGAAGCTGATTTTTTATTGGAAACTTGCACAGATTTTAGTTTGTTAAATTTGATGGGGTATATTTATCTCGAAGAGCAAAAATACAACGAGTGCTTAAGTATCTATCAGCGTTACATTGACTTAGCACGAACTAAAAGTGACCCAGAAAATGAACATATAGGCTATCATCAGTTAGCCATGGTTTATCGTGAAATGAATGAATTTCAAACGGCCCTTTTCTATATCGAAAGAGAGCAAAAAGTCATTGAAGAAGCTTTTACAGAGGATACCCTCAAATCTTCTGTTAACAATTATGAGCAAGGTTATTTACGATTAAAGCTAGGAAAAGTAGCAGAAGCATTCATGTATATGGAACAGTCCTTAAAACAAGCTTTGCAAACAGATGATTTAATTGCCCAAGCTTGTGCCTATAGAGGTTTAGGAGAGATTGGTTCGATACAAAATCCTGAAGAATCACATGAAAATTTTTTACAAGCTATCGCTATTTTTGAAAAGGCAGGCGATCAGATTGGTGCTCAAGAGGTTAGAAAATTGCTAAATAATAAAAAGTAGCCTTTGCAGGCTACTTTTTATTAAAATACACGATAGACATAAGGATTTTCTGGTTTGTCTACTTTTGTGAAACTCTCAACTTCCAGTGTTGGGAGTTTTTGTTTGAGTTCTTTATGGTAGTGGAGGGTCAGGGTTCCTCTGGCGGTAATCCAGGTATTGTCAGGATACTGGCGTGAGTTCCCCTTGGTCAAGAGTCCATATACACCAGAGTCTGCGATACAGTGGATAATCCCAAAGCGGAAGAGGAACTGGCTATCTGGATGGCTAGGATCGTTATAAACAAAGCCTGTAAACTCGATTTTCTTTCCTTCAAACTCTTGAGGGTAGTCATAGAGAACTTCCATGAACTCCATATAGTTTTCATCAGTGACTTGAATGGCTGGCTGGGAGATGTATTTGTCAGCTGTAGTCCTCATTTCCTTTTCATAAGCAGACTTGGAAAAATAGGTACTGGTATCGGGTTTGAGGTATTGACTGGATGTTCCTTCGCTTGCCTGAATGGCTGTGTTGTTTCCCTCAGCAAGTGGGAAATGATAGCCTTTGGCAGATACGGTTCTCGAGTCCAAACTTACTGTCGGAAAGGCAACTCCAATCAAGAGAGGTAGTGACAGTAACAGGATGCTGATTTGTCTAGCTCGACGACTTTCCATATGGCTGTGAGAGTTGATTTTCTTAATCCAGATGTAGAATTGGACCAGAGCCAACAGAAGGGAAAGGATCATGGAGATATAGACTAGATAGGAATAGTGGAGGTTGATGTAGTGACTGAGCTTTCCAGATAGCTTGAGGTAAAGGGTCAGAGAAAAATAGCCCAGTAGAATGAAAAATCGAATCATAGCATCACCCCTATCATGTAAGAATAAAGCAAGACAAGCAGAGCCACGATGCCCATGAATTGCCAGATGAAGTTGGTCTTGAGATAGTGTTTCATCATGAGGAGATTTTTGATATCAAGCATGGGGCCAATGACTAGAAAAGCAAGGACTGGTGCTAGGCCAAAGCTCGAGAGGAGAGAAGCACCGATAAAGGCGTCCGCCTCGCTACAAAGAGAGAGGAGAAAGGCAAGAAACATGAGCAAGAGAATCGCAAGGAATGGACTAGCGCTGATAGAGGTCAAGATCCGAGTCGGGACATAGACCTGCACGATAGCCGCAAAGAGACAGCCAAAGACCAAGTAACGCCCCATATCGAAAAACTCATCAATAGCTTGTATGAAGACCTGAAATACTTTTCTAGCGGGACCCAAGTGTGAAAAGTCATGTTCATGGCAAGCGATAGGATTCTCTTTTTGAATGGGTTCCTTCCAGAAAAATCCTAGGAAAATCCCAAGAACCAAAGCAATCATAATAGCTCCCAGCGCTCGCAAGAAGGCAAGTTTTATTGAATTGCCAAAGGCAGAATATGTAGCGAAAAGAACGATAGGATTGATAATTGGAGCAGTCACCAGAAAAGGAACGGCCGTGTAGCTGGGCACTTTCTTTTCCAAAAAACGATTGATAATTGGAACGATTCCACACTCACAGGATGGAAAGAGAAAGCCAATGAAGGTACCAAAAAAGATCCTCCCCCAACGATTGCGAGGAAGAAACTCATAAACTTTATCAGGAGTGATATAGACCTCAATCAATCCCGAAATGAGACTCCCAATCAAGACAAAAGGAAGGGCTTCAATCATGATGGAGAGAAAAATAGCCCCCGCTTGTAATACGCTAGGAGGAAGAGATTGGAAAATAGTCATCTATTTTTTCTTCTCAACTTTTTCTTTTTTGTCTTTGTCATCTGGGAAAGTGACCTGTGTTAAGTCAGGAAGTTTGGCGAATTCTTCAAACATCTTGTCCAAATCATCCGTTTTTGTAAATTTAACAGCCATGGGCCCACCTCTTTTCTACATACTACCTCTATTATACTATTATTTTCTGGAAAAGGGATTATTTTGATAATCAAAGAGGTAAAAAAGGGTAGGACGAAACAAGGGCTGTTCCTTATGGTATAATAGATTTATGGATAAAAAATATGAAAAAATCTCCCAAGACTTGGGTGTAACCTTAAAGCAAATCGATACCGTTCTGAGTTTGACAGCTGAAGGGGCGACGATTCCCTTCATCGCACGTTACCGCAAGGACATGACTGGTAGTCTGGATGAGGTGGCGATTAAGGCTATTATTGACCTGGATAAAAGTCTGACAAATCTCAACGACCGTAAAGAAGCTGTCTTGGCTAAGATTCAAGAACAAGGAAAGCTGACAAAGGAATTGGAAGAAGTTATCTTAGCTGCCGAAAAACTAGCAGACGTAGAAGAACTCTACCTTCCATACAAGGAAAAGCGACGGACCAAGGCAACTATTGCCCGTGAAGCTGGACTCTTTCCTCTCGCACGCTTGATTTTGCAGAATGTAGCTGACTTAGAGAAAGAGGCTGAGAAGTTTGTCTGTGAAGGATTTGCGACTGGTCAAGAAGCTTTGGCTGGTGCAGTTGATATCTTGGTAGAAGCCCTATCTGAAGATGTCAATCTACGTGCTATGACCTATCAGGAAGTGCTGAGACACTCTAAAATCACTTCGCAAGTCAAAGATGAAAGTCTTGATGAAAAACAAGTTTTTCAGATTTATTACGAATTCTCAGAGACTGTTGGCAACATGCAGGGCTATCGTACCTTGGCCCTCAATCGCGGGGAGAAACTTGGTGTCTTGAAGGTCGGTTTTGAACATGCGACGGACCGTATTCTTGCCTTCTTTGCTGCTCGTTTCAAAGTCAAAAATGCCTATATAGATGAAGTTGTCCAACAGTCAGTTAAGAAAAAGGTCTTACCTGCTATCGAACGACGCATTCGGACAGAATTAACTGAGAAAGCAGAAGAAGGAGCTATCCAACTCTTTTCAGACAACCTGCGTAATCTCCTCTTGGTTGCTCCACTGAAAGGGCGCGTGGTTTTAGGATTTGACCCTGCCTTTCGTACAGGTGCCAAGCTTGCTGTCGTAGATGCAACAGGAAAAATGCTGACGACTCAAGTCATTTATCCAGTAAAACCAGCATCAGCTCGTCAAATTGAAGAAGCCAAGAAAGATTTGTCGGACTTGATTGGTCAATACGGTGTGGAAATTATTGCTATCGGAAATGGAACGGCCAGCCGGGAAAGCGAAGCCTTTGTGGCGGAAGTTCTGAAAGATTTTCCAGAAGTGAGCTATGTTATCGTCAATGAAAGTGGTGCTTCTGTCTACTCTGCCAGTGAACTTGCTCGTCAGGAGTTTCCAGAATTAACTGTTGAAAAACGCTCTGCTATTTCTATCGCTCGTCGTTTGCAAGATCCGCTTGCCGAATTGGTCAAAATTGATCCCAAGTCAATCGGTGTCGGGCAATACCAGCACGATGTCAGTCAGAAGAAACTGTCTGAAAGTCTGGACTTTGTCGTTGATACGGTGGTTAACCAGGTCGGTGTCAATGTCAATACAGCCAGCCCAGCACTTCTCTCCCATGTAGCTGGACTCAATAAAACTATCTCTGAAAATATCGTTAAATACCGTGAAGAAGAAGGAAAAATCACTTCACGCTCTCAAATTAAGAAAGTTCCTCGTCTCGGTGCCAAAGCCTTTGAGCAAGCTGCTGGTTTCCTCCGTATTCCTGAAAGTAGCAATATCCTTGATAATACAGGAGTTCATCCAGAGAACTATGCTGCCGTCAAAGAGCTTTTCAAACGCTTGGATATCAAAGACTTGAATGAAGAGGCACAAAGTAAGCTTAAGTCCCTTTCAGTTAAGGAGATGGCACAGGAACTGAATCTCGGCCCAGAAACCCTTAAAGATATCATTGCCGACCTTCTTAAACCAGGTCGAGATTTCCGGGACTCCTTTGATGCACCTGTGCTTCGCCAAGATGTCTTGGATATCAAGGATTTAAAAGTCGGCCAGAAGCTGGAAGGTGTGGTGCGTAATGTCGTTGATTTCGGTGCCTTCGTTGATATTGGGATTCACGAGGATGGCTTGATTCATATTTCCCACATGAGTCGCAAATTTATCAAACATCCCAGCCAAGTGGTTTCAGTCGGAGATTTGGTAACGGTTTGGGTTAAGAAAATCGATACCGAACGTGAAAAAGTCAATCTGTCGCTCCTTGCTCCAGATGAATCTAACTGAGTACGTTCAGTCTGTTTCACTCGAAGACTTTGGTAGACCTTTCACGCACCAAGCTCAGTGGAATTCTCGTCTGCGAACGACAGGCGGGCGATTTTTCCCTAAAGATGGGCATTTGGATTTTAATCCCAAGGTCTATAATGAACTTGGTTTGAAGGTTTTTCGAAAAATCGTACGCCATGAACTCTGTCACTATCACCTTTATTTTCAGAAAAAAGGATATCGACATAAGGACCGAGATTTTAAGGAACTTTTGAAAGAAGTGGATGGACTACGCTTTGTTCCCCCTTTGAGAGCCCAAAGTAATTTCCTAGTTTATCAGTGTCAATCCTGCCAGCAACGCTATCAACGAAAGAGGAAGATTGATACCAAGTGCTATCGCTGTGGCGTCTGCCGTGGTAAACTCGTCATCCTAAATCGGCCTAAGGACTGATGTTTGTGCCCCCGTTTCATGATATACTACTTGTAAGAATACCGAAAGAGGAACAAATCATGAATACAAAATTTTATAAAATGAAACGAAATAGTATGGTATCGGGAGTTTTAGCTGGTTTATCAGACAAGTGGAATTTTGATGTAACTCTAGTCCGCTTTCTCTTTGCCATTTTTACCATATCAAATTTTGGGATTGGTGTGATTATCTACATCATCCTCGCCTCTATTCTGCCAACTAAGGAAGAGATTGAAGCAGAAATGTACGGAACAGGACCACGCAAACGTAAGGATGCTGAGGCCATTTATGACAATGATGGACGGTTTTGGTGAGTCGGATTTGGAAATAGTTTATAGATGATTTCCTTGTTTCTTGAAGAAATTAGAAAAAGTAGTGAATCCTAACCCTTGCATCCGCAAGGGTTTTCTTCTTGCCTTTCTTTTATGGTAAAATATTGATAGCGAAATTGCTTGATATTCCTCAATCTTACAAAAATGTAAGATTAAAGTCTCTTTTGTAAGGTTAGGTTATGGCATGCCTCCTTCTTTTGCGATAAACTAGACTCATAAAGAACAAAGGAGTAAAACCATGAAAAGAATTTTACAAAAGAAAACAAGAAAACCAAGTCAAAAAGATATCGAGCGTGTTCAACTGGGATGCGCTATGATGCAAGCACAGTTTCAAATGATGGGATATTAAGAAGGAGAAAATCATGACACTTTTAGATGTAAAACACGTTCAAAAAATCTACAAAACACGTTTTCAAGGAAACCAAGTCGAAGCACTCAAAGATATTCACTTTACCGTAGAAAAGGGTGACTACGTTGCCATCATGGGTGAGTCCGGTTCAGGAAAGTCAACCCTGCTCAACATCCTAGCTATGCTGGATAAACCAACTCGAGGCCAGGTTTACCTGAATGGAACCGACACAGCCACTATTAAGAATTCACAGGCTTCGAGTTTCCGTCGTGAGAAGTTGGGATTTGTCTTCCAAGATTTTAACTTGCTAGATACCTTGTCTGTTAAGGACAATATCTTACTTCCGTTAGTGTTATCACGAAAACCTATTACGGAGATGATGAAAAAATTGGTGGTGACTGCTGAGAATCTAGGTATCAACCAATTGCAAGAGAAGTACCCTTACGAGATCTCAGGCGGTCAAAAGCAGCGGGTAGCAGTAGCACGCGCCATCATCACAGAACCTGAAATTCTTCTTGCGGATGAGCCAACTGGAGCCCTTGATTCCAAGTCATCTGCAGCCTTACTCGATGTATTTGATGAAATCAATGAACGCGGTCAAACCATTCTCATGGTAACCCACTCAACGGCAGCAGCAAGTAGGGCCAAGCGTGTTCTCTTTATCAAGGACGGCATTCTTTACAACCAAATCTACCGTGGAGACAAGACAGAGCGTCAGATGTTCCAAGAAATCTCTGATACTTTGACTGTTATGGCAAGCGAGGTGAATTAGTATGTTCCGATTAACCAATAAGTTAGCGGTATCTAACTTGATTAAAAACCGCAAACTCTACTATCCCTTTGCCCTTGCTGTTCTCTTAGCAGTGACCATCACCTATCTCTTTTACTCTTTGTCACTTAATCCTAACATTGGCAAGATCCGAGGGGGAGAAACTATCTCTATGACCCTGGCTCTCGGTATGGTGGTTGTTACCATCGCTTCTGGAATTATTGTCCTTTATGCCAATAGTTTTGTCATGAAGAACCGCTCCAAAGAGCTGGGTATATATGGTATGCTGGGTCTTGAAAAGCGCCATTTGATCAGTATGGTTTTTAAGGAGCTTCTTATTTTTGGTTCCTTAACGCTGACAGCTGGTCTCGGCCTAGGAGCTCTCTTTGATAAGCTAATCTTCGCCCTTCTTCTGAAGCTGATGAAAATGAAGGTAGAGCTCGTTTCGACTTTCCAACCAATTGTCTTTATCCTAGTTCTTATCGTTTTTGGCGCTATTTTCCTAGGTTTGATTTTTATCAATGCCTTTCGCATCGCCCGTATGAATGCCCTTCAGCTCTCTCGTGAAAAAGCCAGTGGTGAGAAAAAAGGACGTTTCTTAGGTCTTCAAACCATTCTAGGTCTAATCAGTTTGGGAGCTGGTTATTACCTAGCAGTTACAGTTGAAAATCCACTTTCTGCTGTTCTGATTTTCTTTGTAGCAGTCTTGTTGGTAATTTTGGGAACTTATCTTCTCTTCAATGCAGGAATCACAGTTTTCCTACAAATCTTGAAGAAAAACAAGCGTTACTATTACCAACCTAACAACATGATTTCCGTATCCAATCTCATTTTTCGTATGAAGAAAAATGCTGTTGGTCTAGCGACGATTGCTATTCTCTCAACCATGGTCTTGGTGACTATGTCTGCTGCAACGAGTATCTTTAAAGGCTCTGAAACTTTCAAGAAAGTCATGAATCCACATGATTTTGGAATTACAGGACAGAATGTTGAAAAAGAAGACATAAATAAACTCCTAGACCAGTATGCTAGCGATAAAGGATTGACTGTCACAAAGAAAGAAGTCCTTACATACAGTAACTTTGGTGTGGCAAACCAAGAGGGTACGAAATTGACAATCTTTGAGAAAGGTCAAAATCGTGTTCAACCGAAAACTATTTTTATGGTCTTTGATCAAAAAGACTATGAGAATATGACGGGGCAAAAACTTGCACTTTCAGGTAAGGAAGTCGGATTGTTTACTAAAAACAAAGAACTTCAAGGACAGAAAGAACTGACTCTAAATGACCAGACCTATACAATAAAGGAAGAAATCAAAAAAGATTTTATTCTTGAACATGTCCCAAATCAGTACAATATTCTAACTTCGGACTATAACTATCTGGTTGTTCCTGACTTGAAAGCCTTTCTTGGCCAGTATCCTAATTCTTCCATCTTTAATCAATACTATGGTGGTATGAACGTAACGGCTAGCGAGGAAGAGCAGCTTAAAATTGCAGATGATTATTCAAAATTCGTCAACAACTTTAATAGAGAATTAAACAAAGAAGGAAGCTATGTTTACGGAAGTAATCTGGCTGATAGCAGTGCGCAGGTGAGTGCTCTCTTTGGTGGAGTTTTCTTTATCGGTATTTTCCTCTCTATCATCTTTATGGTGGGAACTGTTCTTGTCATCTACTACAAACAAATCTCTGAAGGCTATGAAGACCGTGAACGCTTCATCATTTTGCAAAAAGTCGGTCTCGATCAAAAGCAAATCAAGCAAACCATTAATAAACAGGTCCTAACTGTTTTCTTCCTCCCATTGCTCTTTGCTTTCCTACACCTTGCCTTTGCCTATCATATGCTTAGCCTCATCCTAAAAGTCATTGGGGTACTAGATGCAACTATGATGTTGACTGTCACTTTGTCGATTTGTGCCATCTTCCTCATCGTCTATGTTTTAATCTTTATGATTACCTCAAGAAGCTATCGCAAGATTGTGCAAATGTAAAAAAGATACCTCGATGCTGGTCGAGGTATTTCTTTTATCTTAGATACTAAAGAGTTGTCCCAAGAGGAAGGTTACGCCCATGGTGAGTAGTCCGATACAGAGGTTACGGATCATAGCAGTTTTCGTAGGAGCCTTGCCTAGTTTAGCACTGGTATAGCCAGTGACGAGAAGGGAAAGGGCCACGATAAAAACAGTAGCAGGAATGCGATAATCGCTTGGAAAGACGGTGATTGAAAGCATAGGAGGAAGGCTTCCCAGTACAAAGGAGATAAAGCTAGAAATAGCAGCATGCCAAGGATTGGTAAACTCTTCGTACTCGATACCGTATTTTTCTTCGACCAAGGCTTTGAGTGGATTTTTTAAAAAGGCCTTGTTGGTCAAGAGTTGGGCGGACGTTTCACACTCACCATTTTGTAGGTAAGCTGCGTAGAGGGATTGTTTTGCAGATTCGATGTCCTTATCCAAGAGTAATTGTTCTCTGGCAACAGCGGCTTCTTCCGTGTCTTTCTGAGTGGATACAGAGACATATTCGCCACCAGCCATAGAAAAAGCACCAGCGAGGATAGCGGCTAGTCCAGATAAAAAGATTATCCAGATATTGCTCGTCGCACTAGCAACACCGATAACGACTCCAGCGATGGAAATAATCCCGTCGTTGGCACCGAGAACACCCGCGCGCAGGATATTGAGTCGGCCTGCAAAGTTTGCATCAATTTCATGTTTCAAGTCTGTCATAGTCATCTCCTTTCTCTCCATTATAGGGAAAAGAGAAGGGGAATACAAACTTTTTAAACTATCTGAAAAAAGTTCTACGATTCTAATTTTTAGGCTCTTTGAAGTTTCTTCGAAAAAGTAGTGCTATCCTACTGTACTGGACCTTTTTAAACTTATCTATGGTATAATAGAAGGTAGATTTATCAATTGGAGAATGAAGAATTTTATGATTAAACTTGTAGCAACCGATATGGATGGAACCTTTCTAGATGGAGAGGGTCGGTTTGATATGGAACGCCTTAAAAACTTACTTGTTTCCTACAAGGAAAGGGGAATTTATTTTGCTGTGGCTTCAGGTCGTGGTATTCTGTCCCTGAAAAAGTTGTTTGCGGATGTGCGTGATGAAGTGATTTTTATAGCTGAAAATGGGAGCTATGTTGAGTTTCATGGCGAGGATATGTACGAGGCTACTATGTCTCGAGATTTTTACTTGAGCACTTTTGAAGCCTTAAAGAAATCGCCCTATTTTGATGAAAGAAAAGTGCTCCTGACTGGGAAAAAAGCTTGTTATGTATTGGATACAGTGGATGAGACCTATCTCATGTTTAGCCGTCACTACAATGAAAACATTCAAAAAGTAGCGAGTTTAGAAGATATCACGGATGAGATTTTTAAATTTACCACGAACTTTACTGAAGAAACGATAGAGGCTGGAGAGTCCTGGGTCAACGAAAATGTTCCTGGTGTGAAAGCCATGACAACTGGTTTTGAATCCATCGATATTGTCTTGGACTACGTTGATAAGGGTGTGGCTGTTGTTGAGTTATCCAAAAAACTTGGTCTAACCATGGATCAGGTTATGGCGTTTGGCGATAATCTCAATGACCTTCATATGATGCAGGTTGTTGGGCACCCAATCGCTCCTGAAAATGCGCGACCAGAGATTTTAGAATTAGCAGAAGCAGTGATTGGCCACCATAAGGACCAGTCAGTGATGTCTTATATGGAGGGTTTGTAATGGCAGATATTAAATTGATTGCATTGGACTTGGATGGCACCTTGCTGACAACGGATAAAAAGCTGACAGATCGTACCAAGGAGGTCCTCAAAGCTGCGCGTGATCGTGGCATTAAGGTCGTACTGACAACGGGTCGTCCTCTAAAGGCTATGGATTTCTTTCTCCATGAGCTGGGTACTGATGGTCAGGAGGACGAGTACACCATCACCTTTAATGGAGGGCTTGTCCAGAAAAATACGGGAGAGATTCTCGATAAAACAGTCTTTTCAATCGACGATGTGACACGATTGTACGAGGAAACTGAAAAACTAGGTTTGCCGTTAGATGCCATTTCAGAAGGAACAGTCTATCAAATCCAGTCGGACCAAGAAAGTCTCTATGCTAAGTTCAACCCAGCCCTGACTTTCGTGCCAGTCGCTTTTGAAGAGCTATCCAGTCAGATCACTTATAATAAATGTGTGACCGCCTTTGCCCAAGAACCCTTGGATGCAGCGATTCAACAGATTTCTCCAGAATTGTTTGATCAATATGAAATCTTCAAATCGCGTGAACTCTTATTGGAATGGTCACCGAAAAACGTCCACAAGGCAACAGGTTTAGCGAAATTAATTAAACACTTAGGAATCGATCAAAGTCAAGTCATGGCTTGTGGGGACGAGGCCAATGACCTTTCCATGATTGAGTGGGCTGGTCTGGGGGTTGCCATGCAAAATGCAGTTCCAGCAGTTAAGGCAGTTGCCAATGTCGTTACCCCCATGACCAACGACGAGGAAGCCGTTGCTTGGGCTATCGAAGAATACGTGTTAAAGGAGAACTAGAATATGGGATTATTTGACCGTCTATTCGGAAAAAAAGAAGAGCCGAAAATTGAAGATGTTGTAAAAGAAGCTCTGGAAAATCTTGATTTGTCAGAAGAGGTTGAAGAAACCAAAACGGCAGTCGAGGAAACAAGCCAAGAAGAGACAGAAACGGACAAAGTGGAAGAAACTCTTGCTCGAGAAGAACTTCCTCAGGTCACGACAGATGAGGTCATTGAACCAGAACTGGTTGAGGAAACAGACCAAGAGGAGCCTGAGCTAGAAGCTGATGAATTGGAGCAAATCCAAGAGACAGAAGAAGCTCTAGAAGAAGAGAACCAAGAGACAGAAGAAGAGCTAGCGTCTGAAGTTGTAGAAGAAAAACTTCCTCAGGTTGAAGAAACCGTTCAGGAAAAATATGACCGCAGTCTCAAGAAAACCCGTACGGGATTCGGTGCTCGTTTGAATGCCTTCTTTGCCAACTTCCGTTCTGTCGATGAAGAATTCTTCGAGGAATTGGAAGAACTGCTCATCATGAGCGATGTCGGTGTGCAGGTCGCTTCAAACTTAACAGAAGAGCTACGTTATGAAGCTAAACTCGAAAACGCTAAGAAGCCTGAGGCACTTCGTCGTGTCATTATCGAGAAATTGGTTGAACTCTATGAGAAGGATGGCAACTACGATGAACAAATCCATTTCCAAGATGGTTTGACAGTCATGCTCTTTGTCGGAGTCAATGGTGTTGGGAAAACAACTTCTATCGGGAAATTGGCTCATCGCTACAAACAAGCTGGCAAGAAAGTCATGCTGGTTGCTGCGGATACCTTCCGTGCCGGAGCTGTTGCCCAGCTAGCTGAATGGGGCCGCCGTGTTGATGTTCCTGTTGTGAGGGGGCCTGAAAAAGCTGATCCAGCTAGTGTAGTCTTTGATGGGATGGAACGTGCTGTAGCAGAAGGGATTGATATTCTTATGATTGATACAGCAGGCCGTCTGCAAAACAAGGACAACCTCATGGCCGAGTTGGAAAAGATTGGTCGCATTATCAAACGTGTCGTTCCAGAGGCACCCCATGAAACCTTCCTTGCCCTTGATGCTTCAACTGGACAGAATGCCTTGGTGCAAGCTAAAGAATTTTCTAAAATCACCCCAGTTACCGGTATTGTGTTGACCAAGATTGATGGAACTGCTCGTGGTGGTGTTGTTCTGGCAATTCGTGAAGAACTTAATATCCCAGTAAAATTAATTGGTTTCGGTGAAAAAATCGATGATATCGGGGAATTTAACTCAGAAAACTTTATGAAGGGTCTCTTAGAAGGCTTGATTTAATACAAAATAAATATCCTGCAAGTCAATCTTGCAGGATATTTTTGCTATTCTAAACGACCTTCTTCACGATAGGCGATATCTGGTTGCCAGGTCCATTTGGCACCATACTTCTCAAGTAAGTCAAAGCTAGCTTGAGGTCCCATACTTCCGGCTTTATAGTCATGAAGTGGAGCACCGTTTTCCGCCCAGAGCTCTTCGATACGGTCAATCAATTTCCATGAAGCACTTACCTCATCCCAGTGGCTAAAATTGGTTGAGTTGTTGTTCAAGACATCGTAGATTAATTTCTCGTAAGGATCAGGTGAGGCCCCAGTAGCAGTAGCATCTGTACGGTAATCCAAAGAGCTTGGTGCTAGGTTAAATTCTTCACCGACTTGCTTCCCATTGAGGCTGAGTGAGAATCCTTCAGTTGGTTGGATATAGATTGTCAAAATGTTTGGAGCAAGTGGTTCTCCAAAGATAGAGTCCATTTGCTTAAAGACGATATTGACATGAGTTCCTTTTTCAGTCAGACGTTTCCCTGTACGGAAGAAGAAGGGAACACCACGGAAACGATCGCTGTCTACAAAGAAGGCACCAGATGCAAAGGTTTCTGTTGTAGATTCTGGGTCGACATTTGGTTCGCTTCGATAAGAAATGTATTTCATGCCATCGATTTTACCAGAGCGATATTGACCACGGATAAACTGTTCTTTCAATTCTTCCTCAGTTGGATGATAGAGGTTTTTAAAGACCTTTATCTTTTCAGCACGAATCTCATCCTTTGTAAAGCTAGCTGGTTTGTCCATGGCCAGAAGAGAGAGGAGTTGGAGAGTATGGTTTTGCACCATATCACGAAGGGCACCAGATTGATCATAGTAGCCACCGCGTTCTTCAACACCCAAGCGTTCCGCAAAGGTAATTTGAATATTATCAATGTGCTCACGGTTCCAAACATTCTCAAAGATCATGTTGGCAAAACGAACAGCAAAGATACTCTGAATCATCTCTTTACCTAGGTAATGGTCGATACGGTAGATTTGCTCTTCATCAAAGGCTGCAAGGAGATCTTCATTGAGTTTGCTAGCTGTTTCGTAGTCTGTACCAAATGGTTTCTCAACGATTAAGCGCTCAAAACCTTTGCCATCAACAATGTTTTCAGATTTGAGGTGCTTGGCAATAGTTCCAAAGAACTGAGGTGCCATAGACAAGAAGAAGAGCTTGTTGTGTTCAGCTTGGTATTTTTCGTTTAGCTCAGCTTGTAATTGGCGCAAAGCAATGTAATGTTCCGTATCATTCACATCATGGCTTTGATAGTAGAAGTGGCTAGCAAATTCTTGGGCTTGCTCGGTACTATCTGCCAAATCAAGGATGGACTCGACAACTACAGATTCAAAATATTCTTTACTCCAAGGTCTACGAGCTGTTCCGATAACAGCAAAATGCTCAGAGAGATTGCCTGATTTATAGAGTCTGAAAAGGGAAGGGTAGAGTTTGCGTTTAGCTAAATCTCCACTCGCACCGAAAATTGTAACAATAACCTTTGATGACATCTAGCTACCTAATTTCTATATTTTTTCCTAGTTGGACTAGGGATGAGATTTCCTCATTATCATAGTTTTTATTTTATCATAATTTTCAAAAAAAACAAAAAATCCAATACGCAATTAAAAAACTGTAAGGAGAACCTTACAGTTTTGTTTTATACATTTAAGACCTTGTCCAAGAACTCTTTTAGACGAGGGTGTTGCGGGTTGTCAAAAATTTGATCTGGAGTTCCATCTTCCAGGAATTCACCATCAGCCGTAAAGATAACACGGTTGGCTACCTGACGAGCAAATCCCATCTCATGGGTTACGATAATCATGGTCATGCCTTGTTCCGCCAATTCCTTCATAACGTTTAGTACATCTCCGACCATCTCAGGGTCAAGAGCGGAAGTTGGCTCATCAAAGAGCATGATATCAGGATTCATGGCAAGTCCACGAGCGATAGCTACACGCTGTTTCTGACCACCTGAAAGGCTATCTGGGTTGGCATTAGCTTTATCTGCTAGTCCAACCTTTTCAAGCAACTCCATCCCCAATTTTTCAGCTTCTTCTTTGGTCATCCGTTTGTGTTCAATAGGAGCAAAAGTGATATTTTCTAGGACGGACATGTGAGGGAAGAGGTTGAAATGTTGGAAGACCATTCCCACGTTTTCACGAACATGGTCGACATTGGTTGATTTTTCAGTCAGATCATAACCATTTACTGTGATGTGGCCACTCGTTACCTCTTCGAGGAGGTTAAGGCTACGGAGGAATGTGGATTTACCAGAACCGGAAGGACCGATGATACAAACAACATCTCCTTCATAAAACTTAGTAGTAATACCTTTTAAAACTTCGTTTTTTCCATAGTACTTATGCAAATCATTTACATCAATTTTTAGTTTTGCCATTAACGAATCCTCTTTTCTAAGCGTTTCGCTAGTCTAGTCAAAAGCGTGATAATTACAAGATAGAAGATAGCAAGGATTGCATACATCTTGAAACTTTGGTAGTTACGGGCGATGATGATCTTACCAGTTTGGAAGAGTTCCACCAAACCGATAGCAGAGACGATGGTTGTATCTTTAAGAGCGATAACGAATTGGTTGACAAAGTTTGGCAACATCAATTTAGTCGCTTGTGGCAAGATTATCTTACGCATGGTTTTTCCATAAGAGATACCAAGACTGCGACTGGCTTCCATTTGCCCAACTGGAACAGCTTGAATCCCACCACGAACGATTTCAGCGATATAAGCTGCCGCATTGAGTGAGAGGGCGATAGTACCAGCTACAAAGTCATTGATTGGACTTTGTTGGCCTGTAATCGACTCGATGAAGTTTGGAATACCCCAGAAGATGAAGGCTGCAAGAATCATCAATGGAATACCTCGGATAACGTCAACGAAAATCTCAGAGATTAGACGAAGAGATTTGTATGGGCTAACACTAAACATACCAAAGATAATACCGATGACAATGGCAATTGCAAATGAAATAAGCGCTAAGGCAAGAGTGATTCCAAGTCCACTAAGAAGTTGTTTGTAGTTGTTTTGAAGCAAGCCCCAGATAGTTGTTTCGTCAACCGTACTTGTAGAGTCAGTTGAAGTTTCGCTAGCTAGATACTTGTCAAGAATCTTTTGGAATTCTCCGTTAGCTTTGAGGTTCGCAAGTCCATTATTGAACATCTGGATCAATTCAGGGTTTGTACCTTTTTTAACCGCAAAGGCTGTTTCACCGATTGGAGTTCCAGCGATTGGTGTTTTCAATTTTTGACCTTGGCTGATAGAATATTTGAGAACTGGCTCATCATCCATCACAGCATCAATAGCTCCAGTATTCAGACTGTCATACATTGAAGCGCCATCTGCAAAGGTTTTAATCTTATAACCGTATTTGTTTTGATTCTCAGTAAGGAACGTTTGAGAAGCAGTTCCGTTTTTAACACCGACAGTTTTATCCTTGAGGTCTTCATAAGAAGCAATCGTGCTTGATTCTTTCACACCGAGAATCGTATTTGCTGTGTAGTATGATTCTGAGAAGTCGAAGGTTTCCTTACGGGCATCTGTTACAGACATACCAGCAATGATACCATCTGCTTGTCCTGCTTGAACAGCACTAATGGCTGCGTCAAATCCTGGGTTGGTAATCTCAATTTCAAAACCTTGATCTTTGGCAATGGCCTTTATGAGGTCCATATCAATACCAGTATATTGATTGCTTGAATTTTGAAAGACGAATGGGGCGAAAGATGAGTCGCTGGCAATAATGTACTTGCTTTTCACGGGAGTAGCTTTTTGTCCAGCAGCAGTAGTTGTCGTTGGGCTTGCCGTAGTTGTAGAAGCTGTCCATTTTTGGATGATTTGCTCCAAGCTACCATCCTTCTTCATTTGTGCTAGGGCTTCATTAAATTCGGTAACCAAGTGTTCATACTTGCTCCCTTTCTTGACACCAAAAGCAAAGCTTCCAACAGCCTCACCATCCATATTGATGCTGAGATCTTGTCCTTGATTAATCGCATACTCAATAACAGGTTTATCATCCATGATGGCATTTACAGCACCAGCACTTAGACTGTTATTCATCAAATCACCAGTATCAAAGGTTTTAATAGAGAAACCGTATTTATCTTTGATACTTTCGAGGAAACGTTGAGCGGCAGTTCCGTTCTTAACTCCAACTGTTTTCCCGCTAAGTTCCTCATATTTGGTGATTTTATTTGCCTTTGTGGTAGCAATGACAACTTTTGTATCATAATAGGTATCAGACATGGTAAAGACATTTTCACGTTCTTTTGTTTTTGTCATACCTGCCATAATAGCATCTGCTTGACCTGACTGCACCGCATTTACAGCTGCATCAAAGCCAGGATAAGACATTTGGATATTCCATCCTTTGATTTCTGCGACTTTATTGATAATATCAACATCAATTCCTTTATAGGTTTGATCTGAATCTTTAAACTCAAAGGGTGCGTAAGCTGTATCAGACACAATCTTAACAGTATCAGCTTTTGCCATACCTAGTGAGAAAATGGGAAATAAAATGAGCAAACATGCTAGTATTTTTTTCTTCATTTTTAGTCTCCTTTTCCGAATATTTTCCCATTATATCAGAAAATGAATGAAAAGGCAAATTTTATGAATTTTATGTAAGAAAATATAACATGAATTGCTCGTTCTTATCAGTTTGGAGAAGAGTCTGAAAAGCAAATTTATGGTAAAATAGAAGGATAGAAAAATGCAGATGAGGCAATCATGATTAATCGAATTACAGATAATAAATTTAAACTAGTATCAAAATATGAACCTTCAGGAGATCAACCCCAAGCGATTGAGCAGTTGGTTGACAATATCGAAGGTGGAGAGAAGGCCCAAATTTTGATGGGGGCGACGGGTACAGGGAAGACCTATACCATGAGTCAGGTCATTTCCAAAGTCAATAAACCAACTTTGGTCATTGCCCATAACAAAACGCTAGCTGGGCAGCTCTATGGAGAGTTCAAGGAATTTTTCCCTGAAAATGCAGTCGAGTACTTCGTATCCTACTATGATTATTATCAACCAGAGGCCTATGTCCCTTCGAGCGATACCTATATTGAGAAGGATAGCTCGGTCAATGATGAGATTGACAAGCTTCGACACTCAGCGACTTCAGCTCTTCTGGAGCGTAACGATGTCATCGTCGTAGCTTCTGTCTCTTGTATCTATGGTTTGGGTTCGCCCAAGGAATATTCTGATAGTGTTGTTAGTCTTCGTCCAGGTCTGGAGATTTCTCGTGATAAACTCTTGAATGACTTGGTTGATATTCAGTTTGAACGCAATGATATTGATTTCCAACGGGGAAGATTTCGCGTTCGCGGGGATGTGGTGGAGATTTTCCCAGCTTCTCGTGATGAACACGCTTTTCGAGTAGAGTTTTTCGGTGATGAGATTGACCGTATCCGTGAGGTTGAGGCTTTGACAGGTCAGGTATTGGGTGAAGTGGATCATTTGGCGATTTTCCCTGCCACTCACTTTGTGACCAATGACGACCACATGGAAGTTGCGATTGCGAAAATTCAAGCAGAATTAGAAGAGCAGTTAGCTGTCTTTGAGAAGGAAGGCAAACTGCTAGAAGCCCAGCGTTTGAAACAGCGCACAGAGTATGATATTGAGATGCTACGTGAGATGGGTTATACAAATGGGGTTGAGAACTACTCTCGTCACATGGATGGTCGTAGCGAAGGAGAGCCTCCTTATACGCTTCTCGACTTTTTCCCAGATGATTTCTTGATCATGATTGATGAAAGTCACATGACCATGGGGCAAATCAAGGGAATGTACAATGGAGACCGTTCGCGTAAGGAAATGCTAGTTAATTATGGTTTCCGTTTGCCGTCCGCCTTGGACAATCGCCCTCTCCGTCGGGAGGAGTTTGAGAGTCACGTTCATCAGATTGTATACGTTTCAGCGACACCTGGTGACTATGAAAATGAACAGACCGAGACAGTAATTGAGCAAATCATTCGTCCGACAGGTCTTTTGGACCCCGAAGTGGAAGTCCGTCCAACTATGGGACAGATTGATGACCTCCTAGGTGAAATCAATGCCCGTGTTGAAAAGAATGAGCGTACCTTTATCACAACCTTGACCAAGAAGATGGCAGAAGACTTGACCGACTACTTCAAAGAAATGGGCATCAAGGTCAAGTATATGCACTCGGATATCAAGACCTTGGAACGGACAGAGATTATCCGCGACCTACGCTTGGGTGTTTTTGATGTTTTGGTCGGAATCAACCTGCTCCGCGAAGGGATTGACGTTCCTGAGGTAAGCTTGGTTGCCATTCTCGATGCTGATAAGGAAGGTTTCCTTCGTAACGAACGTGGACTAATCCAGACTATTGGCCGTGCTGCCCGTAATAGCGAAGGCCATGTCATCATGTATGCGGACACGATGACTCAATCTATGCAACGTGCCATCGATGAAACGGCCCGCCGTCGGAAAATACAGATGGCTTATAATGAAGAGCATGGTATCGTACCTCAAACCATTAAGAAAGAAATCCGTGATCTAATCGCCGTAACCAAGGCAGTTGCTAAGGAAGAGGACAAGGAAGTCGATATCAATAGCCTCAACAAACAAGAGCGCAAAGAACTCGTCAAAAAACTCGAAAAACAAATGCAAGAAGCCGTCGAAGTACTTGATTTTGAACTGGCAGCTCAGATACGTGATATGATGTTGGAAGTCAAGGCGTTGGATTAGATAGGAGAGAATGAATGAAAATTTTAGTCATCAATGGACATCCTGATAAGGAAAGTTTCTGTCAAGAAATTTTTCGAACGATTGTAGAAAATATTGACTCAAATCATCATGAGCTTGAATCTATTAACCTAAATGAGATAGATTTTGATCCTGTATTACGTTATGGTTATCGAAAACGTATGGAAGAGGACTCTTTCATACTTCGCTCTCAGGAATTAATCCAGTGGGCAGATCATTTCATTTTTGTTTATCCAATTTGGTGGAGTAGTATGCCTAGCTTATTGAAGGGTTGGATTGATCGTGTTTTCACGCCAGGAATTGCGTACTCTGCCAATATTCAAGGAAGTTTTATTTGGAATTACTTAAGAGGTCAGCAGTTTAAAAAGTTACTAAAAGGAAAAACAGCTAGTATTTACGCAACATCCATGGCACCAACATGGTGGTACAAAGTATTTTCAGGTCCTATCAATATCCCAGACAGTTATGGAATATCAGTATTAAAGAATGCTGTCCTAAATCACTGCGGTATCAAAACAAAGAAAGTTTCAATTTTGGGTGAGTTAGGGCGTGAGGTGAATACAAATTCTACAAGACAAAAATATCTACAAAAAGTAGCTGAGGAAGTCAAGGCGTTGGATTAGTGAAATAAATTTAAATATGTTTAACTAGGAGAATGGAGTAATGAAAAAAGCGTTAGTGTTGAATTTCAGTTTTATCGCAATTATCCTCTCAGCCTGTTTTCTGAGTTTTGTAGTCATTTTAGTAGTTACCTTTCATACTACTTTTTCTGGACCAAATCAAAAAGACATTGAGGTGGCAGCAAGCAGAACACTGAAATTATATGGTTTTAAAGGTGATGTGAAGGTCACGAAGTTTTCTAGATATAGATGGCCTTCTGAAGATTATGAAATTGAATATGATTATACTGAAGAAGTTAGTGGAAGGAAGATCACTGTAAGTGACAGTTTAATATATTTTCCTAAATCTCCAGGAAACTCTAGACGGACGAGTGAAGAACTAGCCTACGATGGAACTATTGAAACGATGTTACATCAATTTTCACATATAGCAGATCAGCTACTCAACCAGAATCCTGTCAGTGTTTCTAACAAAGAAAAGGTAGAGAGTTTTTTCAAGCAATATGAAAATCCCAATTTGGAATTCGTAAGTAGTTACTGGAGTGTCGATACTGAATCTGACAATATCCAAGACTATTATGCTCTCATCGAAAAAAACCATAAGGAAGGGAAAGCTTTTCAAGGTTTATATGACCTCCCTATTGATGAATTTTTGGAAAAAGGAATTATTAAAGGAAGTGTTCGATATAAAGACACTGTTTTAGAAGAGGGTGAGAAAGATTATTTTGATGGTGAAGGCGGACTGACAGGATTTATTTCAAATGGGATAGATAATGCTGAGTTGCCAGATGCCTTTTATGAGGTTTCTTACTACTATGGTGCTAAAGGATATCGTTCAGGTAGTGGTGTTTCTTTAAAGATTAAGAATCATAAACTGATAAGTTACGAAAAGAATAGAACTAAGAAATTTTAAATCTTAAAATTTAACTTTGAACCTATACCACTAATATGTTTTAAAAAATATTTTTAAATGGAAAGAAGTTATTATGAATTTGAAAGCGAAGAATTATAAGAAATCATCAGGGTTTGATTCAGTACGTTTTTGGTTACAAGGGCATCGATTTATCAAATTTATGCTTGATATTGTCTTTTATATCATCTTGTTCCTAGTTATAGAATTTACAACATCACAGAACAAAAGCATTCCAGCCGATTTTCGGTACAGAGAGCTTTTATTTCCCTTGCAATTGAATCTTTTTATCTTGGGTAATAGGTTCTATGCTCTCTTTTTGTCAGTGAAAACTAAAAAAGAAAGGACCCTTAAAAGATTTTGTGAACCCTTTATTTATATCAATATCCTTAGCTTCATTTTTCAACTGATTGGTGTGAGAAAAAGAGGAAGAGTTGTTCTGTCACCTTTGTTTTCACTGGAGTCATCCTATATCTGGTTTCCTATTGTCATCTACCTTCTAGTCTTGATGTTAACTTTGGCAATCTTCTTTCTCTCTAAAGGTTCAAAAAAAGGAGTAGATGAAAATGAAGATGAGTAGACAAATGAAGTACAAGACAAAAGAAAAGTCTTCTTGGATTAATAGAATTTTTCTTTGGCTGGAAAGGCACAGAAGGATTGGTCAACTTTTGGATACGAGTGTATTATTTGGATCTATGTTTGTATCATTTCTTGCCGCCTCTTACATTAGTTATCCATTACCGAACATGAACTATCTTTCCCCCTTAAGCTTCAATCTTATCCTTCTGATCTTATCAACCTATTTCCTTGTCTTTCGTTTTAGTAGTGATAAACTTCAAAAATGGCGTTACTTTTCATGGGGATTTATTGGGTTCAATGGTCTTCTTTTTCCCTTTCATCTCTTGGTAGGTCTGAATTGGCTAGGACGTCGTAAGTCAACGAATTTCCCTCCCATAATTTCTATGGATCCAGCATATGTCTGGGTCCCTATTGTAAGTTATCTTTTTTTCTTTTTCTTGGGGCTGGGCATTCTGCTTTTGATTATACGGATAGAAAAGAGAAGAAGGAGGCGTAAATGGAACGAAAGATTAAGAGAAAAAAGAAGGTCAAACAACAGGACAGAAAAATGAGAAAAATCCATAAAAAGTATTCTTTGGTAGCTCACGTCCAATTGTGGCTGGAAAGACATTCAAAGATTGCTTCTTTTATGGATGGTGGTATAATATTATTATCTATTTTTGGTATCATGTATGTGTTGTTCGGGACGTCGCTTATCCCGAAACCATATCAAGAAATGTCCTATGTCTTGCCAATTATTATGAATTTTGTCTTTTTGGTTCACACATTCTATCAAGGTATTTTTAGAGATGGTTTTATCAATAAGGCTTCAGTACAAGGATTTTTAAAAGCTTTTCTATACATAAATGGACCTATTTTTCTCCTCCACTTACTTGTTGGGGTGAAAGGGAGAAATGTTAAAAAAATTCCTTCCTTATTATCTGTTGATTATCGCTACATCTGGCTTCCAATTGCTACCTATCTAATCTTTTTCATCATTCCAGCGATATTAATGGTCATTTTGAAATATAAGGACAAAAAGAGGAATAATCATGACAAAAGAAAATCTAACTAAGTTATTTTCATTTAAAACACTCTATTTGGCTTTGCTAGCTTTTGTGATCCTTCATTTGATCTTGTTGGTTTTTGGCCTATCTTTTACTCCGATTTTGTGGAATAGTTGGTTTTTTATTCTTTGTTTAACCTTCCTAATCCACCCCTGGAGAATCTTTTATAGAACAAGAGATTTTCAATGGTATCACCTTATTTTTCAAATATTTAGTGGATTGGTGACATTTTACCTTTGGTTTGCAGCATTCTTTGTTTTATCAGTTATCTCGGATCCAGCCGTCCCTATCAATATAGACTATCACATACAAGATAAGGAAATCATCATTGCTAGAGGTTTTTTGGCCCGTACTACTTATGAACATCATGAATTGATCAATCCCTTTATCATGAAGGCAGAAGTAAAATACAACGAAGATACATTTTAATAACTTAGAAAGCGAGTAAATCTATGTCCCGTGCCCAAGCAACTATTTTAACCAACATCTGTCTGATTGAAGACCTCGAAACCCAGCGAGTAGTCATGCAGTATCGTTCACCCGAAAACAATCGCTGGTCTGGCTATGCCTTTCCAGGAGGACATGTTGAGAATGGCGAGGCCTTTGCCGAGTCTGTCATTCGTGAGATTTATGAAGAAACAGGTCTAACCATTCAGAATCCACAACTAGTCGGCATTAAAAACTGGCCCTTAGATACAGGTGGGCGCTACATCGTCGTTTGCTATAAAGCGACAGAGTTTACTGGAAATCTCCAATCTTCAGAAGAAGGAGAAGTATGTTGGGTGCAAAAAGACCAGATTCCAAATTTGGAACTGGCCTATGATATGTTGCCTTTGATGGAAATGATGGAAGCACCTGACAAGTCTGAGTTCTTCTATCGCCACCGTACAGAGGACGGCTGGGAAAAAGAAATTTTCTAGTCTTTTACTAAATAACCTAACTGATCCAAGGCCTCCTCGATATAGTGGAGGTCTTGTTGTGTCTCGGCTTCAACAAGGTGGTAATGGATGCCGTCTGTCAATTCAGAAAGGGGTCTAAAGTCTGAATTCTCGACTTGTTCCAGAAAGTGCTGGACATCTCGGCGGCAAGTGAGTTTGAGTAGGGTTTCAATTTCGCCATAAACGGGATGATCGATTAAGATATTTTGAACACGACCGCCATTATCTACAATGGCTAGTAGTTCCTGTCCGATTTCTTCCAGTTCATGTTTCACTTTAAAGAGTTTGTGGACGTAGGGGCTGGCATCATTTTCTTTGTAGATATAACCACGATTGGTGGATAGGATAGGAGCTCCATCTGCTCGGAGAATAGCAATGTCCTGTACAATGACCTGGCGCGTAACATGGAAGTGTTCAGCCAAGGTTTGACCATTGAGAGCTTTTGGCGCCTCTTTTAACAGTTTGAGAAGAGCTTGTTTGCGATCCTTTGTCATAGTTTTTCCTTTTAGCGACGTTTTCGAAGCACTTTATAGACAGCTAGTGCTAATGTATAGTCTACCATACTATGGACGATTGTGCCAAAACCAACTAGGACAAAGAGAACATAAAACATATTTTCAACATTTGTCCCTGAAGTAGCATAAAAGATGATACAAGCTATTACTTCAGCGATAGCATGAACAACACCCAAAACAAAGTTAAAAATCCAAGATGCCTTTGGTTTATCCAAGGTTTCAGGGAATTTCTTTAAGTACAAAGCCCCCAAAGTACCAAAAACAATGTGAGAGAAGGCACGGAGTACAATAACAGGCGGATAGCCAGCCATCAGGAAACCAAGACTAGAAGCAATAATCACAAAAGCAGCCATCAAAGGCGAAAGAAACATGGCGATAAAGATGGGGATATGACTTCCCAAGGTGTAAGAAGCCGGTGGGATAACGATTTTAAAAGGCATAATGATTGGAATCAAAATCGCGATTGCAGTGAGTAGGGCAGTCATAGTCATAAACTGCGTTTTTTTCCGTATATTCATAAGAACCTCCATTTATCTGTATATACACAAGTATAGTACAATAAATCACCAATCAAGTCAAGAAGCATTATTGATTTTTCAGGAAAATTTGGTTAGAATGTGGTAAAGAATAATAGGAACTGAGGAGAAATTGTGATGATACTTTTTGTTTACCTAATCGTGGTAATCGTGATGATGTCAAAACAGAAAAGTGAAGGGAAAGTAGTCTCAGGTTGGACTCGTTTCCTAGTTTATAGTTTATTGGTCCTGTCTCTACTCTCTCTATTAGCAAGCAGTCTGGCTGTTTCACTTTTTAGCCTTCCTTTATTAGGTTTTCTTTTGATGGCAGCAATACTCGAAATTGCTTATTTCGTCAGATTGGTGATTGCATTTGGTTTGATTTTTCTATCTCTAACCCTATATTTGGATAGCCAGAAAAGCCAGCAACCTACACCTCTTTCGTATCATCTCCTGCGCTTTGGCTTTCACATTCTATTGGTGTTTCTCATGTTTTAAATGCTAAACTCCACCTTCAGGATGAAAGTGGAGTTAATTTTTTATTTCTTCAAGATTTCGAGACGTGGGACAATTGCTACTGTTAGAATGGAAGAAATGACAAGCTCGGCAATTGAGTTTGTAGAGATGACAGTTGCTAGGAGTTTTTGGATATTTCCATCGAAGACATTTCCAAAAAGGAAGAAGATTCCCCCAAGGACAAAGACGGTGTTGGTAAGGGAACCGAGAGCACCAGCAAAGATGAGACCCGTTCTGCTTTTTAATAATTTATAAACCAAGTAAGGTGTCAAACCAATCAAAACGCGAGGGACAATAGCGATAATCGCGGAATAGATGTTTCCGTTCGGTACGAATGGTGAGAAGAGGTAGCTGGTTGGAAGGATGGTAATCGTGTTTACTGTTAAGCTAAGTAGCCCCATAAGAAAACCAAGTGTAACTCCAACTCGAGGGCCATAGATGATACTAGCAATAATGACTGGAATATGAACGATAGTTGGTTTAATCGGGAATGGGAAAAGGTTAAATAGGAGAGAACTCAAAAAGTGGATAACGAGCATAACTGCAAAAAAGATAGCAATTGGAGCAATGTTAGAGCGTTTGTTCATTGAGGGTTTCCTTTATTCTTTCTAAAATAGTATTCAGGTCAGCTAGGGCGCCTTTGCCGTGATCGCCACAGGCTAGTAGAGATTCTTTTGGAGAGATAATCTGATAACCATAGGTCACTAATATTTTTAGATTAGCCTGAGTTGCCGGATGGTCATACATCTTTGTATTCATGGCTGGTGCGACTAACTTTTTGACGTGATTTGGCAGGGCAAGCGCTGTGCTTGTCACCATGTTGTCAGCAAATCCGTGTGCTAGTTTGGCAATAGTATTAGCAGTAGCAGGAACAACAATAAAAAGGTCAGTCTTTTTGCCTAGTTCGATATGATTGACTTGATCAGGATAAGGTTCCTTCATGACATCAAGATGGACAGGATTTTGAGAAAGGACCTGTAGTGTCAACGGTTGGATAAACTCTCTCGCTGCCTCAGTCATTAAGACAGTGACATCATGGCCTTGTTTTTTCAAGGAACTGACTAGGTCAGCTGATTTATAGGAGGCAATGGAACCTGTCACTGCGATGAGAATATTTGCCATGGCTTTCCTTTCTATGAATCGTATGCTTGAATTTTTTCAAGAAGGAGATTTGCGATTTCTTCTTTGGTTTGAACGGTTTGGAGTTGCTCTTTCTCAACAAAGATTGCTTGATGCTGATTTGCTGAGATTTGAGTCAGGTCATTTGCAATGATCAAGTCTGCTTGGTTCTTGATAAGACTCTTTCGTGCGATCTCGATGAGATAATCCTCAGAGACATCAACCAGTAATTTAAACCCAATCAGATGAATGGCAGGATTCCATTCTTTGACCAGAGAGATGATTTTGGGTGTTTTTTTCAGGAATAAGACCTGAACCTCATCAGTTGAAGAAATCTTAGCTTCTTTATTTTTCTTATCTAATAATTCTTCCAGGTTAGAGCTCGTCTTAACTTCATCTAGTCCCGTCATATAAACAGGAGTGTAGTCAGACACAGCCATTGAGTGGATTAAGACCTGATATTCCTTAACAAGTTCTTGCATCACAACTAGAAGGTCGTTGGTATTATCAATTTCTCGAATGCTTAGGTTGGGATGAGCTTCTAGCTTCAGAGCTCGTTTTGTCGTTATCAAACAAACTTCATGCCCCGCAGCAAGCAAGGTTTCTGTGATGATTTTCCCCAAGCGACCTGTAGAATGGTTCGTGATAGAGCGGACGCTATCGATTGCTTCACTCGTACCGCCTGACGTAACTAAAATTTTCATAGGACTATTGTACACAAAAATAAACAGTAAGTAAAATGAAAGCGATAAATTTTTAGAAAAACGAAGCTACACTATAGTTTATAACTATAAAGCCATATAAAATTTTTCAAAGGGCCCTAAAAATCTTGAAATTCAGGATATTTACGAACGTTTAGAGAGTTTTAGAATGTGAAAAATCTTGTTTTGTGTTATAATGAATTATCACATTAGAGGTTAGAGGAGTTTTGAATGAAAACAGATATTGAAATCGCACAGAGTATTGAGTTGAAGCCAATTGTGGATGTTGTGGAGAAACTTGGGATTTCTTACGATGATTTGGAGTTGTACGGAAAGTACAAGGCTAAGCTTAGTTTTGATAAAATTCGTGCAGTTGAGAACAATCCAGTTGGTAAATTAATCTTGGTTACTGCCATTAACCCAACACCAGCGGGTGAAGGAAAGTCAACCATTACCATCGGTCTTGCAGATGCCTTAAACAAAATCGGCAAGAAAACCATGATTGCTATCCGCGAACCGTCTCTTGGACCAGTAATGGGGATTAAAGGTGGTGCTGCAGGCGGTGGTTACGCTCAAGTTCTGCCAATGGAAGACATCAACCTTCACTTTACTGGGGATATGCATGCCATTACAACTGCCAACAATGCGCTTTCTGCCTTGATTGACAACCACTTACACCAAGGAAATGAGTTGGGAATTGACCAACGTCGTATCCTTTGGAAACGTGTTGTGGATTTGAACGACCGTGCTCTTCGCCATGTGACCGTTGGACTTGGTGGCCCTCTAAATGGTATTCCACGTGAGGATGGCTTTGACATTACCGTCGCTTCTGAAATTATGGCAATTCTTTGCTTGGCAACGGACATCGAGGACTTGAAACGTCGTTTGGCGAATATCGTTATCGGTTATCGTTACGACCGTACACCTGTTTCTGTTGGCGATTTGCAGGTTGAAGGTGCCTTGGCTTTGATCTTGAAGGATGCTATTAAACCGAACTTGGTTCAGACAATTTACGGTACACCTGCCTTTGTACATGGTGGTCCATTTGCCAACATTGCTCATGGATGTAACTCTGTTTTGGCAACAAGCACAGCCCTTCGCTTGGCTGATTACACTGTTACTGAAGCTGGTTTTGGTGCAGACCTTGGCGCTGAGAAATTCCTTGATATCAAGACACCAAACTTGCCAACTTCTCCAGATGCGGTAGTCATTGTTGCAACCCTCCGTGCCCTTAAGATGAATGGTGGGGTGGCTAAAGATGCTTTGACAGAAGTAAATGTTGAAGCGGTTCGTGCAGGTTTTGCCAACTTGAAACGCCACGTTGAGAACATCCGTAAATTTGGAGTGCCTGCAGTCGTCGCGATTAACGAATTTGTTTCTGATACTGAAGCTGAAATCGCAGCCTTGAAAGAACTCTGTGCTTCTATTGATGTGCCAGTTGAACTAGCAAGTGTCTGGGCCAATGGCGCGGAAGGTGGAGTAGCGCTTGCTGAAACGGTTGTTAAGACTATTGCTGAAAATCCATCCAACTATACTCGCCTTTATGACAACGACCTTTCTGTCCAAGAAAAGATCGAAAAGATTGTTACTGAAATCTATCGCGGTAGCAAAGTCAACTTTGAGAAGAAAGCTCAAACACAAATCGCTCAAATCGTTCAAAATGGTTGGGATAAATTGCCAATCTGTATGGCTAAAACGCAATACAGTTTCTCTGATAATCCAAATGCACTTGGAGCGCCAGAAAACTTTGAAATTACCATTCGTGAATTGGTACCAAAATTAGGTGCAGGCTTTATCGTTGCCCTTACTGGTGATGTCATGACCATGCCAGGACTTCCAAAACGACCAGCAGCTCTCAATATGGATGTTGAAAGCGACGGAACCGTTCTAGGATTGTTCTAAGATTTAGATGATATTAAAAGAGTTTGGAAATGCTATCCAAGCTCTTTTTCCTGTCAAAGAATAACCTCAACTTCATTTGAAAAATACATGTTTTGTAAGCACTGATGAAAATTTGGCTTATCAAAGTGTTCTCAGTAAAGTTTCTATTTTCCCTGATTTCTGATATAATAGAAACATTGACTTCAAGAGTAAGGAAGAGAAAATGAACGCATTATTGAATGGAATGAATGACCGTCAGGCTGAGGCGGTGCAAACAACAGAAGGACCTTTGTTAATCATGGCGGGGGCTGGTTCTGGAAAGACTCGTGTTTTGACCCACCGTATTGCCTATCTAATTGATGAAAAAATGGTCAATCCTTGGAATATTTTGGCCATTACTTTTACCAATAAAGCTGCGCGTGAGATGAAGGAGCGTGCCTATGGGCTTAATCCAGCAACCCAGGACTGTCTGATTGCGACTTTTCACTCCATGTGTGTTCGTATTCTGCGTCGTGATGCAGATCATATCGGCTACAATCGTAATTTCACTATTGTAGATCCTGGTGAACAGCGTACCCTCATGAAACGAATCCTCAAGCAATTAAACTTGGACCCTAAAAAATGGAATGAACGAACCATTTTGGGGACTATTTCCAATGCTAAGAATGACTTGATTGATGATGTGGCTTATGCTGCCCAAGCTGGAGATATGTACACGCAAATTGTGTCTCAGTGTTACACAGCCTATCAAAAAGAGCTTCGTCAGTCTGAGTCCGTTGACTTTGATGATTTAATCATGTTGACCCTGCGTCTCTTTGATCAAAATCCTGATGTCTTGACCTACTATCAGCAGAAGTTCCAATACATCCACGTGGATGAGTACCAAGATACCAACCATGCCCAGTATCAATTGGTCAAACTCTTGGCATCTCGCTTTAAAAACATCTGTGTAGTTGGAGATGCGGACCAGTCTATCTACGGTTGGCGTGGTGCGGATATGCAAAATATCTTAGATTTTGAGAAAGATTATCCTCAAGCCAAGGTTGTCTTGTTAGAAGAAAACTATCGTTCAACCAAAACCATTCTCCAAGCCGCCAATGACGTCATCAAAAACAATAAAAATCGTCGTCCTAAGAATCTCTGGACTCAGAATGCGGATGGAGAGCAGATTATTTACTATCGCGCAAATGACGAACAGGATGAGGCTGTTTTTGTAGCAAAAACCATCGATGAACTTGGTCGTAGTCAAAACTTCCTCCACAAGGATTTTGCAGTTCTTTATCGGACTAATGCGCAATCCCGTACCATTGAGGAAGCCCTGCTCAAGTCCAATATTCCTTATACCATGGTTGGTGGGACTAAGTTCTACAGCCGTAAGGAAATCCGTGATATTATTGCTTATCTGAATCTTATTTCTAATTTAAGTGACAATATCAGTTTTGAGCGCATTATCAACGAGCCTAAGCGCGGAATCGGGCCAGGTACTGTTGAGAAAATTCGCGACTTTGCTAACCTACAAGAGATGTCCATGCTGGATGCTTCAGCCAATATCATGCTGTCTGGCATCAAAGGAAAAGCAGCCCAGTCTATATGGGATTTTGCCAATATGATTTTGGATTTGCGAGAGCAACTGGATCAATTAAGCATTACAGAGTTAGTTGAAGCGGTTCTTGAAAAAACAGGTTATGTGGAAATTCTTAATGCCCAAGCGACCTTGGAAAGCAAGGCGCGGGTTGAAAATATTGAAGAGTTCCTATCTGTTACCAAGAACTTTGATGACAATCCTGATAGTCAGGAAGAGGAAACAGGTTTAGATAAACTCAGTCGTTTCTTGAATGACTTAGCCTTGATTGCGGATACGGATTCAGGCAGTCAGGAGACATCTGAAGTAACCTTGATGACCCTCCATGCAGCGAAAGGACTAGAGTTCCCAGTTGTCTTTATCATTGGGATGGAGGAAAATGTATTTCCGCTTAGCCGTGCGGCTGAAGATCCAGATGAGCTAGAAGAAGAACGCCGTTTGGCCTATGTCGGTATCACGCGCGCTGAGAAGATCCTCTATCTGACCAATGCAAATTCTCGTCTGCTTTTTGGTCGTACCAATTATAATCGTCCAACTCGTTTTATCAATGAAATCAGTTCGGACTTACTTGACTATCAAGGCTTGGCTCGTCCAGCGAATACTAGCTTTAAGGCATCTTATAGCAGTGGTGGGATTGCTTTCGGTCAAGGTATGAGCTTAGCTCAAGCCCTTCAAGAACGGAAACGCAATGCCGCACCAAGCTCTATCCAGTCAAGTGGTCTCCCATTTGGACAATTTGCAGCCGGAAATAAAAAAGATTCGACTGATACAAGTTGGTCCATTGGGGACATTGCTCTTCACAAGAAATGGGGAGAGGGAACGGTTCTAGAAGTTTCGGGTAGTGGCGATACTCAGGAATTGAAAATCAATTTCCCAGAAGTGGGGCTGAAAAAACTCTTAGCCAGTGTTGCCCCAATTGAGAAAAAAATCTAATTTTCCATCCTTCTCACGAATAATAAAGTGAGGAGGATTTTTATGTACAGTATTTCATTCCAAGAAGATTCACTTTTGCCTAGAGAAAGACTAGTTAAAGAAGGAGTAGAGGCTCTGAGTAATCAAGAATTACTAGCTATTCTGCTTAGAACCGGAACACGTCAGGCTAATGTATTTGAAATTGCTCAGAAAGTCTTGGATAGTCTTAACAGTCTAACTGATTTAAAGAAAATGACCCTGCAGGAATTGCAGAGTCTGTCTGGTATTGGACGGATTAAAGCCATTGAACTACAAGCAGTGATTGAACTGGGGCATCGTATTCATAAACATGAAACCCTTGAGATGGAAAGCATTCTCAGCAGTCAAAAGCTAGCCAAGAAAATGCAACAGGAACTTGGTGATAAAAAACAAGAGCACCTAGTGGCGCTCTATCTCAATACTCAAAATCAAATCATTCATCAGCAGACCATTTTCATCGGCTCTGCGACACGTAGTATTGCTGAACCGAGAGAAATCCTTCACTATGCATTGAAGCATATGGCAACCTCTGTGATTCTCGTTCACAATCATCCATCTGGTTCTGTATCTCCTAGTCGAAATGATGATCATGTCACTAAGCTAGTCAAGGAAGCCTGCGAACTGATGGGTATCGTTTTCTTGGACCATCTGATTGTCTCTCACTCGGATTACTTTAGTTACCGTGAAAAGACGAATCTAATTTAGAGTTCATTAACAACATAGTCAAATAGCGTTTTATCTTTGGGGCGATTTTCAAAGAGAAATTCAGGATGCCATTGGACACCAAGATAAGGAAAACCGTCCGTAGTTGTCACAGCCTCGATAACTCCATCTTTAGGATCATGTGCTACAACCTTAAGATTTGAAGCTAAATCTTTAATGCTCTGGTGGTGGAAGGAGTTGATATGAGAGATTTCTCCATAGATCTCTCGGAGAATTGTATCAGGTTCCGTTACGAGGCGTTGTGTTGTGTATTCGGCTGAACAGTCCTGCCAATGATCCTCGATATCTTGGTGAAGCGTGCCTCCCATGGCGACATTGAAAAGTTGAGTACCCCGACAAACAGAGAAAATTGGTTTCTTCTGCTTAATCGCTTCTTTGATAAGTGCTAGTTCAAAAATATCTCTTTGAAGGTGGTAGTCATCACTATCAATAGCCTTTGGTTCACCATAGTATTTTGGATCAACATTTTGCCCACCCGTTAAGATGAGCTTATCAATGATACTGATGTAATGGGTAGCCATTTCTTGATCACCAATCGGTAGGATGATTGGAATTCCGCCAGCGTCCTTGACTCCTTCAACAAAGCCTTTTGCTGCATAGCTCATCATGATGTCATCATCTGGATGAGCTTTTTCATTTCCTGTAATCCCAATAACTGGTTTTTTCATAAATGCTTTCGCTTTCTAATCCTCTTTACGCATAAAATAGAGGAGGGTTTGGAGTTCGCTTGTCAAATCGACATACTGAACGACCACATCTTTTGGGAGGTGAAGGTGAACAGGGGAAAAGCTGAGAATACCTTTTATACCTGCATCAACCAAAAGATTGGCAACTTCTTGTGATTTAACACTCGGAACTGTTAGGATAGCAGTTTTGACATCTGCTTCTTTGATTTTTTCTTTAATCTGTGAGATACCATAGATTGGAATTCCATCAGGTGTCTGGCTTCCAACTTCTGGATGGTCATCTAGGTCAAAGGCCATGATAATTTTCATCTTGTTACGCTCGTGGAAGCGGTAGTGGAGAAGGGCATGGCCCATATTTCCAATCCCAACCAGCATAACATTTGTAATTGAGTTATCATTTAGGAGATCAGCAAAAAAATTCATCAATTTTTTGACATCGTAACCAAAACCTCGACGACCTAGTTCACCAAAATAGGAAAAATCCCGACGAACGGTCGCAGAATCGATACCGATAGCCTCTGCAATTTGCTTGGAGTTGGCACGTTCGATTTTTTCTGCATGAAATCTCTTGAAAATTCGATAGTAGAGAGAGAGTCTTTTTGCTGTTGCTTTTGGAATAGCAGACTGTTTATCTTTCACAAAATCACAACCTTTCTATTCTTCTATTTTATAGAAACATTGTGAAAAAATCAACAAAAACAAGAAAAAACTAAGAAATTTCTTAGTTTTTATCTGAAAAATGAGCTTGTGATAGAAAACGGTAGAGATCGCCAACCAATCCTTGATAAATCACCTTATCATTCAGCGTTAAGGAGCTGATTAGGAGAGTATCAGGTAGGGTCACACAGCCAGATAGAGATAACATGAGCTCTTCGTAATCCTTATATTCAAGTATACGTTCTACGTGATAGTTATCTTGATAGGTAAGTCGATACATAGTCAATTATCTTTCTTCTTTAGTGAAGATACCGCGTTCTACTAAACTGTCCATGAGGAAGTAGAATTTTTCCTGATGAATGTGGTGGTCTTCTGATTTAAAGATATTAACCAAACGAAGACCTGACTTGTCAGTAATGTTGAGTTTAGCACCTGTAAGGTCTTTGTTGATGATGATTTTTAGGTTGAAACCTTCACCACTGTTGGGTACTTTCTCAAGCAGACGAGTCAGTTCAAAGTTTCCAACTTTTGTTTCAAAGAAAGTATTATCTTTCAGTGTGAACTTTTTGACAGTTGGGCTAAGTGTGTAGTCGTAGCGGCAGTTTTGTAGTTTAATGGTTTTTTCGAATGCCATTAGATTAATCTCCAATAATATTTTTTAAGGTTTGTGCGAGTTGTATCAGTTCATCCTCGGTGTTAAGAGGAGAGAGACTGATACGGACAGATTCTTTCAATCGATGTGAATCTGGTCCATAAAATGCTTCAAGTACATGACTGGTTTGCACAATACCAGCAGTACAAGCCGAACCGGTAGAAATTGAAATTCCTTCAAGATCTAACCGAAGTAAAAGTAAATCATTTTTCTGACCAGGAAAACCGATATTAAAAACATAAGGCAGTTGGTCTTGACTTTCATTGAGATAGTAGTCTAAATCGGAAATCTCTTTTAGAAAAATAGATTTAAGTGCGCTTAGTTTTTGGTAATGCTTAGCTTGGTCATTTAAATCCTCTTTGAGAGCAGCGACCATACCTACAATGGCAGCGAGGTTTTCTGTTCCAGCCCGTTTCTTTTGTTCTTGGTCCCCACCGTGAAGGTAGGAATCAAAATCCGCGGAAGAAGCGTAAAGAAAGCCGACACCTTTTGGTCCATGGAATTTGTGGGCAGAAGCACTGAGGAAATCAATTCCTAATTCCTCGGGATGGATAGGGATTTTCCCGATAGCTTGAACAGCATCTACATGATAAGCAGCAGGATGCTCTTTTAAAACACGTCCAATCTCAGCGATAGGTAAGAGACTGCCCGTTTCATTATTAGCATACATGGTGGAAACGAGAATGGTATCGTCACGTAAGGCTTCTTGAATTTGCTGGGCGGTAATTTCTTGATTTACTGGTTGGATGATGGTTGCTTCAAAACCAAAATGTTGCACCAGATAATCGATAGTTTCAAGTACAGAATGGTGTTCAATAGCTGTCGTGATGATATGTCTTCCACGATTTTGATGACGGAGACAATAGCCGATAATGGCTGTATTGTTACTTTCTGTACCGCCAGACGTGAAAAAGATATGTTGAGGTTTGGTTCCTAGCAAGTGGGCTAAGTCCTGACGAGCCTCTCGCAAGAGTTTGCCAGCCTGCCGACCATGACTATGAATACTAGAAGGATTACCATGAGTTTCTTGCATGACCTTGGTCATTTCAGAAATAGCTACTGCTGACATAGGAGTCGTAGCAGCATTGTCCAAATAAATCAAAGAATCACCTTATTTCTTTTTGTTGTAAGCAAAGAGTGGGCTGACTGGTTTTCTTTCATGGATGCGGACGATAGCATCACCAATTAATTCGCTAGCAGTAATGTAGCATACATTTTCTGGAGTTCTTTCTTTGGTTGCTACGGAGTCTGTCACAAGGATTTCTTTGATGTTTGTAGCGTCAAGAAGGTCTGCTGCACCTTCAACAAATAAACCGTGACTAGAAACTGCATAAATCTCAGTTGCACCTTCACGTTCAACGATTTTGGCTGCTTCAGAGAAAGTACGACCAGTATTTAGGATATCGTCAATCAAGATAGCCTTCTTGCCTTCAACATCCCCAATGATATAGCCTTCGTTACGATCAGAATCGTCTTGGGCGTAGTCAATGATAGCAATAGGAGCATCAAGGTATTCAGCCAAACTACGTGCACGTTTAACACCAGAGTTCTTTGGACTGACAACAACAACATCAGAACCAAGAAGTCCTTTATCACAGTAGTGCTTAGCAAATAGAGGAACAGTATAAAGATTGTCTACAGGAATATCAAAGAAACCTTGGACCTGAACAGCGTGGAGGTCAAGCGTTAGAACACGGCTTACACCAGCTTTGACAAGCATATTGGCAACTAGTTTTGCAGTGAGGGGTTCGCGAGAAGAAGCGATACGATCCTGACGCGCATAACCAAAGTAAGGGAGGACAACGTTGATACTATGAGCACTTGCACGTACACAAGCGTCAACCATGATTAACAACTCCATCAAGTGGTTGCTAACAGGGTAGCTGGTTGACTGGATGATGTAGACGTCGTAACCACGGACACTTTCTTCAATGTTGACCTGGATTTCGCCGTCAGAAAATTGACGAGAGGATAATTTCCCGAGAGGTACACCAACTGTATCCGCAATCTTTTGAGCGATTTCATGGTTAGAGTTTAGGGTGAAAAGTTTCATGTTGTTTCTATCTGACATTATAGACCGTCCTCTGTAAACTTTGTGAATCTTCTTTGAGAAAGTTTTGTTTTTCAAAGCCAGATTCTTTTATTTTTATCTTTTCTATTTTACCAAAAAAAGGAGATTATTTCAGCTTTTTTTCATGCTTTTAATAAAACGAATTAATTTTGAAGGAGCTTTCTGATAGGTTATCTGATTTTCATCTAAAAATCTCTTAAAATCAGCTTTCCCTTTTTCATGGTCGGTGACTTCAAGCTCGAGTTCATAGTCCGTTTGGTCAAAGTAATGACTTTCATCTAAGGCCATTAAGCCAATCTCAGTTTTCATTTCATAACGTAGAGTGGAAAGGCAGCCTAGAACAAGCCAGTCATGGCTTTCGATGCCAATCTTAGCGAGTTTCTCTAGAACGAGCCCTGGAGGTAGTTTTTGTTTTTCTAGGTATGATTCAGCTTCTGGAAGAGTTAGTTTCTGGTTGTATTCCATATTTCCTACAGTTTGAGGTACTTTTAAGGTCAATTCCGCCCAATCTGAAAAGGTGCGAATGCGCATGGCAACCTTCTTTTCACGCAATTGGAAATCTGGTGTGTCAATGTAGTAGTTTTTCTGAAGGACGGGTTGGATATGGAAAAACTGTTTTTTTAGATGCTCATAGTCCTCTTTTTTCAGAAGTGTTTTCAATTCTATTTCTAAATGTTTCATTTTTTCAACCTTTTCTATATCTTTGAAAGCGATTTATGGTATAATGGACAATGTATTTATTGTATACGAATGTACTGAAAAAATCAAAGATTTTCGACAGAGCAATCAAACATTACAAGGGAGAAAGTATGACCATAGAATGGGAAGAATTTTTAGATCCTTACATTCAGGCTGTTGGTGAATTGAAGATTAAACTTCGGGGAATTCGCAAACAGTATCGTAAGCAAAACAAGCATTCTCCGATTGAGTTTGTAACGGGTCGTGTAAAACCGATTGAAAGTATCAAAGAAAAGATGGCTCGTCGAGGAATTACTTATGCAACTTTAGAAAATGACTTGCAAGATATTGCTGGTTTACGTGTCATGGTCCAGTTTGTTGATGACGTCAAAGAAGTAGTTGAGATTCTACGTAAACGCCAAGATATGAGAGTCGTTCAGGAACGAGATTATATCACTCATCGTAAGGCTTCAGGTTATCGTTCTTATCACGTGGTTGTCGAATACACGGTTGATACGATTAACGGAGCGAAGACGATTTTGGCGGAGATTCAAATACGGACTTTAGCCATGAATTTCTGGGCTACGATTGAACACTCGCTCAATTATAAATATCAGGGCGATTTTCCAGAAGAAATCAGGAAAAGACTGGCAATCACAGCGAAAATAGCCTATCAACTGGATGAAGAAATGGGTAAGATTCGTGATGATATCCAGGAAGCGCAGGCTCTCTTTGATCCATTGAGCAGAAAACTAAACGATGGTGTAGGAAATAGTGACGATACAGATGAAGAATACAGGTAAACGAGTTGACCTCATAGCAAATAGAAAACCACAGAGTCAGAAGGTTTTGCATGAGCTAAGGGAAAAACTAAAGAAACAACATTTTATACTGAACGATACCAATCCCGACATCGTCATTTCCATTGGTGGTGACGGGATGCTTTTGTCTGCCTTTCACAAGTATGAGAATCAGTTAGACAAGGTTCGATTTGTAGGTGTTCATACAGGGCATTTGGGATTTTACACAGATTATCGTGATTTTGAGCTGGATCAATTGGTGACCAATCTTTTACTAGATACTGGAGCCAAAGTTTCTTATCCAGTCTTGAATGTTAAGGTAACGCTTGAAAATGGAGAGGTGAAAATCTTCCGTGCTTTAAATGAAGCGAGTATCCGTCGATCAGACCGCACCATGGTTGCAGATATCATCATTAACCATGTTCCGTTTGAGAGATTTCGTGGAGATGGAGTGACTGTTTCAACGCCGACGGGAAGTACCGCCTACAACAAATCCTTGGGTGGAGCTGTCTTACATCCTACCATTGAAGCTTTGCAGTTGACGGAAATAGCAAGCCTTAATAATAGAGTCTATCGCACTTTGGGATCATCGATCATTATTCCCAAAAAAGATAAGATTGAACTTTTGCCGACACGCAATGATTACCATACGATATCAGTCGATAACAGCGTCTATTCATTCCGTAATATCGAACGGATAGAGTATCAAATCGACCATCACAAGATTCACTTCGTAGCGACTCCAAGCCACACTAGTTTCTGGAATCGTGTCAAAGATGCCTTCATCGGCGAGGTGGATGAATGAGGTTCGAATTTACCGCAGATGAGCACGTCAAAGTCAAAACTTTCCTCAAGAAACATGAGGTTTCCAAGGGACTTTTGGCTAAGATTAAGTTTCGAGGCGGGGCTATTCTGGTTAATGGCCAAGCTCAAAATGCGACTTATCTCTTAGATATTGGAGATAGAGTAACTATTGACATTCCTGCAGAGGAAGGGTTTGAGAGCCTTGAAGCTATTGATCGACCACTCGATATTTTATATGAGGATGACCATTTTCTGGTTTTGAATAAGCCTTATGGAGTAGCTTCCATCCCCAGTGTTAATCATTCCAATACCATTGCTAATTTTATTAAGGGCTACTATGTCAAACAAGAATATGAAAACCAGCAAGTTCACATCGTGACTAGGCTTGATAGAGATACATCTGGTTTGATGCTTTTTGCCAAGCACGGCTACGCTCATGCACGTTTAGACAAGCAACTGCAACGAAAGTCTATCGAAAAACGTTACTTTGCTTTAGTTAAAGGAGCTGGTGTCTTGGAGCCTGAAGGGGAGATTATCGCCCCGATTGCGCGTGATGTGGACTCCATTATCACAAGACGGGTTGCCAAAGGTGGGAAATACGCCCATACATCTTACAAAGTTGTCGCGTCTTATGGAAATATTCACCTAGTCGATATTCGTCTTCATACTGGGCGAACTCATCAGATTCGAGTGCATTTTTCTCATATCGGTTTTCCTCTTTTAGGAGACGATCTCTATGGAGGAAGTTTAGACGACGGTATTCAGCGCCAGGCCTTGCATTGTCATTATTTATCTTTTTATCATCCCTTTCTAGAGCAAGATTTGCAACTAGAAAGCCCCTTGCCGGATGATTTCAGCAATCTTATTACTCAGTTATCAACTAATACTCTTTAAAAATTATTTGAGTATAATTTATTTTCTTAAAGGAGAAAACTCATGGAAGTTTTTGAAAGTCTCAAAGCCAACCTAGTTGGCAAAAATGCTCGTATCGTTCTCCCTGAAGGGGAAGAGCCACGTATTCTTCAAGCAACAAAACGCTTGGTAAAAGAAACAGAAGTAATTCCTGTTTTGCTCGGAAACCCTGAAAAAATTAAAATTTATCTCGAAATCGAAGGGATCATGGATGGTTATGAAGTGATTGATCCCCAACATTATCCTCAATTTGAAGAAATGGTTGCCGCTTTAGTAGAGCGTCGTAAGGGCAAAATGACTGAAGAAGATGCGCGCAAAGTTTTGGTTGAAGATGTCAACTACTTTGGTGTGATGCTAGTCTACTTGGGCTTGGTTGACGGTATGGTATCTGGTGCGATTCACTCAACTGCCTCAACAGTTCGCCCTGCCCTTCAAATCATCAAAACTCGTCCAAACGTAACTCGTACTTCAGGTGCCTTCCTCATGGTACGTGGTACGGAACGTTACCTATTTGGAGACTGTGCCATTAACATCAATCCAGATGCAGAAGCCTTGGCTGAAATTGCGATCAACTCAGCAATCACAGCTAAGATGTTTGGTATTGAACCTAAAATTGCTATGCTAAGTTATTCTACTAAAGGTTCAGGCTTTGGTGAAAGTGTTGATAAGGTAGTGGAAGCTACTAAAATTGCTCACGACTTGCGTCCTGACCTTGAGATTGATGGTGAGTTGCAATTTGACGCTGCCTTTGTTCCTGAAACTGCAGCTCTTAAAGCTCCAGGAAGTAATGTAGCTGGTCAAGCAAATGTCTTTGTCTTCCCAGGTATCGAAGCAGGAAATATCGGTTACAAGATGGCAGAACGTCTCGGTGGTTTTGCGGCTGTAGGACCTGTTTTGCAAGGTTTGAACAAACCTGTTAACGACCTTTCTCGTGGATGTAATGCAGATGATGTGTACAAGTTGACCCTTATCACAGCAGCTCAAGCAGTTCATCAATAAGATTTAGTCCTCTTTCCCATGGGAAGAGGCTTTTTAGTACTGAGAGAAGGACAGTTAGAGTCTTCTGTGTTATACTAGAGATATGTTAGATTTGAAAGAATACGGTATCGTCATGTGGCCGGAGGAGAAGATTATTTCTTTTCGTGAAAAACTCCTCAATTGGTATGATGAAAACAAGCGAGATTTACCTTGGAGGAGAAGTAAAAATCCTTATCACATCTGGGTATCTGAAATCATGCTCCAGCAGACTAGAGTGGATACAGTTATTCCATACTACGAACGATTCTTGGACTGGTTTCCAACAGTTGAAAGTCTGGCCAATGCCCCTGAAGAACGTTTGTTGAAGGCTTGGGAGGGATTGGGCTATTATTCTCGAGTGCGCAATATGCAGGCTGCAGCCCAGCAGATTATGGCTGACTTTGGGGGTCAATTTCCAAACACCTATGAAGGAATTTCTAGTTTAAAAGGGATTGGCCCTTACACTGCGGGAGCTATTTCCAGTATCGCTTTTAATTTGCCTGAGCCAGCGGTTGATGGCAATGTCATGCGGGTTTTGGCACGCTTGTTTGAGGTTAATCATGATATCGGAGTTCCCAGCAATCGAAAGATTTTCCAAGCTATGATGGAAATCTTGATTGACCCGAAACGGCCAGGAGACTTTAATCAAGCTCTGATGGATTTAGGCTCTGACATAGAGGCACCAGTTAACCCTCGACCAGAAGAAAGCCCTGTTAAGGATTTTAGCGCAGCCTATCAGAATGGGACCATGGGTCGTTATCCGATTAAAGAACCCAAGAAAAAGCCCCTACCAATTTATCTCAAGGCTTTGGTTGTACGCAATGACCAAGGACAATTTTTACTAGAGAAAAATGAAAGCGAGAAACTGCTAGCTGGTTTTTGGCATTTCCCATTGATTGAAGTTGATGATTTTTCAAGTGATGACAATCAACTAGATCTCTTTTCACAAGTCACAGAGGAAAGCAGAGTATTTGGGCCAAGTCCTCAAGAAAACTTTGAGCAAGATTATGATTTAGAAGTGAATTGGTCCCAGCAAGTATTTGACCAGGTCAAGCATGTATTTAGTCATCGGAAATGGCATATTCAAATCATCGCTGGTCAAGTGACGGAAACAAAACAGTTTTCGGACAGAGAAATTCGCTGGGTTTCTCCTCAGGAGTTTTCTGATTATCCACTTGCGAAACCTCAACAAAAAATTTGGCAGGCTTATAAAACAAATCTTGAAGATGAAGGCCTACAGTAGCCATTTGTGCCTTCTTTACATTTTTTTGTTATAATAGATAGAGAAAAGGTGATAAAATGAAAAAAATATTAATTGTAGATGATGAGAAACCAATCTCAGATATTATTAAGTTTAATATGGCCAAGGAAGGTTATGAAGTCGTTACAGCCTTCAATGGTCGTGAGGCAATCGAGCTATTTGAAGCAGAGCAACCGGATATTATTATCCTCGACTTGATGCTACCTGAAATTGATGGTTTAGAAGTTGCCAAAGCCATTCGCAAGACCAGTAGTGTTCCTATCATCATGCTCTCAGCCAAGGATAGCGAGTTTGACAAGGTTATTGGTTTAGAGTTAGGTGCAGATGATTATGTTACAAAACCTTTCTCAAACCGTGAGTTGCAGGCTCGTGTTAAGGCCCTTCTTCGTCGTACCGATCTAGTTTCAGTAGATAACCAAGAGTCTGATGAGAAGAAGACGCAACCTTTACAAATTGGTGATTTGGAAATCGTTCCAGATGCTTACGTGGCAAAGAAATATGGTGAGGAATTAGATTTGACCCACCGTGAGTTTGAGCTCTTATATCACTTGGCTTCCCATATTGGACAAGTGATTACGCGTGAACACTTGCTTGAGACTGTATGGGGTTATGACTATTTTGGTGATGTTCGTACTGTGGACGTGACCATTAGACGCTTGCGTGAGAAAATAGAAGACACTCCAAGTCGTCCAGAGTACATTCTCACACGTCGTGGTGTTGGATACTATATGAGAAATAATGATTGAAGATATTAGACAAACTATTCTGACCAGCGATTTTATCTTTATCTTGATTTTACTGGGCTTTATCCTGGTGGTGACCTTGCTGTTACTGGAAAATCGTCGGGATAATATCCGTCTGAAGGAGATAAATCAAAAGGTTAAGGACTTGATTGCAGGTGATTATTCTCAAGTTTTGGACTTGCAAGGAAGTACAGAAATCACCAATATCACCAATAATCTGAATGATTTGTCAGAAGTTATTCGTTTGACCCAAGAAAATCTGGAACAAGAGAGTAAACGATTGAACAGTATTCTTTCTTACATGACAGATGGCGTTCTTGCTACCAATCGCCGTGGTCAGATTACTATGATCAACGATATGGCCAAGAAACAATTAGGTGTGCAGAAAGAAGATGTTCTGAATAAAAGCATCCTCGAATTGCTTAAGATAGAAGATGAGTATGAGCTGCGTGACCTGATTACACAGATTCCTGAGTTGACGATTGACTCCCAGGATGTAAATGGGGAATACCTAAGCCTTCGTGTACGTTTTGCTCTGGTTCGTCGTGAGTCAGGTTTCATCTCTGGTTTGGTTGCTGTTTTACATGATACGACCGAGCAGGAGAAGGAAGAGCGTGAGCGAAGACTCTTTGTTTCGAACGTGAGTCACGAGTTGCGAACTCCTTTGACCAGTGTTAAATCTTATCTTGAAGCCTTGGACGAGGGAGCCCTGTATGATCCTGTTGCTCCTGATTTTATCAAGGTTTCACTCGATGAAACCAACCGTATGATGCGGATGGTGACAGATCTCTTGCATCTCTCTCGTATTGATAATACGACAAGTCAGCTAGATGTGGAATTGATTAATTTTACAGCATTCATCACCTTTATTCTCAACCGCTTTGATAAGATGAGAAGTCAGGATGACGAGAAAAAATATGAGCTTGTCAGAGATTACCCTATTAATTCAGTTTGGATCGAGATTGATACCGATAAGATGACTCAGGTGATTGATAATATTCTTAACAATGCCATTAAGTACTCACCAGATGGTGGGAAAATCACTGTCAGCATGAAAACTACTGATGACCAGATGATTTTATCCATCAAAGACCAAGGTCTAGGTATTCCAAAGCAAGATTTGCCGAAGATCTTTGACCGATTCTACCGTGTGGATCGTGCAAGAAGTCGGGCTCAAGGTGGAACCGGTCTAGGTCTGGCTATCGCAAAAGAAATCATCAAACAACACAATGGCTTTATATGGGCCAAAAGTGAATACGGTAAGGGCTCAACCTTTACAATAGTGCTCCCTTATGATAAGGATGCCGTAAAAGAAGAAATATGGGAGGACGAAATAGAAGACCAGAATGAGTGAAAAAGGCTTTAAATACAGTATTTTAGCATCAGGTTCTAGTGGGAATTCCTTTTACCTGGAAACCCCAAAAAAGAAAATCCTAGTAGATGCGGGCTTGTCTGGTAAGAAAATTACCAGCCTGCTAGCTGAAATCAATCGCAAACCTGAAGATTTGGATGCGATTCTGATTACGCATGAGCATTCAGACCATATTCATGGGGTCGGTGTCTTGGCTCGTAAATATGGCATGGATCTTTACGCCAATGAAAAGACTTGGCAGGCTATGGAAAATAGCAAGTATCTTGGCAAGGTTGATTCTTCGCAAAAGCATATCTTTGAAATGGGTAAAACCAAAACCTTTGGCGATATCGATATTGAGAGTTTTGGTGTTAGCCATGATGCGGCAGCACCCCAGTTTTACCGATTTATGAAAGACGACAAGAGTTTTGTCGTGTTGACCGATACAGGCTATGTAAGTGACCGTATGGCTGGAATAGTCGAAAATGCGGACGGTTATCTCATAGAGTCCAACCACGATGTAGAGATTTTGCGAGCAGGATCTTATGCTTGGCGACTCAAACAGCGAATTCTATCGGATCTCGGTCACCTTTCTAACGAAGACGGTGCTGAGGCCATGATTCGTGCAATGGGAAATCGAACAAAGAAAATCTATCTTGGTCACTTGTCCAAAGAGAACAATATCAAGGAGCTGGCTCATATGACTATGGTCAATCAGTTAGCCCAGGCTGATCTGGGAGTTGGAGTAGACTTTAAGGTTTATGATACCTCACCAGATACTGCAACTCCATTGACAGATATATAAAAAGAAGGCGAGTGCCTTCTTTTGTTTTGTACTTTATCAGGGTTTTAGTGTGGTATAATGATAAAAATAACTAAAGGAGTAGCAGAGTGAAGAGAAAATGGTTATTAAAGGATTACTATGACACAACGATTATCCTACTTGCATTGATATCCGTTGTCCTTGTCTTGCTTGGATTTGCTGAGATGATTGATTTGGATAATCCACCCTATAGTATTATTGACTTGCTACTTTGGTTTGTTTTTGTGGTAGATTATGGTTGGCGCTTCTTTTCAAGTAAAGAAAAATGGAGATTTATACTTGAAAATATCTTCGACTTGCTAGCTATCCTTCCTTTGAATGCTATTTTTACAGTATTTCGCTTAGGGCGTATCTTCCGCTTAGCAAGGCTGACAAAATTACTGAAACTAACTCGTCTTTTAAGAGTCGTTGGATTGACTGGCAAGTTAGAAAAGAAGGTTGGAAAACTCTTACGAACAAATGGCTTACTTTATATTTTCTATCTCAATTCCTTTATTGTACTGTTAGGTAGTTCAATTTTATCTGTTGTTGAAGAAAAATCATTCTCAGATAGTCTTTGGTGGGCGCTTGTAACTGTAACAACTGTTGGTTATGGAGATATTGTTCCTGCGTCGATTTTTGGGAAGTGGTTAGCTGTTTTACTAATGCTTGTTGGTATTGGCACAATAGGGATGTTAACGAGTGCCTTGACAAACTTTTTTGTAAAGGATAATCCAGATAATCAGATAAAGCTTGATAAACTACAAGACGAATTAATAACTCAAAGATTATTACTAGAGAAACAATCTGAGAAGATAGAAGAACTACATAGAATGATGCAAGTCTTGCTTGAAAAAAAGTAATTTAGACAATACAAAAACCACTCGATGAGTGGTTTTTTTACAATCCAGCAAAGTCCTTGATTTCTTGTGCTGACATGGAAGAGTCGCAACGGACATTGATTTGGCCATCTGCAATGTGAACAAATCCTGGTACGGTTGGAATTCCATAACGTGAGCGGAATTCTTGCAATTCATTGAGTTGGCTTGGTTCTTCACTGTTGATGAAGTAGATGTGGGCTTTAGTTTCAGCTACGACACCTGCCAATGTGCCAGCAAATTTACGGCAGTAAGGGCAAGTTTTACGGCCAATAAAGAAGGTTGCTGTTTCTTTATTATCGAGTGCTTCTTGTGCACGCGCAACTGTAGTGACTTCAAGGTCTTTAATGTTTTCTAAAAATTGTTCCATGAGATTACCTCGCTTTCATTGATAAGTCTAGTATGCCATAAAGTTTCTAAAAATGCTTAGATTTGATACGAAAAAAAGATGAGATTGGTTGGTCTCATCTTTTATAATTTCTTATTTAACAAACGCATTGATTTCTGCTTCGATGTTGGCAATCTTAGCTTGTGAATCTTCGTTGCTTTCACCCACAACGGCAATGTAGAACTTGATTTTTGGTTCTGTACCTGAAGGGCGAACTGCAATCCAAGAACCATCCGCAAGAGTGTATTTCAAAACATCACTTGGAGGAGTTGTCAAGTTTGTAACAGTACCATCAGCAGCAGTAGCAGTTTGAGCCTTGAAGTCTTCTACGACAGTGATAGCTGTTGCGTTCCATTCTTTTGGAGCATTGTTACGGAATTTAGCCATGATAGCTTTGATTTGTTCAGCACCGTCTACACCTGAAAGAGTTACAGAGATAGTCTTTTCAGCATAGTAACCGTATTCTTTGTAGATTTCTTCGATACCGTCAGCAAGAGTCAAACCACGTGAACGGTAGTAAGCAGCAAGCTCAGCAACGACAAGAACAGCTTGGATAGCGTCTTTATCACGTACGAATGGTTTGATCAAGTAACCGAAGCTTTCTTCAAATCCCATCATGTAAGTGTGATTGTGTTTTTCTTCGAATTCTTGGATTTTTTCAGCGATGAATTTGAAACCTGTCAAAACGTTGAACATAGTTGCGCCGTAGCTTTCAGCAATCTTCGTTACCAAGTCAGTTGATACGATGGATTTGCAGAGAGCAGCATTTTCAGGAAGAGTTCCAGCATTTTTGTGGGCTTCCAAGATGTATTTAGCCATGATAGCGCCGATTTGGTTACCTGAAAGGTTGAGGTAGCTACCATCTTTTTGAAGAACTTCAACACCAACACGGTCAGCGTCAGGGTCAGTTGCAACAAGCACATCTGCACCAACTTGACGACCAAGTTCTTCAGCAAGGGCGAAGGCTGCTTGGCTTTCTGGGTTTGGAGATTTTACAGTTGAGAAGTCAGGATCAGCAGTTGCTTGTGCTTCAACAACTTGAACAGAGTCAAATCCTGCTTGAGCAAGAGCACGACGAGCCAACATTTCACCCGTACCATGAAGTGGTGTGTAGACAATCTTCATGTCTTTACCGAATTCTTCAATCAAGGTTGGATTGATGTTTACGTCTTTAACTTCTTTAAGGTATTCTGCATCAACAGCTTCGCCGATAACTTCAATCAAGCCAGAAGCTTTTTCAGCTTCGACATCAGCAACTTCCACAGCGAATGGATTTTCGATTGCACGAATGTAAGTTGTCAAAGCATCTGCATCATGTGGAGGCATTTGTCCACCGTCTTCTCCATAAACCTTGTAACCGTTAAATGGAGCAGGGTTATGGCTGGCAGTAATCATGATACCTGCAAAACAGTTGAGGTGACGAACTGCAAAAGAAAGTTCCGGAGTTGGACGAAGGCTTTCGAAAACGTATGATTTGATACCATGTTTTGCAAGAACTGCAGCAGATTCAAAGGCAAACTCAGGTGAGAAGTGACGGCTATCGTAGGCGATTGCTACTCCACGTTCTTTTTCATTTCCGCCTTTAGATTCAATCAAACGAGCCAATCCTTCTGTAGCTTGACGAACAACATAGATGTTGATGCGGTTTGTACCAGCGCCGATCAAGCCACGCATACCAGCAGTACCAAATTCAAGATTGGTATAAAAGGCATCTTCCTTTGTTTTTTCGTCCATATTGATTAAATCTTGACGAAGGTAGTCTGGAAGGTCAGCAAAATCGACCCATTTTTGATAATTTTCTTGGTAAGTCATAGAGTGTCTCCTTTGTTTATTTACTTTAATCGCTTTCATTATATCACGATTTGACATTTTAGTAAAACGTTAGCATAACTTAAAATGTAGGAAATTTACTTATGCACTTTAGCGGGAAAATGGTGAGTACTGTGCTTACTTATACTAAGTTAGGGATGAAAATCAATTATCTAATTTTTAAAAATATTAAAAGTTATAGTATTTTTGTGGGATTTTTAAATAAAGTAAATCGTCAATATTGTTATATTCTATTCTTTTTATAAAGAATCCTTTAATGTATCAAATGAACGGATAGAAAAATTTAATGTAAAACTCTATAAATTTAAGATATTTTGAAAATATCTGGTTTCTGTTTTGATTTTTATTCTACGTATGGTAAAATATAGTAAATCATTAAAGGAGAATCCATTATGAAAAAAATTCTTAAGCATTCTGCTTTGCTTTTATCAGCTTTAGCACTGGTTGCCTGTGGAGCTTCCAAAAAAGCAAGCGACAATGGTACTGCCTCGAACTCAAACTTTGAAGTTTCAGTAAAAGACGGTATGTTTGTATTGCCTAAAGATGAAGATTCATCTTCAAGCTACCTTGCACTTCAAGTCGAAATCAAGAACAATCGTGATAAACAGTTTAGTTTTACTAGCCAAGATATTACGCTTTATAATGAAAAAGATGAAAAATTACAACCAATTCAAATCTACGAAAGCGACAGTAAAACGAAATTTATGTCATATGGTGACAGTCTTTCTAAAGGAAAGAGTGTTGCTGGTTATGTAGTGTATGAAGTCGACAAGAATGCTAAGTATGAACTCCACTTCGCACCTAGCTTTTATGATGACATCAAAGAGAATTCTAAAAAGAATAACGATGTAGCAATCAAGGTGGATCCAAGTCAGTACGAAGATCATATTGATGAAGCTAAAGATGTAATGAAAAAATATGTCGATGCTGTTTACCTTAATGGGGAAAGTTCTGGTGGTGGAACGAACCTAAGTGCTACTGATAATAAGTCGCAAGTTGTTGCGCTTGCTGATGATAAAAAATCTTCTGATAATAGTGCTGAATTCACAAACGATGCGAAAGCTGATAAAGAAGAGTTTATCAAGAAATTTACAGAATCGTTCGGAAAAGGCTTCTATAACTACAAACCATCTGATTCAGAACTTAGAACATTCGCAGATGCCTACATCAAAGCAAATGCTAAGAGAGCAAAAGTTGATTACAAGGTGAAGACATACTTGCCTGATTATGCTGTTGTTTATGTTAGACCAGAAACAATCGACTTGGATAACTTGAATGTTCATGAATTGAGTCGTAAATTCTACGAAGAAAACAAAGGTAAATATAGCAACTACTCAGAAGCTATGAAAGCTGGTGAGAAGTACATTTTAGAAAATGCACCAAGTCAATTTGATTCAACTCCACTAGACACTAGTGATAACATGAAGAAAGAGGGTTATGAAATTAAAATGACCAAGAAAGATGGAAAATGGACCATCGATACCTCTTCTAAAAACTATGACTTAAAAGATATGGCTCGCACATTCCGTGGAGGCATTGGATACTAAGATGAAAGGTTCGGGTATACCACTCGAACTTTTTTCATTGCAATTGTGTAAAAGAGAAAAAGATAGTAAAATAGAGATATGATTATTTTACAAGCTAATAAAATTGAACGATCTTTTGCTGGTGAGGTTCTTTTTGATAATATTAATCTGCAGGTAGATGAACGAGACCGGATTGCTCTTGTTGGGAAAAATGGTGCAGGTAAGTCTACTCTTTTAAAGATTTTGGTTGGAGAAGAGGAGCCAACTAGTGGAGAAATCAATAAGAAAAAAGATATTTCTCTGTCTTACCTAGCCCAAGATAGTCGTTTTGAGTCTGAAAATACCATTTATAATGAAATGCTTCACGTCTTTGATGACTTGCGTCGGGCAGAGACACAACTGCGTCAAATGGAATTAGAGATGGGTGAAAAGTCTGGTGAAGATCTAGATAAACTGATGGCGGATTATGATCGTTTATCAGAGAATTTCCGTCAGGCTGGTGGCTTTACCTACGAAGCTGATATCCGCGCTATCTTGAATGGTTTCAAGTTTGACGAGTCTATGTGGCAGATGAAAATTGCTGAGCTTTCAGGTGGTCAAAATACTCGTCTTGCACTGGCTAAAATGCTCCTTGAAAAGCCAAAACTCTTGGTCTTGGACGAGCCTACCAACCACTTGGATATTGAAACCATTGCCTGGTTGGAAAGTTACCTAGTAAATTATAGCGGTGCACTCATTATTGTCAGCCACGACCGTTACTTTTTGGACAAGGTTGCGACGGTTACACTCGATTTAACTAAGCATTCCTTGGATCGTTATGTAGGCAATTACTCTCGTTTTGTTGAGTTAAAGGAGCAAAAGCTAGCTACTGAGGCAAAAAACTATGAAAAGCAACAGAAGGAAATCGCGGCTCTAGAAGACTTTGTCAATCGCAATCTAGTCCGAGCCTCAACGACTAAACGTGCCCAATCTCGACGCAAGCAACTAGAAAAAATGGAGCGTTTGGACAAGCCTGAAGCTGGCAAGAAATCAGCCAATATGACCTTCCAGTCGGAAAAAACATCAGGTAATATCGTTTTGACCGTTGAAAATGCGGCTATTGGCTATGATGGGGAAATATTGTCAGAACCTATCAACCTAGACCTCCGTAAGATGAATGCTGTTGCCATCGTAGGACCAAATGGTATTGGTAAGTCAACCTTTATCAAGTCTATTGTGGATCAGATTCCTTTTATCAAAGGAGAAAAGCGATTTGGGGCCAATGTTGAGGTTGGCTACTATGACCAAACTCAAAGCAAGTTGACACCAAGTAATACTGTTCTGGATGAACTTTGGAATGATTTTAAACTGACACCAGAAGTTGAAATCCGTAACCGTCTCGGTGCCTTCCTTTTTTCAGGAGATGATGTCAAAAAATCAGTAGGCATGTTGTCTGGTGGCGAGAAAGCTCGTTTGCTTCTTGCCAAACTTTCAATGGAAAACAACAATTTCTTGATTTTGGACGAGCCGACCAACCACTTGGATATTGATAGCAAGGAAGTGTTAGAAAATGCTCTGATTGATTTTGATGGAACCCTTCTTTTCGTCAGTCACGACCGTTACTTTATCAATCGTGTAGCCACTCATGTTTTGGAATTGTCCGAGAGTGGTTCAACCCTCTACCTTGGAGATTATGACTACTATGTTGAAAAGAAAGCAGAAGTAGAAATGACTCAGACAAAAGAAGCTTCAACTAGTAATCAAGCAAAAGAAACAAGTCCAGTTAATGACTACCAAGCTCAGAAAGAAAGTCAGAAAGAAGCCCGTAAGCTCATGCGACAAATCGAAAATCTAGAAGCTGAAATCGAAGAGTTAGAAACTCAAAGTCAAGCCATTTCTGAACAAATGCTGGAAACCAACGATGCTGAAAAGCTCATGGAATTGCAGGCTGAACTGGACAAAATTAGCCATCGTCAAGAAGAAGCTATGCTTGAGTGGGAAGAATTATCAGAGCAGGTGTAAGAAATGAAACATCTTGGAAAGGTATTTCGTGAATTTCGAACAAGTGGGAAATACTCCTTAAAAGAGGCGGCAGGTAAATCATGTTCAACTTCTCAATTATCTCGCTTCGAGCTTGGGGAGTCTGATCTGGCAGTTTCTCGTTTCTTTGAGATTTTGGACAATATTCATGTGACTATTGAAAATTTCATGGACAAGGCTAGGGATTTTCAAAATCATGAACATGTTTCCTTGATGGCGCAGATTATTCCGCTTTACTACTCAAATGATATTGCTGGTTTTCAAAAGCTTCAAAGAGAACTACTTGAAAAGGCTAAGAGTTCGACCAATCCCCTCTATTTTGAGCTGAATTGGATTCTGCTACAAGGACTGATTTGTCAAAGAGATGCTCATTACACGATGAGTCAGAGTGATTTGGAAAAGGTGGCAGATTATCTTTTTCAAACAGAAGAATGGACCATGTATGAGTTGATTCTTTTCGGGAATCTCTATACTTTCTACAATGTGGACTATGTAGCTCGGATTGGCAGAGAAGTCATGGAGCGGGAAGACTACTACAAGGAAATTGGTCGTCATCGAAAACTTGTTTTGATCTTAGCTCTTAACTGTTACCAGCATTGTTTGGAAAATCGATCCTTTGCGGATGCGGACTATTTTGAGGGCTATGTGGAGAAGTTAATTGGAAATGGTATCAAGCTTTATGAGCGCAATCTCTTCCATTATCTCAAAGGTTTCGCCCTCTACCAGAGAGACTTGAAAGCAGAAGGTTGTAGTCAGATGCAGGAAGCCATGCATATTTTTGCTGTGCTTGGACTTCCAGAGCAAGTGGCTTACTATCAGGAACATTATGAAAAATTTGTAAATGCTTAAATTTCCCAAATAAGGGAAAAATAAAGAGACTCCTTTCAGTTTTGATACAATAGTTTCAAAATTTGAGAGGAGTTTTTTATATGAATCGACATGCAATCCAGTTGATTAGTCGTGGGGACATTAATAAAATAGGAAATATGCTCTATGATTATGGAAACAGTGTGTGGTTGGCATCAATGGGAACGATAGGACAGACTGTTCTTGGTATTTATCAAATTTCTGAGTTGGTTACATCGATTCTAGTCAATCCCTTTGGTGGAGTGATTTCAGACCGCTTTTCACGTCGCAAAATTTTGATGACAACAGACTTGATTTGCGGTATTCTCTGTTTAGCTATTTCGTTTATCAGAAATGATAGCTTGATGATTGCTGCCTTGATTTTTGCCAATATTGTTCAAGCGGTTGCCTTTGCATTTTCTCGTACAGCCAACAAAGCCATTATAACTGAAGTTGTAGAAAAAGAAGAGATTGTGACCTATAATGCTCGCTTAGAGCTCGTTTTTCAGGTTGTAGGTGTTAGCTCCCCTGTACTTTCTTTTCTCGTTTTACAATTTGCCAGTCTCCATATGACGCTTGTTTTAGATGCCATTAGCTTTTTCATCGCATTTACTTTAGTAGCTTTTCTCCCCCAAAAAGAGACTCAGGAACAAGAGAAAAAGACTTTCAGCTGGAAAAATATTTTTGCTGATATGAAAGAAGGGATTCGCTATATTTGGCGCCAGCAAGAGATCTTTTTCCTTTTGGTAGTAGCTTCCAGTGTTAATTTCTTTTTTGCAGCTTTTGAATTTCTCCTCCCCTTTTCAAATCGACTATACGGGGTAGAAGGAGCTTATGCAACTATTTTAACTATGGGCGCTATTGGTTCGATTATCGGAGCTCTTCTAGCTAGCAAAATAAAGGCAGGTGTTTATAATCTTTTGATTCTATTGGCCTTGACTGGAGTTGGGGTTTTTATGATAGGGTTACCATTGCCAACTTTTCTTTCCTTTTCTGGAAATTTAGTTTGTGAACTGTTTATGACGATATTTAACATTCACTTTTTTACTCAGGTGCAAACCAAGGTTGAGGGGGAATACTTGGGAAGAGTACTAAGCACAATTTTTACCTTAGCCATCCTATTTATGCCGATTGCAAAAGGCTTTATGACGGTGCTACCAAGTGTCCATCTCTCTTCTTTTCTGATAATTGGCAGCGGTGTTATCATCCTGTCTTGTTTCTCCCTCGTTTATGTGCGAGGTCATTTTGATAAAGAGTTATAATTTCTCTTTTTAAGAAAATATTACACTACAAACCATTTTTCAGCCCTTCTCTATTGTGAGGAGGGCTTGCTTTGTGGTAAAATGGGAATATGAATGAAAGAATGAATGAGTTAGTTGCCTTACTTAACCGCTATGCGACCGAGTACTATACGAGTGACAATCCCTCGGTTTCAGATAGTGAGTATGATCGCCTCTACCGAGAGTTGGTCGAATTGGAAGCCGCCTATCCGGATCAAGTTTTAGCGGACAGTCCGACCCATCGTGTTGGTGGTAAGGTTTTAGATGGTTTTGAAAAATACAGTCATCAGTATCCTCTTTATAGTTTGCAGGATGCTTTTTCACGTGAAGAGTTAGAAGCTTTTGATGCGCGTGTTCGCAAGGAGTTACCACATCCCACTTATATTTGTGAGTTGAAAATCGATGGTTTGTCTATCTCACTTACGTATGAAAAGGGAATTTTGGTTGTTGGTGCCACACGTGGGGATGGTTCTGTTGGTGAAAATATCACAGAGAACCTCAAGCGTGTCAAGGACATTCCTTTGACCTTGCCAGAAGAACTTGATATCACTGTTCGTGGAGAGTGTTACATGCCACGCGCTTCCTTTGATCAGGTCAACCAAGCCCGCCAAGAAAATGGAGAGCCTGAATTTGCTAATCCTCGTAACGCAGCTGCAGGAACCCTCCGTCAGCTGGATACAGCAGTAGTGGCCAAACGCAATCTTGCGACTTTCCTCTATCAAGAAGCCAGCCCTTCTACTCGTGATAGTCAAGAAAAAGTCTTGGAGCATCTTGAACAGCTTGGTTTTGTAGTTAATCCTAAACGAATATTGGCTAAAAGTATAGATGAGATATGGGATTTCATCCAAGAAGTAGGACAAGAACGGGAGAAACTTCCTTACGATATCGATGGGGTGGTCATCAAGGTCAACGACCTAGCAGGTCAAGAAGAACTCGGCTTTACTGTTAAAGCGCCCAAGTGGGCAGTTGCATACAAGTTTCCTGCTGAAGAAAAAGAAGCCCAGCTCCTTTCAGTTGACTGGACAGTAGGTCGTACGGGTGTTGTGACTCCGACTGCCAATCTAACACCTGTTCAGCTTGCTGGGACAACTGTTAGCCGTGCAACACTGCACAATGTAGATTATATTGCTGAAAAGGATATCCGAAAAGACGATACGGTTATCGTCTATAAGGCTGGCGACATCATCCCTGCTGTTTTGCGTGTGGTAGAGTCCAAGCGTCTTTCTGAAGAAAAACTAGATATTCCGACTAACTGTCCAAGCTGTTACAGTCAGTTACTTCATTTTGAAGATGAGGTTGCTCTACGTTGTATCAATCCTCGCTGTCCTGCCCAAATCATGGAAGGTTTGATTCACTTTGCTTCTCGAGATGCCATGAATATTACAGGACTTGGTCCATCTATCGTTGAAAAGCTTTTTGCTGCCAATTTAGTCAAGGATGTGGCTGATATCTACCGTTTGAAAGAAGAAGATTTCCTCCTTTTAGAAGGTGTCAAGGAAAAGTCTGCTTCTAAACTGTATCAGGCAATTCAAGCATCTAAGGAAAACTCAGCTGAGAAGCTTTTATTTGGCTTGGGAATTCGCCATGTCGGAAGTAAGGCTAGCCAACTTTTGCTCCAACATTTCCACTCTATTGAAAATCTAGCCCAAGCTGATCCTGAGGAAGTAGCAAGTATTGAAAGCTTGGGTAGTGTGATTGCTCAGAGCCTTCAGACTTACTTTGCTACAGAAGGATCGAAGATTCTCTTAGATGAGTTGAAAGAAGCTGGAGTCAATCTGAACTACAAGGGACAGACAGTAGTAGCAGATGCGGCCTTGTCAGGTTTGACAGTTGTATTAACAGGAAAATTGGAACGTCTCACGCGCTCAGAAGCCAAAAGCAAACTCGAAAGTCTGGGTGCCAAAGTCACAGGCAGTGTTTCTAAGAAAACGAATCTTGTCGTAGCAGGAGCAGATGCAGGAAGCAAGCTCCAAAAAGCACAAGAACTTGGTATCGAAGTTCGAGATGAAGCTTGGCTAGAAAGTTTGTAAAGAATAGTTGAAAACTAGATGTTAGATAGTCTGAAACTATCTCTCCTGATGTGTTTTTATATCTATTAATGCTATTCTCTATTGTGCTGAAATTCCCGCTAAATTCTTCAGCACCACATAAAAAAATTGAAATTAGGAATTAGGAAAAGAAATGTATAGATACCCAGTAGTCATCCATTTTCACCGAAAAAATGGGGATTATGATGCTTGTTCATTCAGTAGAAAACAGGCAGATGTTAAAGAAAATTTGTATTATGAAAATGACTATTTTGGAGCAAAATTCTCCTTTACAGTCACAAGTGCAGAAAGGATCGATACTCTTACCTTTTCTGTCGAAATAGATGGAAAGACAAAAGATTATCTCTTAGGGTTTAACTATTATCCATTGTTGACTGAGGTTTGGATTTTGGATGGTGATGAGACGGTTTATTATTCTGAAAATCCAGCCATTGCAAGTCCTTGCTATAAAGATCGAAACCCGTTTGCTTTTGATAAAGCCTTTCACAGTGAAAGTTTTGATCACCATTGGGGTTACCAAGGAGAGTTGGGTTATAGTATCTCTGACTACCAGACAAGCTTTAAACTCTGGGCTCCTACAGCTACAGCTGTACAGGTGGTTGTCTATGAAAATATCAGCAACGATGCGCCGATTTGGAAAACCTATAATCTAGAGCGTGGGAATAGCTATTCATATAGTCATAAGTACAATACCATTGGTGTTTGGGGTCTAGATTTAGATGAAAATCTTGCTGGCAAGGCTTATCAGTATCAGATTGAGTTCCCTCATCACAAGAGTTTGACAAGAGATCCTTATACAATTGCAACAAGTCCTGACGGAAAACGTTCTGTTATTCTCTCACACAAAGAGAGACAAGTAGATGGATTTGAAGTCAAACATGGGACAGAAGCTCCTTGGCGTTTGGAAAATCCATGTAAAGCCGTTATCTGTGAGATGCACATTCGTGATTTTACAAAATCGCCGACATCTGGAGTTCCAGAAAACCTTCGAGGGACCTTCCTTGGGGCTGCCCAGACTGGAACGGTTAACCAGTATGGTCAAGCAACAGCCTTTGATTATATCAAAGAACTCGGCTGTAATTATGTTCAACTCCAACCAATCTTTGATCGCCATAAGGAATATGACGAGGACGGGAATGTAACCTATAACTGGGGTTATGACCCTCAAAACTACAATGCGCCAGAACCAAGTTTCTCTAGTAATCTAGATGATCCTGGACAGGTTATTCGAGACCTCAAGACCATGATTCAGGCATATCATGATGCGGGAATCGGTGTCATTATGGATGTCGTTTACAACCATACCTTCTCAACGGTTGATGCACCTTTCCAAACAACTGTTCCCGATTATTACTATCGTATGAATCCAGATGGAACCTTCCAAAACGGTACAGGTGTTGGAAATGAAACCGCAAGCGAACACGAAATGTACCGCAAGTATATGATTGACTCACTCCTTTATTGGGTGAAAGAATACAATATTGACGGATTCCGTTTCGACTTGATGGGAATTCACGATGTCAAAACCATGCAGGCAATTCGTTGGGCACTTGATGAAGTTGATCCCCGTATTATCACCTATGGAGAAGGATGGGATATGGGGACAGGTCTTGCACCTTATGATAAGGCCAAGAAGGACAATGCCTACCAGATGCCAAATATCGGATTCTTCAACGATGATCAGCGTGATGCCATCAAAGGAGGAGAAGTTTACGGCTCAATCAAGGCAGGATTTGTTAGCGGTGCAGCTACAGAACCGATTGTAGCCAAAGCTATTCTTGGTAGCCGAGAGTTGGGTTCATATCTTAGTCCAAACCAAGTTCTTAACTACGTGGAAGCCCATGATAATTACAACTTGCATGATTTGTTAGCAACCCTTCACCCAGATCACAGTTCAGATAAGATTATGCGTCAGGTCGAGACAGCAACAGCGATGAGCATTCTTATGCAAGGGATGTCCTTTATAGAGCTGGGGCAAGAATTTGGTCGCACCAAGCTCCTTGCTACAGGAGAAAATGGCGAGCTGACTCCAGCAGATAGAGAACGGGCCATGAATAGTTATAATGCTCCAGATAGTGTCAACCAGGTCAACTGGGATTTAATCAATGAGAGACAAGAGAGCATTGACTTTATTCGCCAGATTATTCGCCTAAAAACACAAAGGCGTGCTTTCTCTTATCCTACATACGAAGAAGTTTATCGTCATGTTTTCGTCCATACAGCTGCTGAAAATAGTGGATGGATTGTTTACGAAATTCACGGTGGAACAGAGCACTTATTGGTGGTATTCAATGCCAAGGGAACTTCTTTCTACTTTGAAAATGCAGGAAATCTTGAAATGCTTGTGTCCAATAGTCGTTCTCAAGAGTCTAATGTGATTGATGATATCAGCGTTGCAGTCTTGAAGGTACTTTCATAGTAAATACTACAAAAAGGTTTAGTTAATTCTAGACCTTTTTTTATTTTTATTGAAAAACCAATATCTAATAGGAATAAATTTCAAATAATTTGAAGAATCAAGTTTGTGAAAAAAATATCAATATTTTCCAAAAAAGGGTTGTAATTTTCTGAAAATTTGATAAAATAAGTTTTAATCATTTTCAGGAGGAAGAGAATTTGACAAATTATCAGAATTTAGTGAATGGAAAATGGAAATCATCAGAGAATGAAATTGCCATCTATTCTCCCGTCAATCAGGAAAAGCTGGGTACAGTGCCAGCTATGAGTCAGGCTGAAGTAGATGAGGCTATGAAAGCTGCGCGTGCAGCTCTCCCAGCATGGCGTGATTTAGCACCAGTTGAGCGTGCAGCATATTTGCATAAGACAGCAGACATTTTGGAACGTGATAAAGAAAAAATTGGTACCATTCTTGCTAAGGAAGTTGCAAAAGGGATTAAAGCAGCCATTGGAGAAGTAGTACGTACAGCAGAATTGATTCGTTTTGCTGCCGAGGAAGGTCTCCGTATCACTGGACAAGCTATGGAAGGTGGCGGTTTTGAAGCTGCAAGTAAAAACAAGCTAGCCGTTGTTCGTCGTGAGCCAGTTGGAGTCGTCTTAGCTATCGCGCCATTTAACTACCCAGTCAACCTTTCTGGATCTAAGATTGCTCCGGCTTTGATTGCAGGAAATGTCGTTATGTTCAAACCACCAACACAAGGATCTATTTCTGGCCTCTTGTTGGCTAAAGCATTTGACGAAGCAGGAATCCCAGCAGGTGTCTTTAACACCATCACTGGACGTGGTTCTGAGATCGGAGACTACATCATCGAACACAAGGAAGTGAACTTCATTAACTTTACAGGTTCAACACCGATTGGGGAGCGTATTGGTCGTTTAGCTGGTATGCGCCCAATTATGCTGGAACTTGGCGGGAAAGATGCAGCAATTGTCTTAGAAGATGCAGATTTAGAAAATGCAGCTAAGCAAATCGTAGGTGGAGCCTTTAGCTACTCTGGTCAGCGTTGTACTGCTATCAAACGTGTTTTGGTTGTGGAAAGCGTAGCAGACAGATTGGCTGAATTACTCCAAGCTGAAGTTGCTAAGCTAACAGTCGGTGATCCGTTTGACAATGCAGATATCACACCTGTTATTGACAATGCTTCAGCTGATTTCATCTGGGGATTGATTCAGGACGCTCAAGAAAAGGGTGCCAAAGCGCTCAGCCCAATCAAACGTGAGAATAATCTCATTTGGCCAGGACTTTTTGATTATGTCACAAGAGACATGAAATTAGCCTGGGAAGAACCATTTGGACCTGTTCTTCCAATTATTCGAGTTGCAGATGCTAATGAAGCGCTAGAAATTGCTAATGAATCAGAATTCGGTCTTCAATCTTCAGTCTTTACAAATGACTTTAAGAAGGCATTTGAAATTGCTGAGAAACTTGAAGTTGGTACCGTTCATATTAACAATAAAACACAACGTGGACCAGATAATTTCCCATTCCTTGGTGTAAAAGGTTCTGGTGCAGGAGTGCAAGGAATTAAATATAGTATCGAAGCGATGACAAATGTTAAATCCATTGTTTTTGATGTGAGATAATTTATAAAATCAGGAAAACGACTTCCTGATTTTATTTTTTTCAAAAAAATGCAGTTTAAAATTGATAAAAAACGAATATTCTGGTATTATAATAAAAAAATATATGGAAATTGTTTCGTGTTCTATTTTCTGGATATCTTTTTTAAAATGCTAGGTAATTTTTTGAAGGCTTTCATAAAAAAATATGATTTCCTTCGTAAATTACTTGAAAGTTACCTTAAAAGAGTGTATAATAGAATTATAGAAAACGCTTACAAAAGAAAGGGGATTGAATGAATAATCAAGAAGCATTAAGAACCTTTACTACAGGTGAGAACTTTCACCTCCAGCATTATTTAGGAGCGCATAGAGAGGAGAAAAACGGAGAAATAGGCTATACCTTTAGGGTTTGGGCCCCAAATGCACAAGCAGTTCATTTAGTTGGTGATTTTACCGATTGGGTTGAGAATCAGATTCCCATGGTTCGTAATGAAGCAGGTGTTTGGGAAGTCTTTACGAGTCAAGCTCAGGATGGTCAGATTTATAAATATCATATCACGCGTGCAAATGGTCACCAGATTATGAAGATCGATCCATTGGCAGTTTATTTTGAAGCTAGACCGGGTACAGGAGCTGTTTTGACCAATATCCGTGAAAAGAAATGGAAAGATGGCCTTTGGTTAGCACGTCGCAAACGTCTGGGATTTTTCGAGAGACCAGTTAATATATATGAAGCCCATGCAGGATCTTGGAAGAGAAATCCAGATGGTAGTCCCTATACTTTTTCGCAACTGAAAGACGAGTTGATTCCATACTTAGTTGAGATGAACTATACACATATTGAGTTCATGCCTTTAATGGCTCACCCACTTGGATTGAGCTGGGGCTATCAACTTATGGGTTACTTTGCTTTTGAACATTCCTATGGTACACCTGACGAGTTTCAAGATTTCGTTGAAGAGTGTCATATAAATAATATCGGTGTTATCGTCGACTGGGTTCCAGGTCATTTCACTATTAATGATGATGCCTTGGCATATTATGACGGTACACCAACTTTTGAATACCAAGATCACAACAAGGCTCATAACTATGGTTGGGGTGCTCTGAATTTTGACCTCGGGAAAAATGAGGTCCAATCTTTCCTGATTTCAAGTATTAAATTTTGGATTGATTTTTACCACTTAGATGGTATTCGGGTCGATGCAGTGAGCAATATGCTGTATCTAGATTATGATAATGCTCCTTGGACTCCAAATAAGGACGGCGGAAATCTTAACTACGAGGGTTATTATTTCCTTCAACGGTTGAACACAGTGATTAAGTTAGCTCATCCAGATATCATGATGATTGCAGAAGAAAGTTCATCAGCAACAAAGATTACTGGTATGAAAGAAATGGGCGGCCTTGGATTTGACTATAAATGGAATATGGGCTGGATGAACGACATTCTCCGTTTCTACGAGGAAGATCCGATTTATCGTAAGTATGACTTTAATCTGGTGACTTTCAGCTTTATGTATGTTTTCAATGAAAACTATCTCTTGCCTTTCTCACACGATGAAGTTGTTCATGGCAAAAAGAGTATGATGCATAAGATGTGGGGAGATCGCTACAATCAGTTCGCTGGTCTGCGCAACCTCTACACCTATCAAATTTGTCATCCAGGTAAGAAACTCTTGTTCATGGGTAGTGAGTACGGGCAATTCCTAGAGTGGAAGTCTGAGGAGCAGTTGGAATGGTCTAATCTAGAAGATCCGATGAATGCCAAGATGAAGCATTTTACTTCTCAACTCAATCAATTCTATAAAGACCATCGCTGTCTTTGGGAAATTGATACTAGTTATGATGGTATCGAGATTATCGATGCTGATAATAGAGATCAGAGTGTCCTTTCCTTTATTCGTAAGGGCAAGAAGGACGAAATGTTAGTCTGTGTCTTTAACATGGCACCAGTTGAACGTAAGGACTTTACGATTGGTTTACCTGTTGCGGGTATTTACGAAGAAGTTTGGAATACAGAATTAGAAGAATGGGGAGGTGTGTGGAAAGAGCACAATCAAACAGTTCAGACTCAAGAAGGCTTATGGAAGGATTATGAGCAGACCTTGACCTTTACCTTACCTGCCATGGGAGCAAGCATCTGGAAGATCAAGCGTCGTTTGAAACCAGCTAAGAAAAAAGAATAATGGGCTGTTGATGATATTTTTTAGATTTTAAAAACGGATGTACTTGTATTGGACTTGAAACACAAGAGAAATGGATTTCCTATTATTTTTATAAAAAGTTTGACTTCCGACCTTCTTTCGATTTTAACGTTCACATGTCTTTATAAAGGAGTAGAAAATGAAGAATGAAATGCTAGCTTTGATCCTTGCGGGTGGGCAAGGAACACGTCTCGGAAAACTCACTCAAAGCATTGCCAAACCGGCAGTGCAATTCGGTGGGCGCTACCGTATCATTGACTTTGCTCTTTCCAACTGTGCAAACTCTGGAATCCATAATGTTGGTGTGATTACGCAATACCAACCTCTTGCTTTGAATAACCATATCGGAAATGGTTCTAGCTGGGGATTGGATGGTATCAATTCAGGTGTCTCTATTTTACAACCTTATTCAGCCAGCGAAGGAAACCGTTGGTTTGAAGGGACTAGTCACGCTATCTACCAAAACATTGACTACATCGACAGTGTTAATCCAGAGTATGTTTTGATTCTTTCTGGTGACCACATCTACAAGATGGACTACGATGATATGCTTCAGTCCCATAAGGATAATAATGCCAGTTTGACAGTAGCTGTCCTAGACGTACCTCTCAAAGAAGCTAGCCGTTTCGGTATCATGAATACAGATGCCAATAACCGTATCGTTGAATTCGAAGAAAAACCTGCGCAACCTAAGTCTACAAAGGCTTCTATGGGGATTTATATTTTTGACTGGAAACGGCTTCGCAATATGCTTGTTGCTGCTGAAAAGAGCAATGTGGATATGTCAGACTTTGGTAAGAACGTTATCCCTAACTATCTCGAGTCTGGTGAAAGTGTCTATGCTTATGAATTTAATGGCTACTGGAAAGACGTTGGTACGATTGAGTCGCTTTGGGAAGCTAATATGGAGTACATTTCGCCAGAAAACGCCTTGGATAGCCGCAATCGTCAGTGGAAAATTTACTCAAGAAACTTGATTTCACCACCAAACTACTTTGGTGCGCATGCACATGTTGAAGATTCATTGGTTGTGGATGGCTGTTTTGTAGATGGAACTGTTAAACGTTCGATTCTTTCAACAGAAGCACAAGTACGTGAAGGTGCCGAGGTCGTTGATTCTGTCATTATGAGTGGAGCTATTATTGGCCATGGAGCAAAGATTACTCGTGCTATTATTGGTGAGGGTGCCATTATTGCTGATGGCGTAGAGATTGATGGAACGGATGAAGTACAAGTAGTAGGATACAATGAAGTAGTGGGGGTAGCAACAGATGAAGATTGATAAATATTCAGCCATTTTAGGAAACACAGTTGGTTTTCATGATATGTCAACGTTAACAGAACACCGTCCGGTAGCTAGCTTGCCTTTCGGTGGGAAATACCGTTTGATTGACTTCCCCCTTTCCAGTCTTGCAAATGCAGGTGTTCGTAGTATCTTTGGTATTTTCCAACAAGATAATATCAGCTCAGTTTTCGACCATATCCGTTCAGGTCGTGAGTGGGGCTTGTCAACCCTTCTAAGTCACTACTATCTAGGAATTTACAACACTCGTGTTGAAAGCAGTACAGTTGGAAAAGAGTATTACCAACAGCTTCTTACCTACTTGAGACGTTCAGGTTCAAACCAAACCGTTTCGATTAACTGCGATGTTCTGGTGAATATTGATTTGAATCAAGTCTTCCACCTACACAATACAACAAAAGGTCCGATTACAGTTGTATATAAGAAACTTCCTAAGAAAGACATTTCTGATGTGAATGCTATCTTGGAAATCGATGAAACTGACCATGTTCGTTCGCACAAACTCTTTGATAACAAATCCACGGATGAACTCTTCAACATGTCTACAGATATCTTTGTTGTGGACACTCCTTGGTTGATTGAACGACTTGAAGAAGAGGCTCAGAAAGAATATCCTGAAAAGTTGCGCTATGTCCTTCGCGATTTGGCTGTAAAAGAAGGTGCTTTTGCTTACGAATACACAGGCTACTTAGCAAACATTCATTCTGTTCAGTCCTATTATCAAGCAAATATTGATATGCTTGAATCTAAAAAATTCTACTCTCTTTTCTCACCAAATCAAAAGATTTATACCAAAGTTAAGAATGAAGAACCAACCTACTATGCGAATACTTCAAAAGTAAGTACTTCTCAGTTTGCTTCTGGTAGTATCATTGAGGGTGAAGTAGTTCAGTCAGTCCTATCTCGTAACATTTATGTTCACAAAGATAGTGTTGTGAAGAACAGCGTTCTGTTCCCTCGTGTTGTGATTGGACAAGGTGCCCAAGTTGAATATGCTATCTTGGATAAGGGAGTTGAGGTTGCGGACGGTGTTGTCATTCGAGGCACAGCAGAACATCCAGTTGTAGTGAAGAAGGGTGAAACAGTAACAGAGGACATTTATTCATGAAAATTTTATTTGTAGCGGCAGAAGGAGCACCCTTTTCAAAAACAGGTGGTTTGGGCGATGTCATTGGCGCACTTCCCAAATCACTTGTAAAAGCGGGGCACGAAGTTGCAGTTTTCTTGCCTTATTATGATATGGTAGAAGCTAAGTTCGGTGACCAGATAGAGGATGTTCTTCACTTTGAAGTTAGTGTAGGATGGCGTAGACAGTACTGTGGTATTAAGAAGACGGTTTTGAATGGCGTAACCTTCTACTTCATTGATAATCAGTATTATTTCTTCCGTGGTCATGTGTATGGTGATTTTGACGACGGTGAACGCTTCGCCTTTTTCCAACTGGCTGCTCTTGAAGCCATGGAACGCATCGGCTTTATCCCTGACCTTCTCCATGTTCATGATTACCACACAGCCATGATTCCCTTTTTGTTAAAAGAAAAGTACCATTGGATTCAGGCTTATCAAGGAATCAGAACCGTTTTAACCATTCATAATTTGGAATTTCAAGGTCAGTTTTCTGAAGGGATGTTATGGGATTTGTTCGGTGTTGGGTTTGAACGCTATGCTGATGGCACCCTTCGCTGGAATGATTGTCTCAACTGGATGAAAGCAGGTATTCTCTACGCGGATCGTGTCTCAACCGTTTCCCCTAGCTATGCGCACGAGATTATGACCAGTCAGTTTGGTTGCGGTTTGGACCAGATTCTTCGCATGGAGTCAGGTAAGGTTTCAGGTATTGTTAATGGTATTGACGCAGATCTTTATAATCCTCAAACAGACCCACTTTTAGACTATCATTTTGATAAAGAAGATTTGTCTGGAAAAGCTCAAAACAAAGCAAAATTGCAAGAGAGAGTTGGGTTACCTGTACGAGCAGATGTTCCTCTAGTTGGGATTGTCTCTCGTTTGACGCGCCAAAAAGGTTTTGATGTTGTTGTAGAAAGCTTGCATCGTTTCTTACAGGAGGACGTTCAAATAGTCCTTTTAGGAACAGGTGACCCAGCTTTTGAACATTCTTTCTCTTGGTTTGCACAAGTCTATCCAGACAAGCTATCAGCAAATATCACTTTTGACGTCAAACTTGCTCAAGAAATCTACGCAGCTTGTGATCTCTTCCTCATGCCGAGTCGTTTTGAACCATGTGGTTTGTCTCAAATGATGGCGATGCGCTATGGAACTCTACCATTGGTTCATGAGGTTGGTGGACTAAGAGATACAGTTCAATCCTTCAATCCAATCGAAGGAACTGGTACTGGATTTAGCTTTGATAATTTAACACCTTACTGGCTTAACTGGAGTTTCCAAACAGCCTTGGATGTTTATAAGAACCAGCCAGACGTTTGGAGAAATCTACAAAAACAAGCTATGGAATGCGATTTCTCATGGGATACAGCCTGCAAATCTTACCTGGACTTGTACCATAGTTTAGTCAACTAATAGATAAAATCGTATGATTCTTTCATACGATTTTGGGCTGTTTAGAAAGGAAAGTTTATGTCTCAAGTAAAAGGCTTGTGTGTCATGGACGTTGACGGCACCCTGATAGCAGAAGAAGTGATTGATCTTTTAGGAAAAGAAGCAGGTTGCGAAGAAGAAATATCGCAGATTACAAGCCAGGCAATGCGAGGTGAACTGGACTTTGAAACAAGTTTACGAGCGAGGGTAGCTTTGTTAAAAGGCCTTCCGGTTTCGGTCTTTGATACTGTCTTCAAATCCATTCATCTGTCTAAGAATGCTCAAGAATTTATCTCCATACTTCAAAAGAAGGGCATCCTAGTCGGTCTAGTGTCTGGTGGATTTGCACCAATAGTTGAGAGATTAGCAAAATCCCTTGGTATCTCCTATTTTTCTGCCAACCAGTTGGAAGTCAAAGACGGTTTTTTAACAGGTCGACTAGTTGGTGAAATTGTGACAGGTCAAGTAAAACAATTTACTCTTGAGATTTGGAGAAAGGAATTAGAACTGCCCAAAGAAAGAACGATTGCTATAGGTGATGGCGCCAATGACCTCTTGATGTTAAAGTCAGCAGGATGCGGTATTGCATTTTGTGCTAAAGAAATCGTAAAATCTGAGATAGCTTGTTATGTAGATACGAGGGATTTTTTAGAAGTTCTAGCTTTGATTGATTTCTTAGAATGAGAGGGAACTATGAAAATTGTAATTGCACCCGATTCTTTTAAAGAAAGTTTGACGGCAGAAGAGGTCGCTCAAGCTATAAAAAGAGGATTCCAAAAATCGATAGCAGATGTAGAATGTCTGCTTTGCCCTGTAGGTGATGGCGGGGAAGGAACTGTAGACGCTATCCGACATTCTCTTGAACTCAAAGAAAAATGGCAAGAGGTTACGGGACCTTTTGGCCCAAAAGAATCCATGCGCTACTTTCAAAAAGGTCAAATAGCGCTCTTTGAAGTTGCTGACTTGGTTGGTCTTGGAAAGATTCCGCGGGAGAAACGAAACCCTCTCCACATCCAAACTCGCGGTATCGGAGAATTGATCCGCCATCTCATTGATCAAGGGATGAAAGATATCTATGTCGGCGTTGGTGGTACGGCTAGTAATGACGGTGGGATAGGCATTGCTGCTGGTTTAGGTTATCGTTTTTATGATAAGAATGGAAAAGAATTGCCAGCTTGCGGTCAGACTTTGCTTGAGTTCGAGTCAGTTTCAGACAGCGAGTTGTATAGGATACCTGAAGATGTGAAAATCCGCATTTTAGCAGATGTCGTGAGCCCTCTATGTGGTCTTCAAGGAGCGACCTATACATTTGGAAAACAAAAGGGCTTGGATCCTGCTTTGTTTGAGACAGTAGATTTGGCTATACAGCGGTTCTATGAAAAATTTTCACCATCAACCCTCTCTCTTAAAGGAGCAGGAGCCGGCGGTGGGATTGCGGCTGGGCTCTGTGCCTTTGCTGAGGCCGCTATCGTATCTGGGATTGACACTTGCTTAGATTTGATTGACTTTGACAAGAAGGTTGCAGGGGCCTACTTGGTTATCGTTGGAGAAGGTAGACTGGACAGTCAAAGCTTTGTTGGAAAAGCTCCTATCGGTGTAGCAAAAAGAACTCCTGAAGGAGTTCCAGTTATCGCTATTTGTGGTAGTCTTTCCGAGGGTTTACCTTCCCTACCATTCGAAAATATCCAAGCAGCCTTTTCTATTTTAGAAAAAAGTGAACCTTTGGAAGACAGTCTGAAAAATGCAAGACTCTATTTGGAGCACACAGCTACTAATATTGGTCGTTTATTAAATTTGAGGAAGGATTAACCAAACCATTTTTTCCAGATGGATTTTTTAGGTGGCTCTGCCTTTTTCTCTTCCCAGAGGCTTGAGAATGCAAGTCTAAGGTCCTTTTCGTCTACTTGAACAGGTTCATTTGTATGAATGACAAGACCGAAAGGAGAGGTGATGTGATCGTCTGAAACAATAGTCGCCTGACAGTTGCTTTCCTTTGCTTGTTTTAAGTAAAAGACCTGTTTGTCAAACTCGATATTTGGTGAGATTTTCACAAAAAGTTCCTCTACCTTTTCTTGAAAACCCTCTAAAATAGAGAAAAATCCATGTTCTAATTCAGGACTATTGGCAGTACTGATATCCGCGTAGCCAAGAACTCTTTCCTCGAAAGTGCCGAGATAGCGGCGTTGTTCGTCAGGGTTTAGTTTGGGCCCACCATGAGCTTTTTCTAGTAGTTGTTTTGATAAATCTGTCATAAAAACAGTATATCACAAAAATCGCAAGAAAACAGACAAAAGAAAGCGATTACTTTATAAAGTTAAGGAAAATTTGCACAAAGATAACGTTTTTTCTTGAAAAACGCTTATTTTTAAGGTATCATAGAGGTGTAAAAAATTTAACTCAAAGGAGAGTAAAAAATGTCAATTATTACTGATGTTTACGCTCGCGAAGTCCTAGACTCACGCGGTAACCCAACACTTGAAGTAGAAGTTTATACTGAATCAGGTGCTTTCGGACGTGGTATGGTTCCATCAGGAGCTTCTACTGGTGAACACGAAGCAGTTGAACTTCGCGACGGTGACAAATCTCGTTACGGTGGTCTTGGTACACAAAAAGCTGTTGACAACGTAAACAACATTATTGCTGAAGCAATCATCGGCTACGATGTACGTGACCAACAAGCTATCGACCGTGCTATGATCGCACTTGACGGTACTCCTAACAAAGGTAAATTGGGTGCAAACGCAATTCTTGGTGTGTCTATCGCTGTAGCTCGTGCTGCTGCTGACTACCTTGAAATCCCACTTTACAGCTACCTTGGTGGATTCAACACTAAAGTTCTTCCAACTCCAATGATGAACATCATCAACGGTGGTTCTCACTCTGACGCTCCAATCGCTTTCCAAGAATTCATGATCGTACCTGCTGGTGCACCATCATTCAAAGAAGCTCTTCGTTGGGGTGCTGAAATCTTCCACGCTCTTAAGAAAATCCTTAAATCTCGTGGTTTGGAAACAGCCGTAGGTGACGAAGGTGGATTCGCTCCTCGTTTCGAAGGAACTGAAGACGGTGTTGAAACTATCCTTGCTGCGATCGAAGCTGCTGGATATGTTCCTGGTAAAGACGTATTTATCGGATTTGACTGTGCATCATCAGAATTCTACGATAAAGAACGTAAAGTTTACGACTACACTAAATTCGAAGGTGAAGGAGCTGCTGTACGTACTGCTGCAGAACAAATCGACTACCTTGAAGAATTGGTAAACAAATACCCAATCATCACTATCGAAGATGGTATGGACGAAAACGACTGGGACGGTTGGAAAGCTCTTACTGAACGTCTTGGTGGTAAAGTTCAATTGGTTGGTGACGACTTCTTCGTAACAAACACTTCTTACCTTGAAAAAGGTATTGCAGAAGGTGCTGCTAACTCAATCCTTATCAAAGTTAACCAAATCGGTACTCTTACTGAAACTTTCGACGCTATCGAAATGGCGAAAGAAGCTGGTTACACTGCCGTTGTATCACACCGTTCAGGTGAAACTGAAGATTCAACAATCGCTGACATCGCAGTTGCAACAAACGCAGGACAAATCAAGACTGGTTCACTTTCACGTACAGACCGTATCGCTAAATACAACCAATTGCTTCGTATCGAAGACCAACTTGGTGAAGTAGCTGAATACCGTGGATTGAAATCATTCTACAACCTTAAAAAATAAAATAGTTCGGTGAACTATTTTATCCCGAACCTTGAAATTCAAAAGTTCGGCCGTTGATTTAACAACGTTTCTAGCCCCTCGGATTTTTTCCGAAGGGCTTTTTTTCTGTTCAGGGGGCAGAAAGGGGACAGTGTTTATGGTATAATAGACAAAAACACTTGAATTAGAAAGAAATTATGTCTAAAGAAATTGATATTGAGTATTACCACCAGCTAGCCTTGCAAAAGCAGAAGGAGCATCGTAAAGTTTTAGCTAATCTAAAGAAAAAACCTCCTAAAAACTTAGATAAGATTGCGCAGCAGATTCACCAAGAAGTCTTTGCTGAGATTGATTGTACTGCCTGTGCTAATTGTTGCAAGACTTTGGGGCCCGACTTTAAAGAAGCAGATATCACCCGTATCGCTAAGTACTTTAAGATGAAATTACCAGCCTTTGAAGCAGAGTTTTTACAGGTGGATGAAGATAGGGATAAGGTTTTCAAATCTATGCCCTGCCCCTTTCTAGGAGGAGACAATCTCTGCTCAATCTATGATGTTCGTCCCAAGGCCTGCCGTGAATTTCCCCATACAGACCGTAAAAAGATTCATCAAATTAACCATTTGACGATTAAGAATACCTTGACCTGCCCTGCAGCCTATCTCTTTGTTGAGAAATTAAAAGATAAGTTATAGAATTTACACCTTTAAATCTTGTACAAAGATTCTAGGGTGGAAGTATCTTGTATTTGTTAGAATATAGATAGAATTGAACACGGCCTAAAAGCTATGCGAAAAAGAAAAAATTACCTAGAATCAGAAGAACCAGCGTTAATTTTCCAATTTTCACTTTGCTTTTAACGACCTTTGTATCTTGTGGAGGTAAGAAAAGAAGAATATGATGCATCAATTCAATCAAACCATGGATTATTTGGAGCAGCAACTGACTGGAGAAGTGGATATGAAAAGATTTCAGCAGCTATCGGGCTATTCTTACCCTCTCTTTAGCAGGCTATTTTCTATCCTGGCTGATATGACCTTGGCAGAATATTTGCGCAATCGCAGGCTATCAGAAGCTGTGACAGACTTGCGGGAAGGCTCTGAGAAAGTCATTGACATAGCAATGAAATACGGCTATGAGTCTGCTGACGCCTTCAGCACAGCCTTCAAGAAATTCCATGGTGCAACCCCCTCAGAAGTTCGAAATGGAAAACCTTATCGGGTCTTTCCTAGACTTCAATTATCCTTAAAAATTACAGGAGGAAAGAACATGGATATCAAGATTCAAAAGAAACCTGCATTTACCGTGGCAGGCGTCCTATTGGAAGCTATTGACAATAGCAAATGCCCGTCTGCTTGGGAGCATCTCTATGCCCATCACAGCTTGGAAAGCCTAGAAAGTTTAGGCAGTGGCCAATCCTTTGGCGTCTGCTCGGATGTCAAAGAAGGCGAAATCATTAACTATATGGCTGCTTATGATGTGACGGATAAAACTAAAGCAGAAGAACTAGGTCTGTCCATCAAAGAAATTCCAGAAGCTGAATATGCCATCGTACCAGTCAAGGGGGCTATACCAGCTAGCATCCACCATGCTTGGAAATACGTCTTAGAAGTCTTTTTCCCGGAAACTGGTTATCGCCATTCAGGAGCCCCAGACTTTGAAGTTTATTTCAAAGGAGATATGTCGTCCCCAGACTACCAAATGGAACTCTGGATACCAGTCATCAGGGACTAGATCATTTTCTGATTTTTTATAAAGATGCAAACCGAACTCTGTAGAAAGAATCTCTACAGAGTTTTTAATTGTTGACATTCATGTCTGTAAACAAACATACCATAATTTTTGTTTGGATTTTATGGGGTATGAGAATAGTTTTCTCGGTATAATAGTCCCATAGAAGATAAGGAGGCAGAGGAATATGCAGATGTATTTTGGAGATGTGTCGCTTTGCTATAGCTATTCATTGGCTATGGCACTGGATGCCTATGGTTATGACTTTAAAGCAGAGTTTTTAGAGGCAATTATGGTGATGGGCAATGGCGCTAGTATTGTAAAGGAAGATGAACGACACCCTCTAATATTCTTTGACAATGGAATGCCAGATCTTTCAATCTCTCATTCTTTAAAAATACTTGGGTTTGACTATGAGGACTTCTATCTAAAAGATGGAGTGAAAGTAGATTTAGAAGAGGTTAAAGGAAAGTTAGAAACCTTTCTGTCCAATGGTCCTGTTGTACTGGGACCTCTTGATATGGGCCATCTGATCTACAATCCCAATCACACAATTCTTTATGGTGTGGATCACTTTGTAACTGTGTATGCTCTTGATAGTCAGTATCTCTATTTGCATGATCCAGCTGGTTTTTCCTGTATAAAGGTTGCTTTTAATGACATTTTAGAAGCTTGGAAGGCAGAGGCTATTGACTATAAGCGTGGAGCTTATTCCATGTGGGGAAATTTTAAGAAGGTCAAGAGTCCTAGTCAGTCTGAAATCTATCAGGAAACAGCAAGGATTATGAAAAACCGATATCTGAATGGTCAAAATGGTGTTTTGGAATGCTATGCAAAATCAGTTGCTGAAAACGGCTTAAATACCGAGCAAAAACAATTGCATCAGTATTTCAGCTTTAAACTTGCTGCTGTTCGAAATCTCTATCTCAGTAAGTTCTTAAAAGATCATGATCCAGAAGGGGCAAGATTAAAAGAGGAATTGGCTACTCTATTTGGTCAAGCCCACCTTTCGTGTTTAAAAGAAGACTACCAAGAACTATCCCGCTTGCTCTGTCAGATAGCAGAAGTGGATGGTCGCTTTAGAGATTTATATGTAAATAAGTAAGTCTAGGGGCGCTCCTAACTTTTATAAAATGGCAAGTAAAAGCAGTTTTTCTTAAAATGAAGAACTGCTTTTTGATTATGGTATAATGAAGTGAGGATATGGCATATCCAACTTGAAAATGAAGGGAGAACTCCTATGCCTAGACCAAGAACAAAAGAGGAGCTAATGCTAGTTTCTAAGGAAAACTATGAAAAACTCAATCACTTTATCTCTAAATTAAGTGAAGAGGAACTACAGACTCCTTTTGATTTTTCAAAAGACCAAAAGAAAAAAGAAGCCCACTGGAATAGAGATAAAAATCTGCGGGATGTCCTGATCCATCTCTATGAATGGCATCAGCTGCTTTTGACCTGGGTACATTCCAATCAAAAGGGTCTTGAAAGACCTTTTCTCCCTGAACCTTATAATTGGAAAACTTATGGGGAAATGAATGTCGCTATTTGGAAGAAGCACCAGAAAACGTCCTTAGAAGAAGCTACTAGACTACTAGAGCAATCGCATAAGGAGGTTTTAGAGTTGTTGGAAGGCTTCAGCAATGACCAACTCTTTACCAAAGGTTTCTATAAGTGGACGGGAGGGACAAGTCTAGGTTCCTACTTTGTCAGTAGCACCTCCAGTCACTATGACTGGGCTCTAAAAAAACTCAAAGCTCATCAGAAGAATTGTAAGTGTCGCTAGTTAAAGTGGGTATGAGGTTTAGAAAAGGTTCTTCTAAGCTTCGAATAGCTTCATTCTCGTGATTTTTTAACTATTCTAGCTTTAGAATCCTTCAAAAATTAAAATTTAAGACTATCATAGACTTAGAATAGTAATAAAACATTTATTTTAATGTAATTCTAAACTTAGAATTACATTGATATTAAAGTAATTGTGCTGTTCGATGCTTAAAATGCCTTTATTCTGAGAAATGTTGACTATAAACTGCTTAGAATGGAGTTTTTCTGATATAGGATGATAGATAAGTGGGTGAGATGATGAACATACAAAAAGAGAAAGTTAGAAAAGAGTTGCTGTCCCTTTGTTTGGGAGAACTTACAGCCGTCCTATCTATTTGGTTTTGTTTTTTCCTTTTGAAAAATCGCCTTGGTGATTGGAGGAGTCTACTCTCCATTCTCTATCCATTATCTTTACTGACATTTATTTTGCTTCAAGGTTCAATCTATTGGGCGATTCTGATTAGAAGACTCTCGAAACCTCAGTTCGGAAGTGGAAATGTCCCTAAAATATATGGTGTGCTCAGAATACTAGATCTTATTTTACTTATTTCGGGATTTCCTTTTATTTTCTGGAACGCACAGAGTGTCCAAGTGGCTATTATAGCCACACTAATACAGCTTTTTGCCTTTATCGAATGGCTTAATTATTTCCTCCTACGCCTATCTTATAGTTTGAACCCGCTTGTTTTATGGAAACGAATTACTAAGGGAAAACTTGAAAAAAGCAAAATAGCCAAGGAGTTGGGGTAGGGAGTGTAGTATTTGAAAGTATTTCAGTCCTTTAAATTAATTCAGATTAAGATTGCTACATAGTTTTCTAGCTGTTAATTATTATGGTAAAATGGTCCATATCTGTGTTATAATATCACTAAATTTAAAGTGAGGTTATGATTTTGGTTTATCTAGAATTTGAAAAAAATGAAGCTTCAAAATGGATAGAACAAACATTTGAGGAGTGGCAAAGAAATTATGCAAATTCGTATAGAACGAATGAATCTTGGAATGATTCTTTAACTCCTTTAGAATGTTATTGTGCTGGTTTTATGACTAGAGTAAATGAGTTGTTAAGAACAGGTTCTAGTTCAGTAAACATTGAAAAACTTCATAACTTGAAAAGATTTTTAGATGATGATTTTAATTCTGCACCATTTATTCAAGATAACATTGTGGTATATCGTTATGTTGACGTAGATGAGTTTAATCAAATTTTAAATAGCGACACTGGGTTTATTGATAAAGGTTTTTTGAGTACAACACTGAATAAAAGACTCTATTTAGAACAAGATAATCGGTTAAACTATTTAGATACAGATTATGTATTGAAAATATATGTTAAGAAAGGAACAAAAGCACTATTTGTATCTGGATTTGAGTATTCAATAAAAAATGAATTTGAGTTACTTTTCAAAAGAAATTCAAAATTAGTGAAACGTACTGAACCTTATTGGGACAATGAGGTTCAAAAAAATATACTTGAATGTCTGCTAAAAGATTAGAATATTATGCCCCCCCTTTTTTTGAACCCCTATCTCCTAGAAAGGAAACTCAATGCCCTACAAATTTCTACTCTTCGACCTTGACCACACCTTGCTTGATTTTGATGCTGCTGAGGATGTAGCTTTGACACAACTTCTAAAAGAAGAAGGAGTTGCGGATATCCAAGCCTATAAAGACTATTACGTTCCTATGAACAAGGCTCTCTGGAAGGACTTGGAGCAAAAGAAAATCCGTAAACAAGAACTGGTTAACACGCGCTTTTCTCGTTTATTTGCTCATTTTGGACAGGAAAAAGATGGTAGGTTACTTGCCCAGCGTTACCAATTTTACTTAGCCCAACAGGGACAAACTCTTTCGGGTGCTCATGAACTCTTGGACAGCCTCATCGAACGTGATTATGACTTGTATGCTGCGACAAATGGCATTACTGCCATTCAGACGGGACGTTTGGCTCAATCTGGTCTGGCTCCCTATTTCAACCAAGTCTTTATCTCCGAGCAATTGCAAACACAAAAACCTGATGCACTATTCTATGAAAAAATCGGTCAGCAGATTGCAGGATTTGATAAAGAAAAGACGCTGATGATTGGAGATTCCTTAACTGCCGACATTCAAGGTGGCAATAATGCTGACATTGACACTATCTGGTACAACCCTCAACGAATCGAAAATCACACACAAGCCCAGCCAACTTATGAAGTCCATTCTTACCAAGACTTGCTAGATTGTTTGGATGCTATGTAGTGCTTTTCCTAAGAGGGGATGATATGGAAACTAAAGTCATTGAAGAGATTGACAATTTACTAAACCTCATCGAGCAGTATCAGTTAAAAGGTGTGGTTGCTCAAGTAAATTCGTTAAAAGAGTTAAAGTATATCATAAGCAATCATATAGAGTTAAGTACTCGAGAGAAGATGAATATCCACTATTCACTCTTTCTCCCTAGGGGTGGTTTATCTGAACTCTACTATATGGACGCTAATTTTGAACGGATGATGTCTGTAAATAATCAACTTTCCTATGCTATTGATACAATCGAAAAGTTTTTAATGGCTGATTGATACTGTGAATACTAATGTCAAATAATAGGGTCAATAACAGTATATATAAGAACTGTAAAAAGTGGTTTAGATAGCCACTTTTTGCTATAATAGAGGCAGTAAAAACGAAGGAGTTGGCGATGCAACACTCATCTTGGCATGCTTTGATTAAGGAGCAATTACCTGAAGGTTATTTTGGGAAAATCAATCAATTTATGGAACAGGTCTATGCTCAGGGAACTGTTTATCCACCTAAGGAAAAAGTTTTTCAGGCTCTCTTGACTACACCACTTGAAGAAGTGAAGGTGGTGATTCTAGGGCAAGACCCCTATCACGGGCCAGGTCAAGCGCAGGGTTTGAGTTTTTCTGTACCTGACTCAATCCCAGCTCCGCCGTCCTTGCAAAACATTTTAAAAGAATTGTCAGATGATATCGGCGTTAAGAAATCACATGATTTGACGTCTTGGGCTGAGCAGGGAGTCTTACTTCTCAATGCTTGCTTGACGGTTCCTGCTGGGCAGGCCAATGGTCATGCTGGGCAGATATGGGAGCCATTTACAGATGCTGTGATTCAGGTGGTCAATAATCTAGATAGACCAGTAGTCTTTGTGCTCTGGGGCGCTTATGCACGCAAGAAGAAGGTCTTGGTTACCAATCCTCACCACTTAATTATCGAATCAGCCCATCCTAGTCCTTTATCGGTTTATAGAGGATTTTGGGGTTCCAAGCCTTTTTCCAAGGCCAATGCATTCTTAACAGAGATAGGACAAGAGCCAATCGATTGGCTTAGATAAGGAGAGAATATGCCTCAGTTAGCGACGATTTGCTACATTGATAACGGAAAAGAACTGCTCATGCTCCATCGCAATAAGAAGCCCAATGATGTCCACGAAGGTAAATGGATTGGTGTTGGTGGGAAGCTAGAGCGAGGTGAGACTCCTCAAGAATGCGCTGCGCGTGAAATCCTCGAAGAGACAGGTCTCAAAGCCAAGCCAGTACTTAAAGGTGTTATCACTTTTCCTGAATTTACGCCAGATTTAGACTGGTACACCTATGTTTTTAAGGTGACAGAGTTTGAGGGTGACTTGATTGACTGCAATGAGGGGACGCTGGAATGGGTTCCCTATGACGAGGTTTTGAGCAAGCCAACTTGGGAAGGTGACCACACCTTTGTTGAGTGGCTTTTAGAGGACAAACCCTTCTTTTCAGCCAAGTTTGTTTATGATGGGGATAAATTATTGGATACCCAAGTCGATTTCTATGAATAAAGGAGAAAGCAGATGCTACTTATCAAAAATGGTCGTGTAATGGATCCCAAGTCTGGTTTGGATCAAGTGTGTGATGTTTTAGTGCAAGATGGGAAAATTGTCAAGATTGCTCCCGAAATCAAGGAAGAAGGAGCAGAGCTAATTGATGCTACTGGTCTTGTAGTTGCGCCTGGACTAGTGGATATTCATGTTCATTTCCGTGAACCTGGTCAAACCCACAAGGAGGACATCCATACTGGGGCACTAGCGGCTGCTGCAGGTGGTTTTACAACGGTTGTCATGATGGCTAATACTAGTCCAACCATTTCGGACGTAGAGACTTTGAAAGAAGTTCTCCAGTCTGCTGCCAAGGAAAAGATTAACGTCAAGACAGTTGCGACTATTACCAAGAACTTTAATGGCCAAGACTTGACAGACTTTAAGGCTCTTTTAGAAGCTGGAGCCGTTGGTTTTTCAGATGATGGAATTCCGCTTGAAAGTAGTAAAGTGGTTAAGGAAGCAATGGTAGAAGCCAAAAAACTCAATACCTTTATCTGCCTTCATGAGGAAGATCCAGGTTTGAATGGAATTCTTGGCTTTAACGAAAACATCGCTAAAGAACATTTCCATATCTGTGGAGCGACAGGAGTGGCTGAGTACGCTATGATTGCGCGCGATGTTATGATTGCCTATGCAACCAAGGCCCATGTTCACATTCAGCATTTGTCTAAGGAAGAAAGTGTCAAGGTGGTGGAGTTTGCTCAAGGACTAGGTGCGCAGGTCACAGCAGAAGTAGCGCCACAGCATTTCTCTAAGACAGAAGCTCTTCTTTTAACTCAAGGAAGCAATGCCAAAATGAATCCTCCACTTCGTTTGGAGTCAGACCGTCGTGCCGTTATCGAAGGTCTCAAGTCAGGTGTTATCACAGTTATCGCAACGGACCACGCGCCTCACCATGCAGATGAGAAAAATGTTGAAGATATCACCAAAGCACCATCTGGTATGACAGGTTTGGAAACCTCTCTTTCTCTTGGTTTGACTTATTTGGTGGAAGCTGGTGAGTTGAGCTTGATGGAATTGCTAGAAAAAATGACTGTCAATCCAGCCAAGCTTTACAACTTTGAAGCAGGTTACTTGGCTGAGAATGGTCCAGCGGATATCACTATCTTTGACGCTAAGGCTGACCGCCTTGTGGACTCCCATTTTGCGTCAAAAGCAGCTAATTCCCCATTTATCGGTGAAACTTTAAAAGGGCAGGTTAAATATACCATCTGCAAGGGACAAATTGTCTACCAAAACTAGATGGGATTCTGCTCTAGAAACTATAAGAATAGAGAGCGTATATGTATCCAACCCATCAATTTAAAGACAAGTTTGTCTTATTTCTTAAGATATTTTTCCCTATTCTGATCTATCAATTTGCCAATTATTCTGCCTCTTTTGTTGATACAACCATGACTGGGCAGTACAATACCATGGACTTGGCGGGGGTGTCAACCGCAACGAGTCTATGGAATCCTTTCTTTACTTTTTTAACAGGGATTGTTTCGGCCATGGTTCCCATCATAGGCCATCATCTGGGACGGGGCAAAAAGGAAGAAGTAGCATCTGATTTTTACCAATTTATCTACTTGGCTTTCGGACTGTCTTTGGTCTTGCTTGGAATGGTAGTATTCTTAGCGCCACCTGTCTTAACCAACATCGGACTAGAAGCTCAAGTGGCGGCAGTTGCAGTTTCCTATCTTTGGTACCTGTCTATTGGAATTATTCCCTTGTTGCTGTTCAGTGTCATTCGCTCTTTGTTGGATTCTCTTGGATTGACCAAGCTATCTATGTACCTCATGCTCCTATTACTTCCGCTCAATAGTAGTTTTAACTATCTCTTGATATATGGAGCTTTCGGTTTCCCAGAGCTTGGTGGCGCAGGGGCAGGGCTAGGAACTTCGCTAGCCTATTGGGTTTTATTGGGCATTTCCCTGCTTGTTTTGTTCAAACAAAAAAGATTAAAAGCGTTACATCTTGAAAAACGGATTCCACTCAATATAGATAAAATCAAGGAAGGTGTTCGGCTAGGTCTACCAATCGGGGGAACCGTCTTTGCTGAAGTAGCTATCTTTTCTGTGGTTGGCTTGATCATGGCTAAGTTTTCATCGCTCATCATCGCTAGCCACCAGTCAGCTATGAATTTTTCGAGTCTCATGTATGCTTTTCCTATGAGTATTTCCTCTGCTATGGCGATTGTTGTGTCTTACGAGGTTGGGGCTAAACGTTTTGAGGATGCAAAAACCTATGCTCGTCTGGGGAGAATAACTGCCCTTATTTTTGCAGGTCTTACCCTGTCCTTTCTCTACATTTTTAGAGATCGTGTAGCAAGTCTATATGGAAATGACCCTCACTTCATTGAAACCACGGCTGTTTTCCTGACATACAGTCTCTTTTTCCAGCTAGCTGATACCTTTGCGGCTCCGCTCCAAGGAATTTTAAGAGGGTATAAGGATACTATCGTTCCTTTCTATCTTGGATTAATCGGGTATTGGGGAGTAGCGATACCACTAGGATATCTACTAGATCAGGTAACTGATTTAGGGGCATTTGCTTACTGGATTGGGTTGATTGCCAGCTTGATTGTTTCTGGTTGTTTGTATCAATGGCGTTTGAAAACCGTAATGAAAAGATTGAGCTAGTTTTTGGAAAATATCCTGAAAAAGCACTTTGTGAAATAATGCTCTAACTAGAGAGAATCCCTGTTTTAACAGGGATTTATTTTTTTATATTGTGAAATTTTAATAGCCATATACTTTGACAGTGTATACTAAAAAAGGTAAAATAGTAAGGTAAGTACAAAGTTAGAAAGGCAAGATTATGTCAACTTTAGATAAGAATCTTTTGCTAGAGATGTTCCGTAAGATGGAAGAAATCCGTCGCATGGACTTAAAAATTGCTCAGTTAGTGAAAAAGGGGAAAGTTCCCGGTATGACTCACTTTTCTGTCGGAGAGGAAGCTGCTAACGTCGGAGCGATGCTGGCTCTTAATCCAGATGATCTGATTACCTCAAATCACCGTGGACACGGGCAAGCTATTGCTAAGGGGATTGACCTCAATGGAATGATGGCTGAAATCCTCGGGAAATACACTGGAACCTGTAAAGGAAAAGGTGGTTCTATGCACATCGCTGACCTGGATGCTGGTAACCTTGGTGCCAATGGTATTGTAGGTGGTGGTATGGGAATCGCTGTCGGTGCAGCCCTCAGTCAGCAAATGCAACATACTGGTAAAATCGTTGTCTGCTTCTTTGGAGATGGCGCGACCAACGAAGGTGTTTTCCATGAAGCAGTGAATATGGCTTCTATTTGGAAACTTCCTGTTATTTTCTACTGCATTAACAACGGTTATGGGATTTCTGCGGATATCAAGAAAATGACCAATGTGGAGCATATCCATCAACGTAGCGCTGCTTATGGAATTCCTGGAATGTTTATCGAAGATGGAAACAATGTCATCGATGTCTATGAAGGATTTAAGAAAGCTGTAGACCATGTTCGTGGTGGCAATGGTCCAGTCTTGATCGAAAGTATCACTTATCGCTGGCTTGGTCACTCATCATCTGACCCTGGTAAATATCGTACGCGTGAAGAAGTGGAATTGTGGAAACAAAAAGACCCAATCGAAAACCTTCGCAAATACCTCATTGAAAACAATATTGCAAGTGCAGAAGAATTGGAAGAAATTCAAGCACAAGTCAAGGAAGCAGTAGAAGCTTCTGTTAAATTTGCAGAAGAAAGCCCATTCCCGCCACTAGAATCAGCATTTGAAGATATTTACGCAGACTAAGGAGAAAGAGATAAAAATGGAAACAAAAACAATGTCGTTCCGTGACACCATTATCCTTGCTATGTCTGAGGAAATGCGTCGCGATGAAAATGTATTCTTGATGGGAGAAGACGTCGGTGTCTTCGGAGGAGACTTCGGAACTTCTGTTGGAATGCTCGAAGAATTTGGTCCAGAACGTGTCCGTGACTGTCCGATTTCTGAAGCTGCCATCTCGGGAGCAGCAGCAGGAGCAGCCATGACAGGACTTCGTCCAATTGTCGATATGACCTTCATGGACTTCTCGGTTATTGCCATGGACAATATCGTCAACCAAGCTGCTAAAACACGTTATATGTTTGGTGGGAAAGGTCAGGTTCCAATGACTGTCCGTTGTGCAGCTGGTAATGGAGTTGGTTCTGCGGCTCAGCACTCGCAATCACTAGAGTCTTGGTTCACTCACATTCCAGGACTCAAGGTTGTAGCTCCAGGTACGCCTGCTGACATGAAAGGACTGCTCAAGTCTTCTATCCGTGATAACAACCCTGTTATCATCCTTGAATACAAGTCAGAATTTAACCAAAAAGGGGAAGTTCCAGTTGATCCAGACTACACAATCCCACTTGGAGTTGGTGAAATCAAACGTGAAGGTACAGATGTAACAGTCGTTACTTATGGTAAAATGCTTCGTCGTGTGGTTCAAGCTGCTGAAGAATTAGCAGAAGAGGGAATTTCAGTTGAAATTGTGGACCCACGTACCCTCATTCCGCTTGATAAGGATATCATCATTAACTCAGTGAAGAAGACTGGTAAGGTGGTGCTTGTCAACGATGCTCACAAAACAAGTGGCTATATCGGAGAGATTTCAGCTATTATTTCAGAATCAGAAGCATTTGATTATCTAGACGCACCAATCCGCCGTTGCGCCGGAGAGGATGTGCCAATGCCTTACGCACAAAATTTAGAAAATGCAATGATTCCAACAGTTGAAAGCATCAAGGAAGCAATCCGTAAGACATATAACAAAGAATAATACATAATATAAGTTATGTAAATAAAATAAAAAAGACGAGAAACTTTGTATCTTTTAGGTGCAGAACTCTTTTCGTCCTAAATATCTTAGTATAGAATTGGAGAGGTCATGGCTGATGACAAGCTAAGAGCGACTCCTGCGGCTAGAAAGTTAGCGAATGATCTAGGGATCAACCTCTACGACGTTTCTGGCTCAGGTGCAAACGGTCGTGTCCACAAAGAAGACGTGGAAACTTATAAAGACACAAACGTGGTTCGCATTTCGCCACTTGCAAAACGAATTGCCCTCGAACATAACATTGCTTGGCAGGAAATCCAAGGAACGGGTCATCGTGGTAAGATCATGAAGAAGGACGTTTTGGCCTTGCTTCCTGAAAATATCGAAAACGACACCATCAAGTCTCCTGCTCAAATCGAAAAAGTGGAAGAAGTTCCAGACAATATCACTCCTTATGGTGAGATTGAGCGTATTCCAATGACACCAATGCGTAAGGTTATCGCGCAACGTATGGTTGAATCTTACCTAACTGCGCCAACTTTCACACTCAACTATGAAGTTGATATGACTGAAATGCTGGCCCTTCGTAAGAAGGTTCTTGATCCGATTATGGAAGCGACTGGTAAGAAGACTACTGTAACAGACCTTCTTTCACTCGCTGTTGTGAAAACATTGATGAAACACCCATACATCAACGCTTCATTGACAGAAGACGGCAAGACCATTATCACTCATAACTATGTCAACCTTGCGATGGCGGTTGGTATGGATAACGGTCTAATGACACCAGTTGTTTACAATGCTGAAAAAATGAGCTTGTCAGAGTTAGTAGTAGCCTTTAAAGACGTGATTGGTCGTACCTTGGATGGCAAATTGGCTCCAAGTGAGTTACAAAACTCAACCTTCACAATTAGTAACTTGGGAATGTTTGGTGTTCAGTCCTTTGGTCCGATTATTAACCAACCAAACTCAGCTATCCTCGGGGTTAGCTCAACAGTTGAAAAACCTGTAGTTGTCAATGGTGAGATTGTTATTCGTCCTATCATGAGCCTAGGGTTAACTATTGACCACCGTGTCGTAGATGGTATGGCTGGTGCTAAGTTTATGAAAGACTTGAAAGCCTTAATTGAGAACCCAATCTCAATGTTGGTTTAAAAATACAGTATTTATTTTTAGAGATATAGATAAAGGAAGTAAGACATGGCCTTAGAAGTAATTATGCCAAAAGCCGGCGTGGATATGACAGAAGGACAAATCGTCCAATGGAATAAGAAAGTCGGAGAATTTGTAAAAGAAGGAGAAATCCTTTTGGAAATCATGACTGATAAAGTCAGCATGGAATTGGAAGCCGAAGAAGATGGATACTTGATTGCCATCCTCAAAGGAGATGGTGAAACTGTCCCTGTAACGGAAGTTATCGGTTACCTTGGAGAAGAAGGGGAAAATATCCCAACAGCTGGAGCTGCTGCGCCAGAATCAAAACCTGTACCTGCAGCTAGTGCTTCAAACGACGACGGCAAGAGCGATGATGCCTTTGATATCGTTGTGATTGGTGGAGGTCCTGCTGGATATGTAGCGGCCATTAAAGCTGCTCAACTTGGTGGTAAGGTTGCCCTTGTTGAGAAATCTGAACTCGGTGGAACTTGCTTGAACCGCGGCTGTATCCCAACTAAGACCTACCTTCACAACGCTGAAATCATCGAAAACATCGGTCATGCAGCAAACCGTGGTATTGTCATTGAAAATCCAACCTTCACTGTTGATATGGATAAACTTTTAGAAACTAAATCTAAAGTTGTCAATACCTTGGTAGGTGGTGTTGCGGGTCTTCTTCGCAGCTACGGAGTTACAGTTCATAAGGGTGTTGGTACTATCACTAAAGATAAGAATGTCTTGGTAAATGGTTCTGAATTGCTTGAAACCAAGAAAATTATCCTTGCTGGTGGTTCAAAAGTCAGCAAGATTAACGTCCCTGGTATGGAATCTCCACTTGTGATGACCAGCGATGATATTCTTGAAATGAACGAAGTTCCAGAAAGCCTCGTAATCATCGGTGGTGGGGTTGTCGGTATCGAACTCGGCCAAGCATTCATGACATTTGGTTCAAAAGTAACTGTTATCGAAATGATGGACCGTATCGTTCCAGCTATGGATGCGGAAGTGTCTAAGAATCTTCGCTTGATTTTGGAACGCAAAGGTATGACCATCTTGACAGGTACAAAATTGCAAGAAATCATCGAGGAAAATGGCCAACTTCGTATCAAGGTTGAAGGAAAAGACGATATCATTGCAAATAAAGCTCTTCTTTCAATCGGTCGTGTACCAGACCTTGAAGGAATTGGCGATGTTGAGTTTGAATTGGATCGTGGTCGTATTAAGGTCAATGAGTACATGGAAACTTCTGTTCCTGGAATCTACGCACCAGGTGACATCAACGGTACTAAAATGTTGGCGCACGCAGCCTTCCGTATGGGGGAAGTTGCTGCTGAAAATGCCCTCAAAGGAAACCATGCTGTTGCTAAATTGAACTTGACTCCAGCAGCTATCTACACTCTCCCTGAAGTAGCAGCAGTAGGTCTGACTGAAGAACAAGCACGTGAGAAATACGATGTCGCAATCGGTAAATTCAACTTTGCAGCCAACGGTCGTGCCATTGCATCTGATGCTGCTCAAGGTTTCGTAAAAGTTATCGCTGATAAGAAATACGGGGAAATCCTTGGTGTGCACATCATTGGTCCTGCAGCCGCAGAATTGATCAACGAGGCATCAAGCATCATCGAAATGGAAATCACTGTTGAGGAAATGCTGAAGACTATCCACGGACACCCAACCTACTCTGAAGTGATGTACGAAGCATTTGCGGATGTTTTAGGAATGGCCATCCATTCACCTAAGAAAAAATAAAACGAAGATAGACTAGGCTGGAAAGATGTTTTCCAGTCTCTATCGTATAAAGGGATATCATGAAATATATTATCAATCATTCAAACGACACTGCTTTTAATATCGCCTTGGAAGAATATGCCTTTAAACACTTACTAGATGAGGATCAAATCTTCCTTCTTTGGATTAACAAACCTTCTATCATTGTTGGTCGTCACCAGAATACTATTGAAGAGATTAACCGTGATTATGTTCGAGAAAATGGTATTGAGGTGGTCCGCCGTATCAGTGGTGGTGGAGCTGTTTACCACGATTTAAACAACCTCAACTACACCATCATTTCAAAAGAAGATGAAAACAAGGCCTTTGACTTCAAGAGCTTCTCAACTCCAGTCATCAATACCTTGGCTCAACTTGGTGTTAAAGCCGAATTTACAGGCCGTAATGATCTAGAGATTGATGGCAAAAAATTCTGTGGCAATGCTCAAGCCTATATCAATGGGCGTATCATGCACCATGGTTGCTTGCTCTTTGACGTTGATTTGTCAGTTCTTGCTAACGCCCTCAAGGTTTCAAAGGATAAATTTGAGTCAAAAGGTGTCAAATCCGTCCGTGCCCGTGTAACAAATATTGTCAATGAATTGCCAGAAAAAATCACAGTTGAAGAATTCCGTGATTTGCTCTTGGAATACATGAAAAAAGAGTACCCAGAGATGACTGAATACGTTTTTTCTGAGCAAGAATTGGCTGAAATCAATCGTATCAAGGATACCAAGTTCGGTACTTGGAACTGGAACTACGGTAAATCACCTGAATTTAACGTCCGTCGTGGAACAAAATTCACCAGTGGTAAGGTCGAAGTTTTTGCCAACGTCATTGAATCAAAAATCCAAGATATCAAGATCTATGGGGACTTCTTTGGTATCGAGGACGTTGCAGCTGTAGAAGATGTCCTTCGTGGCGTAAAATATGAACGCGAAGATGTTCTTAAGGCACTAGAAACTATTGACATCACACGCTACTTTGCTGGTATCAGCCGTGAAGAAATCGCTGAAGCAGTAGTGGGGTAAGGAAAAAGAATCCATTTATGATGGATTCTTTTATTAGGGTTAAACTTAATAATCATGCTGATTAGATTATAATAGAGATGAAAAATGAAAAGGAGTTATTCATTAATGTTAGAAATTCCAGTAGAAAGCCTTAATCTATTTGAACAGTTAGACCGTAATGTTGTTGCTTTCTATAGAAATGAAGAAATTAATCAAACTGAAAGTTTAAATATAAGCATCACACAAGAACATTATGATATGAAATACAAAGAGCTTCAACCTTTAGGATACCAAGCTGTTCAAATAGCTCTGGGAATGGCTTTAGATAATGTAATCCAGCAAGCCCATTTTCAAAATCTTATAATTGGCGGTCTTCTCCCCGATGAAATCAAAGTAAACAAAGAAGACCTAATGTCTTTGAAGGACATTGTTGATAGTTTTTGTATTATGTTTGCTGCAGCAAATAACCGACTTGAAAATAGTAAGGCTTATGAATTTATGAAAGATAAGACAGTGTTCTTTATTGGTAAACTGTTAACTGACGATCTTAAAAATGGTGACGAAATTTCGTATATTGGAATCGAAAGAGAATCAGCTGATGGTACTTCTTATGAAGCAGTAAAATGTTTTCTAACTAAAGAGAGTGCTGAGCAGTACAATGATTCAAAAAAACCAGTAAGCCCAGCAAATCTAGCCTATCTGCAAGCCTTTTGGGGTAAACCAGTAATTATAGAGCCTCACCGTAACTACTGGATTGAGTTTAAATAAATAAAAAACGAAAGATAAAGGAATTGGTCTTTCGTTTTTTAGCAATAGTTGCTTTACATAATTTATAATATGTAACAATCATAAACTATCTAAAGCATTCTTTTGTTCATCATTGACGATATGGGTATAGAGGTCAGTGACTTGTGTACTGGCATGTCCTAGCTGATGGCTGACCAAAACTTGCGATTTAGTAGCATCATAGAGCCTAGTCGCCAGGGTATGGCGTAGTTTGTGTGGAGTTACACGGACTTTGAAGTCCTCAGAGTACTTAGCAACCATCTTTTCAACACTAGAAGCATCAATACGATTGGGAACGCCTCGATATAAGGTCAAAAAGAGAGCTGTATCTGTCTTTTCCGTCTTATAGCGTTGATTTCGAATGGCTAGATAATTCTCTAGGTAAGGCTTAGCAAAAGCAGCGACATTGACAGAATCACGTTTCCCCCCTTTTCGAGTGACATCGATCACCATCATTTTGAGATTGAGGTCTCTTAGATCTAGATTAACAGCTTCAGATAAGCGGACACCAGACGCTAGGAGAAGGGCAATAATGGCCAAATCACGTTCTTTGTTCTTATTAAATGATGAGAGAGCGCGATTTGAGAGCTGTTGTGGGTACTCCTGATCGATATAAGTTAGAAAACCTTCTGTTTCATCACCTAGAAAGAGTTTTTGCTTGATGTTTTCAGCTCTAGCAGCAAGTGTTTCTTTCTTTTTCTTGGTTGAAACTTTCTTCATTACATTACGATAGAAATAGGGTTCTCCCAGGTCGTTTTCAACCTCCTCTGTTAGATACTTGTAAAGACTAGAAAGTGCTGATAAGGTCCGATTGATGGTCGTCTGAGATACACCTTGCTTGGTTGTATTAGCATTCAGCAATGGACGTTCACGTAGATATAGGATAAAAGCTTCCATATCTTTCTTAGACATATTTTCCAAGACAGATAAAGGAATATCAGACATTTTATCAGCATTTGAAATTCCAGACTCTAAAACCCAGCTGAAAAATCGATCGTATTCCTTGAGATATTCGTACAAGGTTGTAAAACTGTAGGGCACAGCAAGCTTGGATTGGTAGTATTCCAGAACATACCAGGGCATGATTTGTTTTAGTTTGTCGATTCGTTCTAGTAAAATCTCACGTTTCATGATTTTCTCCCTAAATTAGTCTACTAGTAGTATAGCATAGACTTATATATTTTTCAAGAAAATTATAGTTTTTCGGAAACAAATTTAAAAAACGGATTTTCATCGCTCTGAATATAAAAATAGAGAGGACAACGATCGTCCTCCCCAGATATTAGCTTTTATTCCACCCATTACAGTTGATAAAGAGACAAATTTTGTTGGACATAATTTGAAAAAATTTATCGAATTTATATTATGAATAATTAATAATAAAATCTTCGAATTCCATCGGTGTAAAGGTTCTAACTTCATCTACACACAATTTTTCTAAAACACCCATTCCAAATTTATGAAAGCGAGTTTGACTAATTTGTGAAAAACTTTGAAGTAGACTAGTAAAACCGGGATTATCTAGACTATCTGGTATAATACAACTATTTTTATTTTCATTATATACTAGAATAAAATAACAATTTTCTCTAAAAAAATCGGGATTTTTAGAAAAAATTTCACAACATGCAGTTATTGAATCTTTAACCTTTGTCCTGATAAGTTCTAATTTTAATCTTGCAATTTCAATGTCTAAACGATTTATTCTGCGTCTTTGACGATTTCCTCTTTGAATTGTTTCTGGAACTTCAATTCTACCATTTTTAAACTCAATAAAAAAAATTTTATTCAATTTCTCTGAAAAAATCACTGAATCTACTGACTTTAAGCTTTTATCTGTAATACCAAAAGAAAGAACGTGCTCTTTCATTACATCATCAAAGTTAATTGCAGAATTAGAATGTATAGAGTAATTTTCATCAATTAAATATTCATTATTACAATTATCAAATGAAATATCTCTGAAATTTGAAATATTATTTGTAAAAATACTATTATTTAATAAATTTTTCATAACTTAAATAAATCTCTCATTTTCAATTTTTTGAAATGGCTTTGCTAATATTTTATAAATCTCTGAAACATTTCCAGTAACATCTTCAAATTCCGATAAATCATTTTCTATTTTCGCTAAATAATATTTAGTTTTGGAATCAATTGCATATTTTGTCGAGTAAACTTCAATTGCTCTTACAAAATATGGACTGTGTGAATTTATAAGGAAATTTAGATTCATATATTTTTGCATTAATACTATGATCTCAGCTAAAACTAGTTGCCATTCAGGATGTAGATGAACTTCTGGTTCATCTAAAATTACTGGTGAGTTTGGTTCAATTGTACCATTTTCTATCAATTTCTTTAATAAATAAAAAGTTTTCATACCCGAGGATAGATTATCTATACTTAAAACTTTTTTATCTTCATTACCTCTGTTATATGAGTATACAATGCCAGTGCCATTTTCATCTAATATCTTTTCAATTTTATCATAAATAATTTGAATGTCTTCTTTGATAATAATTTTATCTATTGGATTCTCTGATTCTTTCTTATTATACTGGCTTAAAATAACCTGTCTATGAGTTCGATTGGTTTCTGAATCACTTCTAAACATTCTAAAATCTGTTTGATTGATTGTATCTATTATAAATGGATCGTCAATATAAATTGGCTTAAAGTTTAGACTAAAAAAGTTTGGTATGTCAATAAGTTTGTCATTTTGGAAATACGTTTCAATCTGTTCATTTTTAATTTTTAGTTTTATAGAGCCAATCTCATGTTTAGAATTTACATTATTTATGTTAGACGAAAATTCTGATTCGAAATAATTATTGGTTTCTTCGTACAGCACCTGTTGCATTGTTGATTGGTTTATTTTATATATAGCCAAAATCAACTTTTGAAAATTTGATTCAGACAATTGTTCATTTAAACTATATAAGTTTAAAACTTTTTTAATATCTTCTTCTGTTTGAGTTGAAATAAGTTTTAAAACAACTTTATTAAGGTCTATAGGATTTTCGTTAAAAAAGAAAATGTCAAAATAATTATCTAAATCTAATATTCTACTTTTAATTGCTCGTTCTTTATAAGATCTATACGTCTGTGTAATTTTATAAAATGAATTAAAGATAGCGAATAATGATTTGCTTACTGTACTTTTTCCTGTTGAGTTTTTACCAGCGATAATAGTAAGACCGTCAATTATTATATCTGAGTGGTGAATTTTTCCAATTTTTTCAATGCTGATTTTCATTATTTTCTCCATAAATTCTTTTCACTTTGAATTTATTATACCATAAAAACATTAATTTAATTAAATTTATGGAGAAAATAATGCTCTTTATTCTTCAATAACTATCTTTCCTTTACAATTCTTTGTAGAAAGATTTTTTACTGCTAGGCATCTCTTTGGGAATTATAAATAAACCGCAATGACAGTCATCTATTACAACAATAAGTATTTTTTAAAAGATGGTAAAATATCCTTATTTTTTCAGCGTTCTTTTTGCCATGCGACATCCTTTATATTTTGTTTTTTTCCTTATATTGATAAGGATACCTTCATATTTTTCATCCCAACTTTTCTTTCAATTGTTACGTAATTAAAATTATGTAATATTGATTATTGCTCTACAACAACAAATCTTTGACTTTTCCAATTTCACTTTTTGGAATAACTAGATGAATCATATCGCCCAGATACATTCTAGTTGAGCCGTTAACTGTTTGACTTTTACCATTATGGACTTGGGTGGTAATGAGTACATTTTGTGGTAAGTTGAGTTCATGGACTTGTTTTCCAGCTATTCTATCTGAAACAGGTATTTCGATAAGAGTTACTTCTCCGTCGTCTGTCATCTCTTCTGGCATCATTTTCTCAAGCATGGCCTCGTATACTGGTGCACCCTTTAGTAAATCCATGATAATGTAGGCTACTAGGGTCACAAGTCCGAGAGGCATGAGGTTTCGGATGTCTCCTACCATTTCGGTTACAAGAATCATGGCTGTTAGGGGAGCCTTAGATATTGCTCCAAAGTAGCCACTCATTCCTAAAATGATAAATATTGGAAATTGTTGCTGACTGACAAGTCCAAGATTAACACAAATGGCTCCAACTAGGGCACCAAGTAAGGAACCAAGTGCCAGAATAGGTAGGAAAATTCCGCCAGGTAGTCCACTACCATAACTCATCATACTCCAAATAAAACGAATGAGGAAGTAGGCAAGTAAAACTTGTAAACTAAAGTGTTGCTCAGTTAAAGAAAGAACGATTTGGTTCCCACCACCGAGAATTTGTGGCATAAAAATCCCTACTGGTATGATAAGGATAAAAGCTAAAATTGGATAATAAGCTCTATCTAAATTGATTTTTTTACCAAGCCAGTCATAAATCTTGTTGACATTGAGCACAGCTTTCTCGTAAAGAAAACCAGAAATGCCGAGAAAAATCCCCATAATCAAATAAATCCAATACTGGTCCAGAGTCATAAGAGGAATATTGTCAGGCATATCCAATACGGGTGTTAGACCAAACATAAGGAGCGAAACAAAGTTTGCTACAATACTGGCTGCTAGAGTGGAAACCCAGAAAAATCTTGAAAAGTGATGATAGACTTCTTCTACTACAAAGAGAAGTCCTGCTATTGGGGCGTTAAAGGCTGCAGCTAAACCAGCGGCTGCTCCACTGGCAATTAAGGAACGTTCCTCAACTGGGCTAGATTTGAGCCACTTGGCAATGCCTTTACCACCAACTGCTCCGAGCTGAATACTTGGCCCTTCTCGACCTAACATAAGGCCACTGGCAATAGCGAGAATCCCTAGAATATATTTTTTCCAGAGGACACTCCACCAGTTAAGAGTCATGAGTCCCTTTAGTTCGGCTTCAACTTGAGGAATTCCTGAACCCTTGATATCTTTTTCTGACCGAGTTAGTTTCGCGCTAAGCCAGCAAACCATTAAATAAAACAGACCAATGATAAAAAGATTGCGCACTAGGTGCGCTTGATCTTGATAGAGTCCTTGTATCAGGTGGAAGCCCTTTTCGATTAAGAAACGAAAGGATCCGACGATTAGCCCGACGACGAGACCGACAATGATTCCTCGTCCAACTTGGGATAATATGGTGCTTGAGGCAAAGGCAAATTCTTTCTTGGAACTGAGTGTTTCTGACTGTTCCTCCATAATCATTTCCTCTTACTTGTCTTTCTTAGTTGAAACCAGTGTTTTGACAGGTTCAAAACTGGTTCGGTGAATTGGAGTGACACCTAGTTTTTCCAGTCCTTCTAGATGTTTAGCTGTTCCATAACCTGCATTAGCCGTGAAATCATAGCCTGGATATTGATGATCGTATTCCTTCATCAATTCATCCCGTGTCACCTTGGCCACTATAGATGCGGCTGCGATTGAGAGGGAGTTGGCATCTCCTTTGATAATGGAGGTTTGTGAAATTGGCAACTCCAGTTTCATGGCATCTATCAAGAGGTGCTCAGGCTGGGGACTGAGCTGAGAGATTGCTTCTATCATAGCAAGCTTGGTTGCTTCATAGATATTGACTTGGTCAATAACTTGATTATCCATGATTCCAATGCCGATTGTCAGAGCTTGGTCTTGAACGGCTTGAAAAATTTCCAAATGTTTCTTTTTGGGGATTTTCTTACTATCGTTGAGGCCTCTGATTTTACAATTTTTTGGCAAGATAACGGCTGCAGCGACCACAGGTCCAGCCAAAGGACCACGTCCGACCTCGTCAACGCCTGCTATTAAGCTTAATCCTTGTTTATAAAGCTCTTTTTCATAGGAAAGCATGTTTTCTAGACGAAGATTTTCTTCAAGTTCAGCCTGAATGGCTTTTTTCCGCTTGCTGATTTCTTTTTGAACTCCAGTTCGGCTATCTTTTTCCAGTTCAAGAAAAAAGGGATTGTCTAAGTCTTTGACCGTAGCAAGAAGTTTTCTGATTTCTTTAATCGTCGTCATCGATGTCGTCCAATGTATCTAAGGTGTAGTTACCGAGCTTTCCATCACGGACTTCCTTGACGAAGAGGCTGTAAAAGCGGTCGTAATCATCTCGGAAACCGAGAGCACGGGTCATATCCATGATGATAACAGGTGCTTCTTCTTCTATCTTCATTTGTTTGAAGCGTTCAGCTAGCTTTTCTGGATAATGTTTTTTGAAATAATTGAGACCAAAAATGGTCACTTCATCCATTGGGAGTAGTTGATCTTTAATTGCTCCAGTCAAGGCTAGTTTCAAAGCAACGGTTTCGTCTTCGAACTTAGGCCAGAGAATCCCTGGTGTGTCTAAAATTTCAAGGTCTTTGTTGGTTTTGAGCCACTGTTGCCCCTTAGTAACACCTGGTTTATTGCCGACAACTGCAATCTTTTTCCCAGCCAAACGGTTCATGAGAGTTGACTTACCAGCATTTGGAATTCCGATAATCATGGTCCGCAAGGTTTCGATCTTGATACCTCGTTCTTTCTGGCGTGCAATCTTATCAGCCATGAGCTTTTTAGCGGCATCCGTCACAACTTTTACAGTCACTTGCTCTTTGGAGTTGATAGCCAGAGTTTGGATTCCCTGTGATTCAAAATACTGACGCCATTCTTTGGTCATTGCTGGGTCTGCTAGGTCAGCCTTGTTCAAAATCAAGAGTTTAGGTTTATCACCCACAATCTTGGTTAACATAGGATTTTGACTAGATAAAGGTAGCCGAGCATCCACCAAAATCGTCACAAAATCAACAAATTTTAAATTCTCCTGAACTTGCCGCCGAGCCTTAGACATGTGGCCCGGAAACCATTGAATAGTAGCCATAATATTTTCCCCTTCCGACTAAAAAAAACGTAGTAAAAACGTTTTCTTTCTTACTACCTATTCTATCATAAATGAGGAACTTTTGCACAGGCTTTGACCACAATAAACGACAAATAGTATTGGTCCGAAACATCCTTGATGCCAGTCAGGATTTACTTGACTTTTTTTGCCAACAGGTATATACTTAGTGTATACTAATTCGTGGAGGTAGAGCAATGAATACAGTAAAGACTCGGAAGGTGGGGAATTCGCTCACTGTGACCATTCCTAAAAATTTGGGGATGACAGAAGGTCAAGAAATGGTCGTCTACAAAGGGATTGACGGAGTCATTGTCTTAGCTCCAAAACTGAAAGATCCTTTTGATGGGTTTACTGATTTGAGAATGACAAATGATTTTGAAGGGGTAAGGTCACTTGATAGCGAAATCTGACTATATTCCTGAAAAGCAGGATATCATTTGGCTGGACTTTGATCCATCAGTCGGTCGAGAAATCCAGAAACGGCGACCTGCCTTGGTCGTTTCTAGGAGAGAATATGCCTTGCAAACTGGTTTTGTGGCTGTCTGTCCTATCACTCACGGCCAACGTCGTTTGGCAGAAAAAGGCTTGCTCGTTCCTGTCTCGTCGGACAAGGTAGATGGTGCTGTCAATCCATTTCAACTCTATACCTTTGATTTTCGGATGCGAAATGCTCAAAAAATAACAAGAATGGACACACAATGTTTTCAGAAAGTCGTCCAACTTTACCAGTACATCTTTGGAGATACTTAAATCCTACCATGCATAGACAAGGTAGGATTTTTTCTATATGAGTAACCTATCTAAAAACGGATGAAGACAATTGAGGAGAATCCCTCTAGTCCAGCTTTCTTGTGCAGATGACAGATGTTCTGCCTGAAGGCATTCTTTTAAAAATTCAGCAGCTTGTTCCGGAGCAATCTCAAACTCAAAGGCTTTCATCTTGTAAAAAAAGTCGATGAGATGCTCAGATAAGTATTCATCTGAAAAGCGTACTTCTCCACTTTTTCGATATTCTAATAGGAGCCGAGAAAATCTGGATTTTTCATCAGGCAAATCCCGAAAATAGGAATTGAGAAGCCAAGTCTGCTTCTGCTTTCGTTCAATAGGATCTTGATTTGCAATTCGCTGATCCTTTTCCAACTCCTTTTGGTTTTGTTTAGCCTTGATAGCCCGTTCGTCCCTATTCTTACCAAAGAGGATTTTTTCCCATATTCGTTCTTCTTGGGTCAAGGTTTCTGTAAAGCCAAAGTAATCTTGATAGGCTCGTTCTGCAGGTCCCATGGCAAGAATGAGGTTGTCAGCGTATTGCTTGGCGATTTTATCTCTTTTCTTGCGTTCTTTCTCCGCTTGAATCCGTAAATGCTGCTCGTAGTCAATTTTCTCCTTGCCTAGTTTGACAAGGTAGAGTTGATCATCGGTCTTACCAAGTAAAAAAGGTTTGATACACTTTTCCAGCACTTCTTCCATACGAGCCTTCTTCTTTGGCTCTGCCTTGGTCCAACTTCCGCCTTGAAAGACCTCTAGGAAGAGCTGATAGTCTCTCTCAGGTGCGAATTGATTGCCACGATTGGCTTTGAAAACACCTTTTTCCCAAAACCATTTTAGAAGTCGTTCGTCAAAATCGCTTTTAGTGACCTTGATTTTTTCCTTTTTCTGAGCCTTTCTGGTTAGATTTTCAACTTTTCTGAGCAGTTTTTCTTCCTCTTCGAGTTGCTGGTCTAAAGTCATTCGATGAAAATGGCGAACACAGTCGCTTCCTATAGGAAAGAGACGTTGGCCTGTAACTCCGTTAAAGAGTTCGTAGGCGTATTTTATGGCGTTCCCACAGACACAGTTACTACGGCCAATGCCATTAAAAATCAAGGAAACTTCATTCCATTCCTTGGTAGCTTGATCCCAAGTATCGGCTTTTGAAGCCTGTAAAACCGCATCGTGCAGGGATTTTCTAACTGGAAGTGTCATGAGGTCTCCTTTCTAGGTTATACTTTTACAACTTGAACCTCATCTTTGCCGAGCAAAATCAAGTATTTTTCAATGTTTTCAATCGAATAGGCTCGTGATAAAGCTTCTCCGTATAAGGCTAACTGACCACGATAGCGGTCTATGAGTTGACTTGGTTCATCGTAATGGTCTGTTTTGTAGTCGAAAAGAACGATACGATCCTTATAAAGAAGATAGCCATCCAAGATTCCACGAACAACAAAGTCTTCCTGACTCTTTTGGTCGCGTTTGAGCATGGAGAAAGGTTGCTCGCGATAGAGATGATTTGTATTGGCGAGAATTTCTTGACCGAGTGACGTATCAAAGAAGGCTAGGATTTTAGAAAGATTGATCTTGTCTCTAACAGCTGGACTAGTTTGAACTTGTTTAAGAGTATCTTTCAGGCTAGCAAGTGTTGGTTGCTGACCAAGGTCCATTCTCTGCATGAGTTCGTGGGTTGCACTACCAATTTCTGCTCCTGTTACCTTTTCTTTAGTTGAAAAATCTGGTAAATCAAAGCTGATTGGCTTCTCTGGTGATTTGGTTTGGTTAGCAATTTGTACCCCTTCCATATCCATTACTGGTTCGTAGAATTTCTTGATTTGGCTTGGAGTTTGGACACTAGGGAGTTCAATAGCTGCACGGTGAAGCGTATTATAGACTTCTACTTCTTTTAGCATTTCCAAAGCTTCTTTGATAGTTTCTGACTGGCGATTGTCTGCTTGAGAGCTATCTTGGAGAGGGCTCTTGTTTTCCAATTCTCCGATAGCTTCTCTAGTCAACTGGTCTTCACCAACAAAACGATAGCTAAAGTTGAGATTGTCCTTGGTAAATACTTTACTGATAGCCCAGACCCAATCTTGGAAATTTCTTGCTTGCAGTCTGGTATTGCCATCTAATTTTCCATTGTTTGCTGCTGGATATTCCTTGGCTTCTAGCTTTTCACGAGAACCCTTGCCAACAAGATAGAGTTTTTTCTCAGCTCGCGTCATGGCAACATATAGCAGACGCATCTGCTCTGAATAGCTAGCCAGTTGCAGTTCTTTCTCATTCTGCGTATAAGTTAAGCTAGGAATAGAGAGTTTGATGGTTTTAGGATAGTGTGCTTCCACTGCTCCTGTTTCCACTTTGGCAATGTATTTGACACCAAGCCCATTTTGACGACTGAGAATAACTTCTGACATCGAGTCTTGCTTGTTGAAGTCCTGATCCATATTGAGGATAAAGACATAAGGAAACTCCAGTCCTTTGCTCTTGTGAATGGTCATAAGTTCCACGGCATCTTTAGGCGGTGCGACGGCTACGCTTGCGAGATCATGCTGGGCTTCCAAAACCTGATCAATCATACGAATAAAACGAGACAAGCCCTTGAAATTACTCTTTTCAAACTGATCTGCTCGCAGAGCTAGGGCATAGAGATTGGCCTGTCTAGCAGGTCCGTTTGGCAAAGCCCCAACATAGTCATAATAAAAACGGTCGTTGTAAATCTTCCAAATCAAGTCATAGAGAGAGTGGGTTTTGGCATATAAGCGCCAAGAATCCAAAATATCCATGAATTGATTGAGTTTTTCAGCTAGAGCTGTATGAATCAAGTTTTTCTGACTTGTTGCCAGTTTTTGAGCATTGACCAGTTTCTCATAGAGATTTTCTTGGATTTTATTCTCTGCTTTCTGGAGGGATAAACGTGCCAACTCGTCCTCATCAAAACCAAACATTGGAGACTTCATCAGAGCAACTAAGGCATAGTCTTGCAGGGGATTGTGAATGACACGAAGCGTATCCAGCATGACTTGCACTTCTAGGGATTGGAGATAATTGTTTTGCTCACCGTCGGTTTTGACAGGTATCCCGTACTCAGACAGGGCAAGAAGAATCTGGTCATTACGACTGCGGCTGGAAGTCAAAAGGGCTATTTCTTTAAAGGTAACACCTTTTTCCTGATGAAGCTTTAAGATTTCCTTGATGACCAGGCGCATTTCCCCAGTGAGTTTCGTTTCTGCTTGGCTTTCTTCTTCCTCTTGCCCACTATCGTTCTTGTCGTAGAGGAGAAATTCTGCCTTATTTTCTGGATTGGGAGTTAGTTTGGTATTGGCAAAAACAAGCTGGTGCATGCTATCGTAGTTGATTTCGCCGACCTCCTGGTCCATAAGGCGTCCAAAAACATCATTGGTTGCTGACAGCACTTCTGAACTACTACGGAAATTTTCCTTGAGCAAAATCAGCTTTCCTTCTTGAGGATTTTGCGCATAGCGTTGGAATTTTTCATTGAAAATCTGGGGATCTGCCTGACGGAAACGGTAGATGGACTGCTTGATATCTCCCACCATAAAGCGATTGTGACCATTCGACAGCAATTCCAGCATCCGTTCTTGAATGTGGTTGGTATCCTGATACTCATCGACCATGACTTCATGGAATCTCTCTTGATAAGTCTCGCGAACTTGTGGGAAATTCTCTAAAATCTCAATGGTGTAATGACTAATATCAGCGAATTCAAAGGCATTTTCCTGGTGTTTGCGTTCACGATAAGCCTCCACAAAATCACTCATAAAGGTTTGGAAAGTTTTAGCTAGCTCCCAAGTATCTTCATGATAACGTTCTTGGTAGTCGAGAATGGTTATCTGGTCCGCTAGTTGTCCTAGTTTAGCAAACTGGGTCTTTCTCTCTTCGTTGTAGGCATCAGCCAGTGGCTTCAAATCGGCCTTACGACTGGAGTTAGCTAGAGATCGACCATTTTTCTCCTTAGAGATGGCGATAATACGCGCAAGCACAGCTTGATAAGCCTGGCTATCGGACTCTTGATTTAAGGAGCCAATTTCATCCAGAACCAGCTGCACATTTTCTAAATAGGCAGCTTTTGGAAACTCCTTGGCATCGTTATCCAGATGATAACGGAAGAAACTTTCCAAGTCCCAAAGCGCCTGCTTGATTTGCTCAGTTAGTTTGTCTTTTTCATTTGCAAAGTCAGCTTCTTCAAACCCTTTGAGGAAAGACTCGTTCAGCCATTTTTGGGGACTGCTGGTGGATTGAAGGAAATCATAGATTTTGTAGACTTGCTGGCGCAGACCTCGTTCATCCTTGCCACGTCCAGCAAAGTTTTTCACTAATCGACTAAATTTCTCTTTATTTTCACCTTGGTAATGCTCTTCAAAAACCTGATGAAAAACTTCGTTCTTTAAGAGTAACTGTTCACTTTCATTTTGCAAAATACGGAAGTTCGGTGCGATATCAATCAGATAGCCATGTTTGCCAAGGAATTTTTGCGTGAAGGAGTCCATGGTTCCGATGGCAGCGTTTGGTAGATCTGCCAACTGGCGTCCCAAGTGTTGTTTGAGATCGACATCATCGGTTTCTTGGATTTGTTGGCTGATTTTTTTCTCCAAACGTTCCTTAAGCTCTGTAGCAGCCTTGACGGTAAAGGTTGAGATAAAGAGTTGGCTGATTTCTACACCACGCGCTAACTGATCCAGAATACGCTCTGCCATGACAAAGGTCTTCCCTGAACCAGCAGACGCTGAAACTAGGATATTTTGCCCTGCCGTATAAATGGCTTCGATTTGCTCAGCTGTTTTCTTCTGTTCCTTGCTCGAACTTGCTTCTGCTTTTTGCTGTTTTTGAATTTCTTCCTCAGTTAAAAAGGAAATGGGCTTCATCGATTCAACTCCTTTCTCATTTTTTCAAACCAAGCTTGCTTGAGTTTTTCTCCGACCAGACGCTTGCCATCAGCTAAGTCCAACTTCTCTAGGAAACGGGCTTGTCCCAAGTGGTAATTTGCTTCAAAACCTGTGATGGCTTGGTGTTGCTGGACGTACGGGGCAATGCTTCTGCCATTTTCGGTATAGGGATTGATAGCGAACTGGCCTTCTAAAATCTTCTCAGCTGCCTTCTTGTAAAGATGGGCATTGTAGTCCAATAAGAGCTGGAATTCCTCGTCTGTCAGCTGGTTGGCCTTGTTTTTGTTGTAAAATTCGCCCAAGTGACTGCTTTCTTTCTCTAAAAAGAGTCCCTGGTATTTCATAGACTTGCTGGCTTCTGCTACTGCTCCTGCCAGACTTTTAACAGCTAATAAAGATTGGACAGGCTCAGCCATTTCCAAGTACATGGCACCGAAAAAGTTCTGCTCCCCTTCTCTTTTTAGGGCAGCAAGATAGGTTGGCAGTTGGGAATTAAGCCCATTAAAGAAATGAGGAAACTGGAACTGAGTCAGACTAGACTTGTAGTCCACCACTCCTAGCGCTCCATCAGCTTTCAAACGGTCGATTCGGTCAACCTTGCCTCGCACATGGACACTGCGACCATTATCCAATTGAATAAAGGCCTGATCTTTACCACCAAATGTTGCTTCCTCTTGGATGGTTTCAATGGCTAGATTATGACGAAGGATGTGGCCCGTAGTTCGCGCGACATCAAGTAGAACTTCCTTGGTAAACTGGGCTTCCAAACTTTCCTGATAAATAGCTTCAAATTCGCGTTCTTGGCTGGTTTCCTTGATAGCTTGCTCCAAACGCTGATCAAAGGAATCTTCATCAGGCAGTTTTAAGGCACGTTCAAAAATACGATGCAAGAAATTCCCGTGACTTCGAGCATCAGGACGCAGGCGCAATTCCTCCTGCAAGCCTAAGACATAACGGAGGAAATAACTATATTCATTGCGGTAAAACTCTGTCAAACCAGACGTAGACAGGTAAAACTCCTTGTCAGCTGGATAGAGAGCCTGCAAGGTCTCTTTCTCTAATGGCTTGCTGCTTGGGCTAGTTGGGAGTGCTGGATTTGTAAGACCTTTTTGATCAAGTTTTTTCCCCATGACACGCGCTAGAACCTTGACAAAGGTCACATCTTGCTCATTTTCACTAGAACCTGTCTGCTGATGGTAGGCAATCAGACTAGACAAAAGACTGTGATAAGACCCCATATCATCCTTAGTCAGACTTTTTTGATGAATCTTCTTCTCTATCCGGCTAAATCCAAAACCCACCAGTTCCTGAAGATAGGCCGATTCCTTTCTCTCATTTTCATTAAGAAGACTTGGTGCTGACAACACCAACTGCTTACGAGCGGCGTTGACTAAAGAAAGCATGGTATAGCGATTTTTCTTGAGATTTTCGCTACTTGCAATCAGTAATTGTGCTCCCTCCTCAGTCGCTTGGTTTAGACTTTGTCGTTCTTCATCTGTCAAAAGACTGGTATTTTGCGCGATTTTTGGTAAATGATCCTGAGTCAGCCCAATGGCGTAGACAAAGTCAGCAGTCAGAGGGGCAATCAGATCGTAACTCTGCACCAGAACGGTGTCCACTGTTGCTGGTATGGTGCGATACTGAGACAAACTCATCCCAGAATGAAGCAAGGCCAGGAAGTCCTCCAGACTAACTTGTGAACCAGCAAAAACGGTCGCAAATTGTTCTAAAACATGGCAGAAGGCTTTCCAAACTTCGGCTTGTCTTTCCTGTTCTAGAGTTTCCATAGTAGCTGTCAATTCTTGCATCTGCTTGCTTAAAGCAGCATTTTTTAGAAAAGTATTCCACTTTTGCAAGAGATTTTCAGCCTTTTGCTTCCGACTGGCAAATAAGGTTTCAAGTGGCGCCAAAACGCGCAGACGAAGGGCGTTCAAGTGTTCCAAATCAAATTTTCCATGGTGGGATTTTGTGAAGGTCTGCTGAAAAGCTGGCAAGCCATTGATGCCAAGATAGCGGAGATATTGCTCAAAAGCATCAATATCCGCTTGGCTAAGGTCAGTATACAGACCAGTTCTGAGGAGATTAATCAAATCTTCCTGACGGAAACGGTAACGTTTCAAACGTAAAATAGACTCCACATACTGAGTCAAAGGATGATGAGCCATGGATTCACTTCTACCAAGATAGAAAGGAATCTGATACTGGTCAAAAATGGTTTTCAGCGATAACTGGTAAGAAGCCACATCCCCCAGCAGAATACGGAAATTCTTGTAACTCAGTTCTGGATGGTCATGTAATTTCTGACGAATAGCGCGAGCCACCAGCTCCAACTCTTCCTTTTGTGTCAAACAAGACCAAATTTGCAGATTTTCACGGTCCTTCTCATCTACATCTAAAGTAAGTTCTGAAAAATCATAAGAAGACTCCAGCAAACGAGAAGCCTTATCAAAACTATCTATTTTCTCATGAGTCTGAGAACGATCCTGAGCAGGTGTTTGGTATTTTGCTCCCAAATGATGAAGAAATTCCACACTGGCTTGGTAGAGATTCCCTTCAGCGAACGGACTGATATAGGCCTTCTTGCTTGCATAAGCCCCAATAACAATCTCGACACCTTTTCGATGTAGCAGATCCACCACATGCTCTTCCTCGGCAGAAAAACGAGTAAATCCGTCAATGACCAAGGCAATCTGACTGAAATCACTACTTACCTTATCATTCTCAATAGCCTCAATCAAATGGGATAACTGACTTCCCTGAGCCAACTGACCTTGATTGAGATAGGCTGTTACTTTCTCAAAAATCAAGAGTAAATCTGCTCTCTTGTCCTCATCCGTCAAACTTTCTAAGTCCAAAAAGCTCATCTGAGCAGTCGTCATCTCATGATAAAGTTCAACCAACTGCTGGATAAATTGAGGATCCTGCTTAATTGCACCATAAACACGTAAGTCCTTGGGATCGAGTTCCGCAAGGCACTTATAAAAAGCCATCCCAAGCCCGATGTCATCTAGACTAGTTTTAGTCGGCAAGTCATTTAAAACCAGGTAACGAGCCATTTGAGTGAAACGCGTGACGGTAATCGCAAAAGAAGCCTGCTGGGACAAGCATTCCAGCACGGCGCGTTCTTTTTCAAATGAAAGAGAGTTGGGGGCGATGTAGAAGACCCGCTTGCCAGCAGCAACTAGCTCTTCTGCCTCTCTGGTTAAAATATCTGTCAAAGAAGTCCGAATATCAGTATAAAGTAATTTCATCTCTGCCTCGTTTGGTTTATCAAAGTTTCTTACTCTATTATAGCAAAGTTCGCTTCACAGTCCAAATCCAAAATTTTAGTTGACAATCATTTAACTAGGAAATCAATCATACTCCATCATCCACTTTCATATGCTGAAAAATATAGAGGAAAAAGTCTTTGGAAACTTCAAAATGCCCATAACGAAGTCGAGAAGTATAGTCTTTCCATTCAGGATGTTGTCTGGCTATTTCTATGAAGCAATCTTTGACTGGCTGATAATACTCAACATTTCGTCTAAAGGGAAAGAATCCTTCAAACTGCTCTACTTGATAGGCTTTATCATCTGTAATTTTACCCACGGCCACAAAAGCCTGTAACTTATCTTGACCATTCATATCGTATTTTGGGCTATAGTATAAAAGATAGTCACCTTTTTTCATACGATTTAAGGGGCCACCCTTTCCATGACAGACCTGGCAAAAATTCCCTTCAACTCCTCTTAAAACATGGTTCTTCGAAACAACTCCTACCCAATATCTAGGCATTTTTATCCTCCAACTCTATTAACATGCGATTAAAAACTTCTCTATTGTTAGATAGTTTTTCAAAAAATTCTTCATCAATCCCTTCTACTAAAGGTAAAGCTTGATTGACCTTCTCCGCGCCAGACTTCGTCACTGAAACCAGTTTTGCCCGACTATCCTTTGGGTGTTGATCACGTTTAATGTAGTCTTTCTTCTCCAGTAGTCTAACAATCTGGGAAACCGTCATGACATCCATACCAGTGAACCGAGCAATATCAACTTGCGTTACATATTCCTCTCTATTAGACAGAAACAAGAGCGAGGTTAAAACGATAAATTGAGGCAGAGTGAGACCAACTGATTTCAAGACTCTTTTTAAGTTGCTTTCCCACTTGTTGTAGACTTTGATGAAAAGAAGACCTGTAGACTCTGTTTCATCATTTTTGTAAATTGAATTAAAGTGATACTTTGACATTATTTCTCCTTGAATATTAAGTATACATATTATATAAGAATTTACTTTGTTTTTCAAGAAAAGGAAAGTCAAATGTTACAATTCTGTCAGACATTTCATAGTCTATATGCTATAATAAAAGCAAAACACCTAGAAAAGGAAGTCTTATGATTAAACTACTAGCCTTGGATATGGACGGAACCCTCCTTAACGAAGCCAAGGAAATCCCACAAGCCCACATCACTGCCATTCACCAAGCCATTGAAAAAGGTGTCAAACTGGTTCTCTGTACAGGTCGCCCGCTTTTCGGTGTCCTTCCTTACTACAAAAAACTGGGACTGGACCTTCAGAATGAGTATGTCATCGTCAATAACGGTTGTTCAACCCATCAGACCAGTGACTGGAGTCTAGTGGACTGGCAAGAACTCAGTCCAGCTGACATCGAATACCTCTATGACCTAGCAGAAAAAAGCGACGTTCAGTTGACTCTTTTTGATGAGAAACATTATTTTGTCCTCGGTGGCAAGCCTAATCAAATTGTTCAAAATGATGCCAAGCTAGTCTTTTCGGACCTGACTGAAATCTCCCTTGAGGACGCGACTAGTGGCAAGTATCGGATGTTCCAAGGTATGTTTTTAGGAACAAAAGAACAAACAGACGATTTTGAGCAGCGGTTCGCTGAGGAACTCTGCCAACGATTTAGCGGCGTTCGTTCGCAGCCAGTCATTTATGAAGCGATGCCACTTGGAACTACCAAGGCTACTGCTCTTTCTCGACTAGCAGCGATTTTGAAGATCGAGCCCTCAGACATTATGGCCATGGGCGATGCCAATAACGATATCGAAATGCTTCAGTTTGCAGGACTTGGCATTGCTATGGGAAATGCCAGCGACCATGTCAAATCCTTAGCCAATGACGTTACAGCCAGCAATGAAGAAGAAGGTGTTGCGCGTGCCATTGAGAAGTATATTTTATAATTGAGAAGCCCAGTTCATGTCAACTGGGTTTTGTTTTTTTAGAATCACAAAACTTTAGAAACTCTTTAGAATTACTTGATATTTCTTTGATTTCTATACCTTATACTAAAGTTAGTAAAACAAATCAAAAGGAGAAAATCATGAAAACAGTACTCGAAATTCATGGACTGACCAAACAATTTGGCCAACAAGCTATTCTTCAAGATCTTAGTCTAACCATAAAAGAGGGAGATATTTATGGACTAATCGGAAAAAACGGAGCTGGTAAAACTACTCTTATCAAAATCATTACACAATTATTGTTTGCGGACAAAGGTACAGTTTCCCTCTTTTCTAGCAAAGAACAAAATGAGTGGACCAAGGCTTTATCACGAGTGGGTTCTGTTATCGAATCACCTGTAGCCCATAATCACTTAACAGCTTATCAAAACCTTAAATATTATTGTATGATACGTCATATTCCAAATGCTGATAAGGTGATTCATGAAACCTTGGACTATGTTGGCTTGTCAGATACAGGGAAAAAAGTCTTTCGTGATTTCTCACTAGGAATGAAACAAAGACTTGGCATCGCCATTGCCCTCCTATCAAAACCCGACTTCCTGATTCTTGATGAACCTATTAACGGTCTCGACCCAATTGGAATCAAAGAATTTCGTCTCATGATCCAGCGGCTCAATCAAGAAAAAGGCATAACTATCCTCATCTCTAGCCATATCTTGTCAGAACTCTATCTCTTAGCTAATCGCTTTGGTATTCTGGATCAAGGTAAGATTATCCGTGAAATTAGTAAAGCTGAGTTTGAAACACTGAGTGAGGATTATATTGTGCTTAAAACAAGCGATAAAGAAAGAGCTTGTCAGGTATTGAAAGAACAAATCCAGCTCCAGTTTAAGGTTGTCAATCCTGAAAATGAAATCCATATCTTTGGTAATGAACAAGATGTCAAACAGATTCTTAAGCAACTAACTTTGGCCGATGTTGCTATTGATGAGATATACTTTGCCCGTCAAAACCTAGAAGAATACTTTACCCAATTGGTAGAATAGGAGAAAAATCATGATACATACCATTCAAGCAGATTTTTACCGTCTTTTCCGCTCCAAAGGATTCTGGATTACAGAATTCATTCTCTTTGTACTTATGTTACTGGGTGCTACTATTGGCGCTACAGGGCATCTAATGTCCGTTCAGTCAGCACCACCTGAGCTTCCTACCCATGGTTGGAATGGGATAGAAGCTCTAATCAACGCGTCAAATAACGGCTCAAACCTCGTTTTCCTCTGTATTATTCTAGTATGTTTAGTTCTTGGGGTTGACCTAATCGGCAAGCTTTATAAAAATAGTTTGACAGTCGGCGTTTCTCGTACAGAATTTTTCCTTGCTAAATTCTTTGTACTAGCAAGCATCGCTCTCTTACAACTCATCACCAGTCTTGTGATTGCCTTTATTCCCGCGACTCTACTAAATGGACTTGGTACGATACCTGATGGTTTTGTTACTAATCTCCTCTTGACGATTTCCCTTCAATTTCTATGCCTTCTCGCTTGGCTTTCGATTGTCTCCTTTATTCTCTACCTAACTCATTCTTATCTTGCCGTATTTATTGGTTATCTGATTAGCTCTATTGTCGTTTCTATTCCAATTCTTGTTTTCCCAGACATTGAAATTCTACGATATTTAATTCTAGATTTTGCCTATGCTATGACTACTAATAGTCAAGCTATTCTCTATACCATCACGGTTTGCGTAACAGTCATACTTTTCTTCTCTTTCAGTGGACTGATTATTTTCAAGAAGAAAAGCTTATAAAAAGGACCTCCTCTAGGATATAGAGGAGGTTTCTTCTGTTAAAGATAAATAAAGACTGAAAACCATTCTCCATCAGTGGCTAGCTTCATTTCCGCTCCAAGAAGATGAACTAATTCCTCAGTAATATAGAGACCTAAACCAGAGGATTCTTCGGTATCCGACATATTTTCAGAATAAAAACGATTGCTGAGATTGTCTATATTCTTGATAGATTTTTTGACAAGATTATCAATTTCCAAAACAAGCCTATTTTCTTCCTTTTTCAAAGAAAGTCGAGCTTTCTCCTTACCGTGCTTGAGAACATTTCCAAGAAGGTTTTGTATAATTCGATCAAGCAAGTCCTCATCAGTCGCCGTTTTCAACCCTGGTTCAACATTAAAATCAAGAACAATCTGTGAAGATTGAAAAACGTCGTAATAAGCTAAAGTCTTTTTCGTTATAAAAGTTGATAAATCAAGTTCTTCCAGTTTTGGTTTGACTGCTCCTTCCATCAAATGACGGTATTCGAGGAGAGCCTCCAAACGTTTGGAAACCAAATCCTGATGATGAGCTATTTTTTTTAAGGTTTCTGCACTATTATCGGGATGTTTTATTAGTTGCTGAGTATAACCTGAAGCGATTGTCAAAGGTGTCCGAATATCATGAGCGATATTACTGATCGCCATATCTAGAGTGTGTTTTTCACGCTTCATGATTAGCTGGTTTTGCTCCACTTCTTGAAATAGATTCTCAATTTGGTTATGTAGACGCAAAATGGTCTTTGAAAAGAAATTTACACCGATCCTCTTCATGCTACCAGAGCGAATCTTTTCTTCGATTTGTCTGCTTAAATCTCTAATTGCTATATGATAGCGAATCAAAGAAATCGCCAAAATGATGTTAATGAGGAGCAATATAGATATCAAAATGTAAATCACTATTTGTCTCCTTTTAATCGAACACCAACTCCCCAAATGGTTTCGATGTACTCGTGATTTGGATCCAGTTGATGTAGTTTCTTACGGAGATTGCTTAGATGAGTGTTGAGCGTATTGTCTCCAGGCAGGTAACTTTCTTCCCAAATCAATTCATAGAGCTCTTCTTTGGTGAAGATCTTTTTAGGATGCTGGAGCAACATTTGGAGAATCTGGCACTCTTTCTTTGCAAGGCGAATGATTTCAGTTGCGTTACTTATTTCAAAACTATCCGCATCGAACTGGATATTTTTAAAGTCTTGTACGAAGTTATCAATTTCTCTTCGATTTCCTGACTGATGTTCCCCACTTTGGCGTAATTGCACGGTGACTCTGGCAAAGACTTCGTCCAAATCAAAAGGTTTTACTACATAATCATTGGCACCATCTAAGAGATATTGGCTGATGAGCTTTTTATCACCTAAAGCAGTAAGCATGATGACCGGAGTCTGACTCGTTTGTCGAATAGCTTGCAAGACTTGGTCACCATTTTTCCCAGGGAGCATGATATCTAGCAGAACGAGATCAATGCCACCTTTGTCAAATTGCATGATACCTTCTGTCCCAGAAAATGCTTGAATCACCTCGTGTTCCTCTGCAAGAAGGGTTCTTAAGATTTCCTGGATTTCATTATTATCTTCAACTACAAGTATGTTCGCCATAAACCTCGTCCTTTCTAAAACTATTATAACATGTTTTGTTAGGAATTCCAGATACAGAAAAGCTCCTCTCACATTTTAAGCAAGAAGGAGCTAATGAATATTGAATCTACTTAACCAAATAAGCAATCAAGGCTATAATCCATAAATGAGCTGGGTAGAAAATATAAAAGAAATATTTACTCCAACTAGTTTCTTTTCCTCGCTGTCCATTATACAAGGCCATAAAAGGAAAGACGGTGACAAAGAGCCAGTCAGAATTGAAAAGCATCATTTCCAGTGTTTGGTGCCAAGTGTCGTATATTTGGATGGAAGTCACTAATAAGAAAGCCCACAGAAAGGCATAGAGGAGATTTCGCAAGCCCTTGCGATTTCGACAAGAGTAACTAATCAAGAGAAATGGTAGCATGGTGATGCCACCCTCAGTAAAAAGACAACCGAAAATCAAGAGCCCAGCAAGCCCAATCCGACGCCACAACTTCTCCTTTTTATCCAACTTTTTTCTGGGAAAACCAATCCAAAGCATGGTGACACCGATGGCCAAAGTCAAGAAAATATTATTATTGACCATTACTCCTTTGGATGCAAATAGGGCGTTGAGTAGGCTATTTCCAGCAAACATGATAAGCGCCCAACTCCAAAGACGGATGAGGTAGTTTTTCAAATTTCGAGTATGGATGAAGCCTTCCATAGCCATATAGGCAAACCAAACTCCCACACAACGGGTCAAGGCGTGAAAGATACCTTCCCACAAAGGAGAAACGATTCCGGTAATATGCGGAATATGGTCTAGAACCATTACTGCCGCCATCAGATACTTCAACTGTGTCGCATTCCATTTTTTCATAATAAACCTCTTTCTTTTTTATCTACATAGAGTATAGCATACATTTCCGCGTATAATCGTACATCTATCTTACATTTAAAAAGCCTATCTTACATTTTTGTAAGACAGGCGTGAATACCAAAAATTTATTATGAAAGTTACCTTCTAGTCGGTAATTCGTTGGTACATTTCGGGTCTTCTATCACGAAACAGTCCCCAGTTGAGGCGCTCGCTTGCTCCCTTATCAAGGTCATAAGTTGCTAACAGAACAGCTTCTCCTTGTCTTTCAGCTTTCTCTAGAATAGCTCCTGTTTCATCCGTCATAAAGGAGGAACCGTAGAAGTCAAGACTGGAACTCTGTCCACCATTTTCCTCACTAGGAGTGACTTCTTCCAAGCCATAGCGATTGGCTGCAATAACTGGGACAATATTTGCTGCTGCGTGCCCTTGCATGGTACGTTGCCAGTGACCACAACTATCCGTATCTAAGATAGGCTCTGAACCGATAGCGGTTGGATAAAAGAGCAATTCAGCACCATTCAATGCAAGACAGCGCGCTGTTTCGGGGAACCATTGATCCCAACAGATACCGATCCCAATTTTAGCGTAGCGAGTATCCCAGACCTTGAAACCAGTGTTGCCAGGCGTAAAATAAAATTTTTCTTGATAATAATGATCATCTGGTATGTGGGTCTTCCGATAAACACCCAGCACTTCACCATCTGCATCAATGACGGCAATAGAGTTATACAAGACATTGCCATCTTTTTCGTAGAAACTAATGGGTAGAACAACTTCTAGTTCCTTAGCAATTACTTTAAAATGCTGAATGGCTGTATTTTCTATCACCGACTGGGCATACTGGTAGTAGTCATACTGGCGTTCCTGACAGAAATAAGGGCGTTCAAATAATTCAGGCAAGAGAATGATTTGTGCGCCTTGGTCTGCAGCTTGACGTACTAAATGCTCTGCTGTTTGGATATTTGTCGCCACATCCTTGGCGCATTGCATCTGGATCGCTGCAACTTTAACATTTCTCATCTTTTTCTCCTATTCTGGGATTTGTTGGGTGATACAGTGAATATTGCCACCACCTAAGAGAATATCTCTGGCTGGAATTCCTACGACCTTACGGTCTGGGAAACACTTGCTGAGGATATCTAGGGCCACTTGGTCGTTTACATCCTCAAACTGGGGCACTAAGACAGCCTTGTTGGCAATATAAAAATTGACATAGGAAGCTGCAAGACGTTCACCTGCATAGCGCTCTTCTTCCCCTTCTTCATAACTATAGCCCGGCAAATCCTCTTCGGTTACAACTTGATGAAGCGCTGGGATTGGAAGTTTATGAATAGTGAAGGAACGCCCTTTTGCATCCGTTTCGTTCTCTAAAAGCTCAAGGTCAGCTGCAGACATGGCATACTGGTGATCACTTTTATCGTCTGTCCAAGCTAAAACAAGCTCTGCAGGACCAACAAAGGCAGCAACATTGTCAACGTGTTCATTGGTTTCGTCCTGATAAATACCGTAAGGTAGCCAGATAACTTTTTCAGCGCCAAGGCTCTCTAATAAGGTGTTTTCGATTTCCTCTTTACTGAGATGAGGATTGCGACCAGCACTAAGTAAGCAGCTTTCAGTCACAAGAATGGTTCCTTGACCATCGCTGTGTATCGCTCCGCCTTCCAGTACAAAAGGTTGGGCATCGTAAACAGGCATTTCCAAGGCCTCAGCAAAACGACTGGCTACTTGGTCATCCTCTTCATAATCTTGATAAAGACCATCGACTTTACCACCCCATGCATTAAAAGACCAATCGACTGCCAACTTTTCTCTTTTATCATTGACGAGAATAGTCGGACCTGTATCACGCGCCCAGGCATCATTGGTAGGAATATCTAGATAAACAACCTTGTCTCCAAGATAGGATTGCGCTTCAGATAGATGGTCCTGCTCTACCAAAAGATAGACTCTTTCCCCTTCTGCTATGGTCTTGATAATCTGGCTAAATGCTCTTTTGGCAGCTTTTCCTTGAAAGGGCCATGAACCTGGTCGAGTCGGCCAGATCATGAGGGTACCATGATGGGGTTCATATTCTGCTGGCATACGAAAGCCTAATTTTTTTGGAGTTTCTATCATGATAATCTCCCTTTAAAGTCTTGATAGCCGAAGGCTTTGACTAAGCTGCAGTCCCCCTGCTCGTTCATAAGATAGAGACTTGGCAAGCCAATACCGTTAAAGGTATTATTTTTGACAAAGGAGTAAATAGCCATATCTTCAAAATAAAGTCTATCACCGATTTGGATTGGATTTTCAAAGCTATAATCGCCAATCACATCACCCGTCAGACAGGTATTGGAAGAAAGTCTATAGGTGTGGGCTTTTTCCTGAGCCTCAAAGCCATTTCTCAAAGGTGGTCGATAGGGCATCTCAAGTACATCGGGCATATGGCAGGTCGCAGAGGCATCTAAAACCAATATCTCCATACCGTTTTCTACAATGTCCAATACCTCCGTTGCTAGATAACCCGCATTGAGCGCAATGGCTTCTCCTGGCTCGATATAGACTTCAAGATTGTAAGTTTCTCGGATACGCTTGATTTCAGAAGTCAGCAAATCCACATCATAGTCTTCTCTCGTTATGTGGTGTCCTCCACCCATATTGAGCCATTTGACCTTATATAAATAAGGTCCAAACTGCGCTTCTACAGCTTTCAAAGTTGTTTCTAAATCATCTGCCCCCTGCTCACAAAGGGTATGAAAATGAAGACCATCTACTAAGTCCAGCAAATCACTCGGTATCTTGTCTAAAGTAACTCCAAACCGAGATCCCGGAGCACAAGGGTCATAGAGCGCGTGATCACCTTGGGTAGAACATTGAGGGTTGAGGCGCAAACCGACACTGATACCAGCCTCTCGGCAACGAGGACCATGTTTACGCAACTGTCTCTCTGAGTTGAAGACGATATGGTCCGTTATTTCCAGCAATTCCTCCAAGTCTGCATCCTTGAAAGCAGGTGCAAATACATGGACTTCCCCTGGAAACTCTTCTCGTGCTAGTTTAGCCTCATAGAGTCCACTAGCCGTTGTACCAGATAGATACTGGCTAATCATGGGGTAGGTTTTGTAGAGAGAATAAGCCTTCTGGGCCAGTAAAACCTTGCAGCCCGCTTCTTCCTGAACATATTGTAAAATACGGCAGTTGGCTTCTAACTTGGCCAAGTCAATGACATAAGCTGGTGTGGGTACTTGTTCTAACTTCATTAGTCCACCATTTGAGGGTTTTCAACCACAACCCAAGGCAAGCCGTACTCATTCAAAGCTTCCATAAATGGATCTGGATCCAACTCTTCAAGGTTGTAAACTCCAGGTTGTTTCCAAGTACCGTTCATAACTAATTTTGTTCCAATCATAGCTGGAACTCCAGTCGTGTAAGAAATAGCTTGGGAGCCAACCTCAGCGTAACATTCCTGATGGTCGCAAACATTGTAGATGTAGATGGTCTTTTCAACACCGTCTTTGACACCTGTAAAGATACAGCCGATATTGGTCTTTCCAACAGTGCGTGGGCCAAGGCTTGCAGGGTCTGGAAGCAAGGCTTTCAAAAATTGGATTGGCACAATGTCTTGTCCATTAAAGTTAATAGCATCCGTACGAAGGAGACCAACGTTTTCCAAGCATTTCATGTGCGTTAGATAAGATTGCCCAAAGGTCATAAAGAAACGAATGCGTTTAACACCTGGAATGTTTTTGGCAAGTGATTCGATTTCTTCATGGTGAAGGAGATACATGTCTTTCTGTCCAACTTGAGGGAAGTCATACTCACGCTTGATTGACATGGCTTCGACTTCGACCCATTTTCCATCTTCCCAGTAAGAACCTGGCGCAGAAACCTCGCGGAGATTGATTTCTGGATTAAAATTCGTCGCAAATGGATAACCGTGGTCACCACCATTACAGTCTAGAATGTCGATATAGTGGATTTCATCAAAGTAATGTTTGAGAGCATAGGCTGAAAAGACACTAGTCACACCTGGGTCAAAACCAGATCCAAGCAGAGCTGTCAAGCCTGCTTCTTTGAATTTCTCCTGATAAGCCCACTGCCATGAATAATCAAAGTAGGCTGTAAAACCAAGTTCCTTGCAGCGTTTTTCGTAGATGGCACGCCACTCAGGATCTTCTGTATCCTCTGCCTCGTAGTTAGCTGTGTCGATATAGTGAACTCCAGTCGCTAAACAAGCATCCATAATGGTCAAGTCTTGGTATGGTAAAGCTACGTTCAAAACGGCTTCTGGCTTGTAGCTTTCAATCAAGGCAATCACTTCTTCAACCTTGTCAGCGTCAAGAGCAGCTGTCTCAATCTTTGTACTTGTTTTGCCTTCCAGTTTAGCTTTCAAGTCATCACATTTTGACTTGGTACGGCTAGCAATCATAATTTCTTTAAAGGTTTCGCTATCTTGGCAAATCTTTGAAATAGCAACTTGGGCAACGCCCCCACATCCAATAACTAATAAACGACTCATTTTTTTCCTTCCTCTTCTTCTAAAATGTCTTCTACATACTTGGGCAACATAAAGGCCCCCACATGTAAGTTTGCAGTGTAGTATTCTGTGAAAAGCTGGCGTTTTCTCCAGCCTTCCTTGTCAAAATCTTTGACAGGGTGGTATTTTTTCGATGCAAATCCAAATAGCCAATAGCCAGCTGGACTGGTTGGGATGTGCGCCTGATAAACCCGACTGATTGGAAAGGCTTGATTGACCTTACGGTGCATACTTCGGCAAGCTGACTCATCTTCGTCAAAGAAAGGACTCCCATGCTGGTAAATCATGATCCCGTCTTCCTTCAGAGCTCTGTAACTGTTACCGTAAAATTCCTTGGTAAAGAGCCCTTCCGTATGTCCAAATGGATCTGTCGCATCGTTGATAATGATATCGTAATCATCCTCACAGTTTCGTAAAAAGCGTAAACCATTTTGGTAGTAAATGGTAACACGAGGATCATCTAGCCCTGCAGCAAAGTCTGGGAAATACTCACGACAAACCTCAACCAACATCTCATCTGGTTCTACAATATCGATTTGCTCCAGTTCAGGATAGAGGGTTAATACTTGGGCAACACCGCCGTCACCACCCCCAATAACCAAGACTTTCTTTGGATTTGGGTGGACAGCCATGGGAACGTGGACCGTCATTTCGTTGTAGACAAAATCATCCGCATCTGAAAACAAGACGTGCCCATTTAAAATCAGTATTTTCCCAAAAGCTGGCGTATCTAATACTTCGATATCCTGCCATTCACTCTTACCAGCGTAGAGTTGCTTGGCTGTTCTCAGGGACAATTTCACATCTGGAGTATGAACTTCAGAAAACCACAAATCCATCTAGTTCTCCTTTCTATCAATAACGTTGATGTGATTGACTTCTGGATCTTCCGTCCCTTGGAGGGAGCAACCACGTTCCTTGGCAAATTGGATATAGTCTACAATTTCTCGTGTAATCCGTTCACCTGGAGCCAAGATAGGAATTCCTGGAGGATAGCACATGACAAATTCCCCACAGACTTGTCCAACAGATTCGTCTAAGCTTAAACTTTTTCTTTCTGAATAAAAGGCTTCCTGAGGAGATAGGACTAACTCGGGCTGGATATATTCACCAGCAATCAAGTCCTTTCCATCTCTCGAGTAGAGCCTCTTGATGTCAGCCAAAGCACCGACTAAGCGCTCGATGTCTTGGATGCGGTCACCGATTGAAATATAAGCCAAGATATTGCCGATATCACCAAATTCAATTTGAATATCGTATTCATCTCGCAGGAGGTCATAAACTTCGATACCTGTTAAGCCAATACCCTGAGTGTAAACGGACAGCTTGGTTACATCAAAATCACAGACCGACACACCGTCTATTAACTCTTTTGAGTAAGCATAGTAACCACCGATAGCATTGATTTCACGACGAGCGTACTCGGATAGCTCAATGACTTTCTCAAAAGACTCTTTGCCACGAAGGGCTAAGTTACGACGTGAAATATCCAGACTAGCCATCAACAAGTAAGATGCTGATGTTGACTGGGTCAGGTTGATAATCTGACGAACGTACTCAGGATTCATCTGCTCCCCGATAAGCAGGATGGAGCTCTGGGTCAAACTCCCACCAGACTTATGCATAGAGACCGCCGCCATATCAGCTCCAGCATCCATAGCAGATAGTGGCAATTTATCTGTAAAATGCAAATGCGCTCCATGGGCTTCATCTACTAAAACCATCATGCCAGCTTCGTGAGCCATTTCCGTTAAACCCTTTAGGTCTGAACAAATTCCATAGTAAGTAGGATTGTTAATCAAAATGGCCTTGGCATCTGGATGCTCCTTAATTGCCTGCGCAACACGGTCATTTTCAAGACCTAAAGCGATGCCGATTTTAGAATCTACACTCATCTCGATATAGATGGGAATGGCACCACATAGAACCAGCGCATTGATAGCAGATTTATGGACATTTCGTGGCAGAATAATCTTATCTCCTGCCTTACAGGTCGAAAGAATCATGGTCTGAACTGATGAGGTTGTTCCCCCAATCATGAGAAAGGCATGGGCTGCACCAAAAGCATCCGCAGCCAGCTCCTCTGCATCCCGAATAATCGAAATAGGATGGCCGAGATTATCCAAGGGTTTCATCGAATTGACATCAATGCCAACACATTTTTCTCCTAATAGTTCGACAAGTTCTGGATTTCCTCGTCCACGCTTGTGACCTGGCACATCAAAGGGGACAATCCTTTTCTTGCGTAGCTTGACCAAGGCCTCATAAATTGGGGCTTGGTTTTGATCTAACTTCTTCAAGACATACTCCTTTACCGTATTTTTAGCACCTCAAAAAGATAAAGGCGCCTAAAGGTTGACTTATGAAAAAAGAGCAGGTTTTCACCTGCTCTGCAATCTTCTGACGTGTTTATTTTGGTTTCTGTTGAGTATGTCTGTTCCCGATGTTTCCTAACTCTCTAGTAGCAAATATTACGTACTTTATTGATCGTTTCACAAGATGACGTGTGCTTTCACCACACTAAAATTTATGAATTAGGACAAGCGTCCTAACATCAACTTATAAAAGTAGGCTTTTAACCCTATCAATAATGTGGCTTTTCAACCACGCTTCGGCATTCAACCCTGCCTGTCCGTAGGCATTTTTTACTCGGGTTTATATTTGCTAGAAAACATCATCTCATTTTCTAAGCCTTATAACTATATCATGTTTACAAGAGCTTGTAAAGTACTTTTTTTACTTTTTTGAGTTTTTTGTTCGCGAAATATCTTTCAACAATAAAAAGAAATCGCTTTAAAACATCATAGACATAAGAAAAAAGGAACTTCAAACATTAATTTGCTTTATTAATTCTTAAAGTATGACTTGATATTGTAAATCAGTTCTTTTCATCAGATTTTATAAATATTTCCTGCTAGGAAGTACGAATCAACTGCTCCAATTCTACTTCTGAAAGCTGACCTTGATTGTAGAGTTTTCTAAGTAAGTCCTCATCTACGGTAATTGAATAGTAATACGTCACAAACTCATGAAATCGCTCAAAACTGTCAAAGAAATAGGATAATAACCATTCACCACCGTCCTGATCTTGGTAGGTATTTTGATGCTCTTGATCGTCATACCAGATAAAGAAGGTTGTTTCATCTTTTTGCTCTTCTGAGTATAGGTTTTGATACTTTTCATCCAGTCCTTTATAAAATCCGTCTATGATGTCTTGATTCCACTCATCCGCAGCAAATTGGCTCAAACTACTTTCATGATCAAAGCCCTTTATAAGGATCATTTTATCAGTCAAAATCACATCTAGAGAATCACCAGAACCGTTGTTGATAAGGTAACGGATCCCATAGCTTTCCTCAGTCTTAACGATCAATCGAAGCCAGGTCTTGTTTGGATCTGTTCGATACTCATCAATGACAAGCAAGGCATCTAAACGCGTCTTTGCATTTTCCCATTCAATTTTTCCCATCTCTTTAATCCTCCATCTTAAAGTTTAAAATTTATTATGCTTACAAATTCTATAACCCATTTCTATCTATCCCGTCCGACTACACGGTGGAATATTTCATCCACCAGACAAATCATCAGGTGTTCGATTTTCTAAATGTGCATTCATCACGCACCTGACTAACAGTTGGTAAAAGTAGTTAACAAATAGTCACTAAGACATTCCCCTTGAGAGTTAAGATTTTCTTATAAAAGTCCTTCATTTTTACAAAGTAGGTTCGAATGTCATCCTTGATTTCTTCCTCTTCATCAAGATAATCCCAAATATCGGGATACAAATCGGCCTTCTTGCATGATTCCATGCTAAAGTCAGCCAGAGCCCTATCCATGTCAAAATTCTCTAAAGCTTGAACAATCTCAGCTATCTTTGACTTTTCAGTATAGGCTATATATTCTGACACATTTTCTAAAGGGGTCACTCCCAAGACAGCTTCTCTCAAAGGATCGTCATCCATAAATTCTGAACTACTAAAGCCTGTCATAACAAAGAGTAAGGCATCCCACATTTTGTCAATATCTATCAACGTCTCATTTTCCTTAGTAGAATCCTCGACTAAGTCAAGCAATTCCTCTTCCTGACGAGAATCTCGCATTATTTGGCTTAATTCATTGTCAGATAGATATCGATAATTAGCAATCATTCCCATAATGTTTCCTCCTATAAGTTCCTTAGGATAGCACTGATTTTACTAGTTCCCTTTCTTGAAAAGGCATAATACTGTTTTTGGACTCTCCTCCTTATTTCTCATTCTCATCTTCCGTCACTTCCCAGACTTCTGACTGATAGCCCTCACCGTCAATATCATAGCGCTGCATATAGCCTATAAATTTTTCCTTTTTATTTGCCTTACGAGGCTTGAGAATGTTTACAGCCCAGAATCCGATAAGAATGATAACTAAAAACGCTACTACTGTCTCCATACTGTTTCTCCCTTGCCTACCTTAATATCCTTCAACCCACTTTTCATTGTCCATGATGAAAGGCTTAGCTAGTCCGTCACCTGTGTAATCCGCATATTTGGTGGATAGATACTTGTAACAATCTTCCTTTCTCGTAAACTTAATAGCTTGATAAGGCTCTTCAAAAGTCAGTTTTTCTACAAATAAGAAACCATCATCAGCTGGCACTAAAACACCTACGTGTCCAACAAAAAGGAACTCTCCATCCAAATTATCATGCAACACAACAGACAACATCCGAGCTTTATCATTGAATTGAAACTGGGAGAAGAATTTCTCCATCTTCTGCGCGTGAACTTTTACATCCGTTGTCGCTTCCGTCTCCACCCTAGAAAATAGAATATCAAACTCTTCCTTATCTTTCGCGTCAAATAGATTTCCCTTATCGATAGCATCGTTATCCACAAAAAGTAGCTGGTCATTCTTTTCAAGTTTTGGGATCGTGACTGAATTTTTTAATAACGCATAGCTATTGATGCGGCAGTTGGTCCCGACAAAGTCACCCTTTCTTTGATTCCAGAGACTGCTGATTTTCTCTACATCGTATTCTGTCTTTGTAAAGGAAGCAAAATCACCACTTAAGCCAGTGGAACCGACAGTCGCATTATAGTCTGTGACAAGATTGAAAAATGCATCAACACTATTTGTATCCAAATGAGCTGATAAGAGTGATTTGACCTCTTTGATACTGACCTGATTGTTCAGATTGGTATATGAAGCCGTCCAAGGAACTTTATCTGAACTGGTCTGTATCTGATTTGTAGCTTCAGTGCTCGTATTATTTTGGTGACAAGCAGCCAATCCAAATAATAAGGGCAAGCACATTCCAAAGGCTACTACTTTTCTCGTTCGTTTCATGCAATTCTCCTTCTAGACTACAAGTCTCTTTTTCATTTAAATAGCATTCACTAATCATTCAGCTAGTAATCGTTGACTTAGCTATATTATACTACATAAGTCAAAAAAAAGACTGCACGAATCACCCATTCATCACAGTCTTTTTAAAGTACGATTTTTATCGGATTATAAATCCTTTAGGCAATATCACCAGTTGCTGGTCCAATTCTTGGTAATGACTTGCTAGCGCTACAGAATCACGGTCTACAAGATAGTTTTCAGTTGATTGGTTAAAAATAGCTTGGACTTTTTGTCCATCATAATCCCATGCTATAGATAAAACATCTGGCTTGATTTCTTCGAGAATAAATTTTCCATGCTGAATAATATCTGAAGCATCCTTGCGAAGCTGAATCAATTTCTTCATGAAATGAAGCATCTCATTATTGTCGGAAACACGTTCCCAAGGCATGACACGACGACAATCTGGATCTGGTCCTCCATCTAATTCTAACTCAGTCCCATAGTAGAAACATGGTGTCCCCCTTTGCAAAAAGAGGCAGGCGAGGGCAGACTTCACAAGTTGTCTATCTCCCTTGGCAGTAGCCAAAATACGCTCCGTATCGTGCGAATCCAGAAGATTAAACATCACTTCCGAAATCTGCTGTCTATAGTACATAGACTGGCTATTGATCTCATCGATAAATTGATGGGACTTCTTAACCCCACGCAAGAAATAATCCTTGATACTGTCAGAGAATGGATAGTTCATGACTGCGTGAAATTCATCGCCATTTAGCCAAGGCTGTGAAGTGTGCCAGACCTCTCCAAGAATATAAAGGTCAGGCTTTTTAGCCAGGACAGCCTTCCGGAAATCTCGCCAAAATTGGTGGTCCACTTCATTAGCCACATCCAAACGCCAAGCATCGATATCAAACTCTTCAATCCAGTAGGTCGCAACGCTCAACAAATAGTCCTTCACTTGAGGATTAGCCGTATTGAGCTTGGGCATATAGCTGGCAAAGGCAAAGGTATGATAAGGGAGCTTTCTTGGATTCCCCAGCTTATCCTTGGTCACTGGGAACTCTTGAACATGGAACCAATCTTTGTAAACGGAATCTTCACCATTTTTGAGAACATCCTGCCATTGTGGAGACTGATCCCCAATGTGATTGAAAACAGCGTCAAGCATGATTTTCATGCCTCTCTGATGGGCTTGGCCCACCAGTTTACGGAAAGTTTCCTTATCTCCAAAATGACGGTCAATTTCGAAATAATCTGTCGTATTGTACTTGTGATTGCTTGGGGATTCAAAAATCGGACAGAGATAAAGTCCTGTAATCCCCAAATCTTGCAAGTAATCCAGATGGTCAATAACACCTTGTAAATCACCTCCAAAGAAATCGCTCGTCTTTGGTTTGATAGAGGAATCCCAAGCTAGTGAACCTTCAGGTGAAATCTCAGGGTTCCCATTAGCAAAGCGTTCTGGGAAAATCTGATACCAAACTGTATCGGCCACCCAGTCAGGAATATGGCAAGCATCAATCCCATGAATATAAGGAATTTTAAATCCATTTCCTTCATAATGAAGATTTTCTAGCGTGTTTTCAACACATCCCTTATCACCATATAAAATACACTGACCTTGCTTATCTTTAAGTTCAAAGAGATACTGGAGTCGGGCATAGCCAACTGAAATCTCCACTTGCCAATAATCAAACAAAGCATCAGAAGTTACTTTACTCATTTCCTTACTATCTTCATAACGGTCCTCTATAAAGATAAAAGGATCTCCATAATGCAAGTTGATGGTTTCAATATCATCTTTCTTGGTTCGGAGGCGAATGTGCATTGTCTTGTCTTTATAAAGATAAGCATACTCCGACTCTGGTCTGTGGTAAATGGCTGTTAATTCCATTGTTCTGTCTCCTAGTTTACTTTTATTCACCTTGTTGCGCAAACGTTTTCATAATTGTGATTCTAGTATACTACTTTCTAATTTTATTTGCAAGGCTTGTTCGTAGTTTCGGACGGTTTGGTTCTAAAAATAAAAAAGTCTTATCTCTAAGACTTCTCATTATTAGACTTTTTCAAAAACTATTTAAATAGTTCATACTTAATTTTAAATTAGCTCTTTTAACCGTCCTTCTATTAGCTTGCCTCTCGAAATAATCATATTTTTTATATCTTCTTTTCCACTAATCTTATTAAATTTTTTGTTTGAATAATAATCGGTTTGAAAAGTCATCTCAATATATTCATCAAACGTCAAATCAAACTTAAATTCATTCCAACGATCTCTAATATGCTCTATCATCTTGTTCCAATCTTCTTGAAAAACTTTGTGACTAAATTGTAAACTTGGCTTTAATGGAACATTACCTGGAATAGGGGTAAAATTACCAATATAATGATATTTATATATAATATCACTATTATCTTTGGTCCTATAAGAAGGATTATATGCTGCCTTACCATTATTCATTACATCAAAGAGAAAACGAAAACTTTTCGTATCGCTTTGTACTGTTAAATGATACCTATTTATTAAATATGTGTACTCTTCGCCGAATTTCTTAGAAAGGTAACTGGAAACTATTTCTCCCCAAATTATCTGGCATAAAGGTGACTGTTCATAATCTCTAGCAGTCCATTCGTTATTGTCCTGAAAATTATAATCAACTAAATCATTTGCTTCAATATATTCAACAATTTCTTTAAGCCATAGCTCCTGATTTTTTTTCCAGAGCCATTCTGTTTTTTCTGTTAAAACTGACAAATCATTCCCTCCGATTTTATAAAAACACTAAATTAAGCACTATGTTATGAATAATACCTATTAATAAAATTTCTTGAAACGAATTAAATATTCTGAGATATCCATATTATTTAATTTTAAGGCGTTGTATAGAAAGACAGTTTTACAAATGTCTTTCCAGCCACTCAATCTTTTTAAAATCCTTATTGTTATTGTGGTTATTTCGATAGGAATCTTGGGAAGAAGCCTTGTAAATACTTAAATACTGTTCTAAACTTGGAACGCGAAAAGTGATGTTTTCGAGATGAATCAGCTCTATATCTGATTCCGAAACTCTTGCAAAATCAGGTAAAGAATCGATACTTCCGAATTCAACACTCAGACCATCTTTTTGGAATTCATGCTCATGAATATCTACCAAGGTATAGCCCAAGTGGTTCATCACTTTCATTATCTTGTCCCAGTCATAAATTCTGAGATGATCAGGTGCTTCCCAACCTCTAGGGTCACCAGCCACATGAATGTCAATGTCAGACGGCCCCCATTCTTCATTTGAACGGTATTCAAACCCCAAAGACCCCATGAGCGTCGGTGTGATTCCGACTTGGTTTAAATGAGAGCAAATTGTTCGAAATTCATCAAATAGAGAATTCATTCCTCCTCCAATCGTTGATATGAAACTTGATTTCATTGTAAAAAATAAACTATTTTTTTATCTTCTACTCTTTCGGTTTTGAAAACACTTCTACTCGCTGTGCTAGGACTTTAATTTCTACAGGTAGGTTATCCGATTTATCGCCGTCAACATCTGACTCCAATTCACTATCTGAAGAGATCTTAATATTACGCGCTCTGATATACTCAATATTATCATTTCCGACAACATCCCCTTTTAGTAAATCAGGAATGACGGATAATTTAGAGAATATAGAAGCATCTTTTAGAATCAAAATATTGGCATAGCCATCTTTGTCTTCTTCAAAGATTTTCTTATCAGCGAAGTAATTTGTCAAGAGAACCAAAACATGGCTAGCTTCACCAACATAATTTCCATTTTCTGTCTCAACCTTAATGTTAAAGACCTGATCCGTCATGACGGACTTCATGGTATTTACAGCATAGGCAAAGATACCAAATTTCGTCTTGTCCTCGATTTCAACATTGTGAATCGCCTCAGGCAGAGAACCGATACTAAAGATATAACCAAAATAGTTATCATTTGCTTTACCGATATCAATCTTATTGGTTAAGTTAAAATCGAGTTCATCTATCGCGCCATCAATGTCTTGATTGATTTCCAACAGTTTCGTAATGAGGTTACCCGTTCCACCAGGGATAATCCCTAACTTAGGAATGTAGTCTCTCTCAGCAATACCCGAAATGACTTCATTGACAGTCCCGTCTCCACCGAAAACAACCACTGCATCGTACTGCTCACGAGAGGCTTCCTCAGCAAAGTGTGTTGCATCCAGCGCTTTTTCAGTAATTTTGGTTTCCACGTGCTCAAAATAATCTTTGGCCTTATTCTCCAGCTTGACCTTATAATCCAAAGCCTTTTCCCCACCAGAGGTAGGGTTTATAATTAACATTGCTTTTTTCATTGATAATACTCCTTAATTTTTAAATAGAAATGTTAGTGTAACTACATCAGTCATTACATATAATGCTATTATATAATGAAACCTCAAAAAATAGAAATCAGACGTACCGGAGATTGAGAGAATCAGTTCTAAAAAAGGTTGGATATGTTGAAAATGATAAATACCTTCTAGTTTATTCTTTTACCAATCGATTAAAATCAACCAAATATAAAATCCCAGCAATAAGAGCAAAAATTGCTGAAAAAAATGAAAGGAAGGGGATAAAACCTGTGATAGATGCAACTAAAAGAAACAAAAAGCTTTTCTTACGACCATTTGATTCTTTTCTATAAATGAAAATTGCAAGTATGGAACAAACAAGAAATATAAAACTAATTAAATTTACTGAAAAAGCCCATGCTGGTTTATCAACAAAACGAAGAGCCCCATTGATAAATCTTATCTCCCATCTATAGAAAAATGCAAATGCAATTATGGGAGAGCACGTTAAAGCAAAAATTCCATTAAAAAAAAATAAACTGTTTGATTTCATATTCAATCCTTTTCTGTACTTATTCATCGCTAATTAATAGATTCACTATTTAAAAATTCTTTAGACTTCTGGACGATATAGAGCTGTTCATCTTCTTGAGCGAGTTTTTTAAACAACTCATTCGCCCTAGTCATATCTCCTTTTAATTTAGAGTTCAAGGCTTGATAGTAAGTGATTTCCAATTGTTGATATTTAAATTCGTTTTCCAATTCTTCAAAATAATCATTGAATTGATGAGCAATTGTTAAATCGTAAAGCGCAATACTAACGCTTTTTGTTTTCTCAGCTAGAGAGGAATCTGATATGGACATTTTGTTTAGCATAAGATCAAGCTGGTCCCTGGTCAGGTTTGGATTTGCAAGAACTGTCGAGCGAACGAGGTAACTCTCAAAGAAATCCCTATATTTCGGCTTCAGTTTTTGATCAGTCATTGCTTCAGAAGCCTCCTTAATGGCAGCATCGAAATCACCAATCATATAGGAATAGCCAACAGATGTTAGTGTCACATCCATTTTTATAATAGCTCTTTTTGCATCTTTCTTCAATTCAATGTATTGCTTCCAAGATGGTAAATCTAAGTCCATATACAGTAACTTAGTACCACTCCTTACATACCCTCTTCTGATTAGTGCAATGAAAAGAAATAAGAGTGCATTTATGAATAAAATACAAAGGGTTTGAATAGTCCTATCTTTCACCATCCAAGCTACAAAAAGAATGAGAAGAACAGCCAAAACAATCACGACTTTTCTATAAAATCCATATTTCTTGCGTATTTCTAAATAATTCATTTTTACTCCTTTTCTAAATTATAAAATGTCATTACGAGAGCAGTTCTGAACCTTAAATGAGTCATTGACTAACAAAATGCTCTCTAATCAGTTCCCTAATTTTTTCTGATAGAATAGCCCAATGTGACCTGCAAAATAGGATCATAAACAGCTTTCATCTTAATTTATAACTTCTCTATTCTATCAAAAATAATCTCTTGCTTTTCGACACTTTCTCGGAGTGGTGACATGCCTAAAATCACTGTAAAAAATCCCAATAATAGAATACTATTAATAACAAGTAAGGCTCCCTCTGTTCCATTAACAGTATATAGATAAAATACAAAACATCCAAGAGTCGGAACAAGGATAAAAGGAAGAAGTTTGTAATGTTTTAATTGACGTTTATTTCCAACTGGTTTAAAGGTTATTTTATAATTTGTAACGTTATTCTCAAGTCTTTTTTGGACGCTATGACGAGCTCTTATGGCAATGAACCAGAAAGCAAGATAAGCTAGGGAAATGAATAGGCCATATAAGCCTATCTTTAAAGGAAGGTTATGACTAATCCCATTGTTTCTAAAAAAATTTGTCACAAGCCGATAGCCAGATCCCCCTATTGCTGTACCAATTGCAATCCCAATTGATTTACTCATAGTTGGAGCTACACTCTCAAAACGCATATCTCTTTTATCTAACTTTTGCATTTTTGCAGTAATTTCATCGGGAAGAGAACCCCAGAAATAGGATTTTGGTCTAACAGTCGTCAAATCTAGAATATACTTTTCTCCCTCTACTTCTACTATTTTGAAAAATACTTTATTCGTTTCTTTAAATTTTACCTTCATAGTCACCTTTAAATCCTTCTCAGAGTTAAAAAACTCTTTTCAATAACATTCCTAAATCGTTAGCCCCGTTTTTTAATAATAGTTAAACCAATTTTGACAGACATCTCTTTCGATGTTAACTGTATTGTGATCCCATAATTTGTTTTATCTGAGTAATTTACCCTGATTTGGCATGTAGTTTCCTCTGGTAGATCATATTTGATTTTCAGTTTCTGAAAGAGTTCAGACTGAGTTTCTGGCTGGTAGATAATTTCACTAAGCTCTGTTGTTCCAGTTCTTAACGTTCTTTTTACATTCAAGGAGTCAAAAACATCTCTTTTGACAACTAAGTTAAGAATTTCTTCATCAAATAAAGGATCTATCGCTGAATCGTAATGCAACTTGCCATTAGAATAACTAACGGGAACCGTTTTTTTATTTTCTCCGATTTGTATTCTATAGTCGCCCTTACCATCTGCCTTGGTAATGTCTAGGTCGATTTCACATCTTTTGACTTCGTCACCATTTTTTATATAGACGCTGCTTTTATAAGCTTCCAGCCCATTAAAATCCTTCTGCTCTTGTTCCAAAAATTTAAACATAGGATCAAACGTTTTTTCAAACTCGTACTGTTCCCTTGTTCTGTTTTTGGGAATGGTTTCACCACCCAAACTACAAGCATTCAATGAAGATGCTGTCATAAGAATAACAAGAACCCCAGTTACCCATAAACACCATTTAAACTTTTTCATATTTTACTTAATCCTTTTTTCGAGTCATAACAGTAAGATTTTTTCAAAAATTTATAAATGTTTAGTTAAACTTACACTAGTTCTACGTCGACTCCAGCTTTAGCAAAAGTTTCCTTAACTTGTTCAAAATTACTTGACATGATTGTCGCTTGTTTTAAATTTGGGAACTGCTTTAATTCAACCAAACTAACCTCATTCAAATCAAAAGTACTATCCTCACCATCCCACTGAGGAATCAGATTCATAAAAATTTCATTACCGCCATCCATATCAATCTCTTTTACAAGACTTGCATACTTCTGTGAAATCTGAAGATTTTTAAAGTATTCTAAGGCAGGCTCTACAAGTTCTGTACTTTCTGTATCAATATCCAACTCGCTAAATTCCTCTGAAAAATCAAAAATATCAAAAGCTGGCTTTAAAATATCTAAATCATACATCAATACTTGGATAATAGCTAGTTTAAAATTCAGATTATCAAAATGAAGATATTTTTCTTGAACAACTTTTGGATTTGATTTTTGACGTTCATGCTTGATTTCTGGATAGTAAGAAATGGTGAGTGGATATCTCATTACATCTGGTCTTCCATTAAAATTGGTTCCATGAGGGGTCCATAAAATAAAATTGAAATCCCCAGTTCTGTGTCTATCATAAAGAAAATAGGGAGGCTTCCCATCAGTGGATACTACGGCTTGACAAGGCATCTTGGGTAATTCTTCTTCTCCAAACATAGGTTTTACAACATCACCATAGTAGAAACTGATTGTAGAAAGTAGATGCTCATCATCAATATAGACCCTGCATTTCTTTAAATGATTCCGGATAGAAGACGAATGTTCAAATACAATACCAGCATTGTCGTAAACGTACTTTATGTATTTACTTTCTTTTTTGACAACCTGATCAGGCTTTCCTAACACGGCCTCAATATCTTTCAAAGATAAAGGAAAAGACAAGCTGGTTCCGTTCATTACCATTGAATTGTCATGAAAATTGATTTCGAGGTTTTTAGGATCTTTCTTTTTAAAAAAATTAAACATTCGATTCTCCTATTTATAATTTGTTTATCTAAATGCATCAAATCTATTTTTCTAACGTTAGAAAATTTACTGTATAAAATAAGGTTTTGCCGTATTTTTCGTCCGTAGGATTAAAAAAGCAGGAAGCCTTCTGAAAATTAATTACTCTTCACTAATAGACTTACCGCCTCAACGTGGCGCGTCCGCGGAACACAAAAGGTTTGGGGAGTTCAAAGCTCCAGTGGAGCTTTGAAGCCTTCTTACCTTAAAATGAAAAGGTGAGAGGATTAATTCCGTTTCACTAACAAGCTTACACACAGCGGTTCGGATTTACCGTATCATCCGTGAAAAAACAATCCTCACGAAATAATGGAAAGTCTTTTGTTTTAATATTGTTCCATTCGTAAACTGAACCTACAATATCTCCAATAATAGCTCCTAGCATGATATTCCTCCTTACAAACTAATGGATAGATTCGTAGTCTCATTCCAACCCAAGCCACTTTAACTGTTTTGCAATAAATCTTGATGGTCAATGGCCCATTGAATCCACTCTGACCACTCCACCGCCAAGTGAATTTGGTGGTCTTTTACAATAGAATTAGGGCATAACGCCGGAAACTCGACACAAGTGATCGCCTCAATTCCCTGTTCTACATTACGGAATTGATGTCTCACTCCTCCAATAATGGTCCCGTCTTTTAGTTTTGCAATTCCGACGATTTGATACGGATACTCTTCATCCCGAGGCGTTTGAATTCCCTCTTCTTCGTTAAACTGAATAAAGAATTGCATTGGGAAAGGAGCATTCCCTGTTTTTTCAATAACCTCTAGTACCTCTTCTCGGGGCACTAAGGCGTAGTGTTCTGGACAAACGGACAAATTGACTTTCAAATTTTCGGGTGTATTTAGAAACGTAACGTGATCAATCACCTTGCCTAATGTTTCTACATCAATTCCTTCTGCATAAATTTTAGTCATGGCCTTTTTTCTTCTTTTTCCAGATAGTGTAGTCGCAATCTTTAGACTGATGTCGCCTAATTTCAGTTGATTCTGAATTTTTGCGACAATCGCATCATATCCTAGCTCCACCTTTTTCTCGATTAACGCTTCACATAATTGTTCCGTTGACGCTTCCCCATCATAAGAAAGTCCCAAGTTTTTATAAACTGAAATTACGTGTTTTCTTTTCCATTTTTCTAACGCTTTAGCATCAAAACTTTTTTCATTCATTAGAATATCCATTTTTCTCACCAACTTTCTTCACGCTTAATCTATCTTTCCTCTATAAACTTTTTAAAGAAAATAGAGGCTATCGCTCCACCCACTAAACTAAGAGTTGCTTATTTACGATACTCCTCTATTTTGTCGCTATGTTCTTTCAGAAGCTGTTTGGAATAAACTTTTTCGTTCTTTGAATTTCTAGCTTCTTTCCAAAGAATAGAAGCTACTTTTAGTTTATCCGAGTAATTACGATTATTTTCGTCTGCACAGAAATCCTTTAAAAATTGATTCCATTGACAAACCGAATGATCATACTTGGCATAGTCTGAATCTCCATAATAAACTTTTAGCATATCTTGGATTGTAAAACTCAAATCATGTTCTTTTTTCACTTTTCTCCAAGCAGTGGCCATATCAGCAGTAAATTTAAAGGAGGAAACACCTGTTAAAGTTGAGAAATATTCTCTAAAGTGTGCATTAAAGGTGAATCCGCACTCAAGTAAGGGCGTATCTAAGGTAAGAACTTCTACTCGCTTCTTTTTCCTTTTTACTGATGATTTTTTAATCAAATTCCCATTGAAGTACTGCTTAATAATATCATTGAGTTCTTGTTTTGTACCTCTATTTTCAAGCCCTAATGATTTACATATCTGTGAAAGTTCATCACGATACCAATAGTATTTATTAAATTCATCAAAGGATATGATTTTATCAAACTCAGGTCTGCTCTCTATCAATATAACACCTCCTTAAAAACAGTTTAGGTTTTCATTTCTAAATAATGGTATTTTTGTTTCTTTATTTTGAGGATTAGCAACGTTTCACTAACAAACTCACACACTCAGCGGTTCGAACTTACTGTATCATCAGTGAGAAACAAAGTCTTTTCCATCTTCTAAAGAATCAAACACGACAAAATCTTTAGAATGATCATTTTGGCACGATTCCAATAGATACATCTTTCATTCTCCCAATATTTGAAAAACTAACCGATATTTTAAGCAACTTACAATCAAATTATCTAGCCTTAATATACGCATTTATCATATAACGAAGATAATTAAGTGTTGTTTATCTAGGGTCGACATCTATAGAAGTTATTTTGTAACCATCATTATTGTATAAAAATTCGAATTGTAGGGTTAAATCTACTAATTCAGAATCGGAGGTCATCTCATATTCAACAACAAAGCCAGTTTGATCATTAAATTCATAAACTTGTAGTTGGGAGTACTCATAATTCGGATGGAAATTACAATCTACACCATATTCATCAATTTTATCAAAATCATTTAAGTGTAATGAATCGTTAATATATTCAAGTAAATCTCTTACATCATCAACTTCCGAACCATCAACACAATCCATAATATCTCTATAATTATTTAAATGAATTGCTCTTAAAATCTTTTTAAGTACTTCAATTACTTTTTCTTCATCTTGGTAGTTTTCTTTGTACTCAAAATCATCGAATATTCCCATGATAATACTTCCTTTTTTGTAATCAACTTTAAATCTTATGAATATTAAAAATGTTTCACTAACAAGCTTACACACTCAGAGGTTCGGACTTACCGTATCATCCGTGAAAAAACAATCCTCACAAAATAAAGGAAAATCCTTCGTTTTGATATTGTTCCATTCGTAAACTGAACCTACAATATCTCCAATAATTGCTCCTAGCATGGTATTCCTCCTTATGGCATATCAGATTCGTTACACATTTCTAATGAGTCACTCTTTAAAAATGGCACCACCAAATCAATCCACTCATAAGGCAGGTAAGCTGATAAATAGCCGTGGTTATAGCCCTTTGCTTCATACAAAATTGTATTTGAATGTAGCTGATGAAATAATTTCGCTGATTCTTTCACACAGTTCAATTCTTTTTCACCATAGATATACAGAACCTGAGCCTTGCTAGCAGAAATCATATCTTTCAGCTTGTAACATCCCATATAGTTTTTGTAAATGGTCACCAATGTTTTGATAGGCGTCCTCGGCAAATCCTCCAAATAATAAGTTTTTATTTCCTCTGGATAAGCGAGTTTAGGATAGAGTTTGTTCATCATGCTTAACTGAAGTTTGCAAGAGATTTTATTGAACATCAGTTTACCAAATAGAGACACTAGAAAGATGCTGATTTTAGCTAACCTTGGTTGAGGAATACAGAGGCTTCCATCTATGATGGCCTTCTCAGCAATTTCACTGTCTAAAGACAAAAGCTCTATGGCAATTTGACCACCAAGTGAAACACCACCGATTGCAAATAATTTCCCACCACAGTTTGCTTTGATATAGTCTAGAATCTCCAAAGCAGAATCTTCAGTAGAAACATAATCAAGTTGATATTCCTCGCCGTGGCCATTCAAAGTGGGTAGAATAATACGGTATTCTTCTGACAAGATTCGTGCTTGACGAAGATAATTCCACCAAGAACTTCCACCACCATGTATCAGTAAAATAGGAGGCAAATTCTTATCACCAAATTCATGGAATTTCATGTTTAAACTCCTTACTGTAGAACTTTCACTAGCTACACCCATGTTTAATCAGCTCGTACAAGCAGTGATGTCTCATCAAATAGAAAAGTCTCTAACATTGATTATCTAGAATGACTACACGTTACTTTCAATAATGGATATCCTGATCTAAATTTTAAAATGTTGTTTCCTTACTAATTCTATTACTCGCCAATATAGTATAAATCAAATAACCAATAAAAATGATAATAAAAATAAGATTAATTTTTAACACAAAATAGAGATTTAACAAATTTGCGAATGCATGAAATAATACACAGTATCCCACAGATTTCGTTTGACGGTAAAGAAGCCCTAAAACAAAACTTAAAAATAATGTATATATAAAAAATAAAATAAAAGGAAATCCTTGATGACTTTCTCCAACTATAAACCATAAAGGCAGATGCCATATTCCCCAAATTGATCCTACAATCAAATTAGATTGCCAATAAGTATATTTTTTGTCAAGTAATGGTTGTAATATTCCTCTCCATCCTAATTCTTCATGTCCACCACCAAAAAAAATTAGTTGTATAAAGAATAATGGCATCAGATAAATTGATACTCCGTTTAATTCTAAGGAAGATACAGAAAATAGTATCAAAATTGCTAACATATGATAAATGAAATAAATACTGCTATTTTCTATCTTATTAAATAAAAAATGTTTAAATTTTATATTATTACTTTTTAAATAAAAGCCACTTGCAATAGCTGGTCCAAGTGCACCAACTATATGTAATATTCTTCCTATAAATGTCTCTAATCCCAAAATATAAGATTGTGTAAATATGGCAAGAAGCCCCCAAGATATATAAGTAATTCCAAATGTAAAACAAAGATAATTTTTTAAATTCCTTTTATCAATTTCTGTCATTTTTTTCTTCCTGATCTTGATTATTTTATGAATAATATTTTTACTGCTTCTTAGTTGCTATCGATTATAACTACCTATATTCTATCATAAAAACACAAAAATGCCTTACAATCAAGGCTTTTGATTATCCCTTTCGTTACAAGGTTTCTAGGCTTTTACCAGCAAAGCTACACACTCAACGTGAAACGAGTGAACACCAAGTATGTCAAGTAGTTACGTTCGTATGTGGGAACATATCTATAAACCTTTTAACGATAGCATAAGGTTATCGTTAAAAAGTATCAGACAGATAAATTTAGATTTGTCATAATCCTAACCATTTTTATTACAACAACTTAGCCAAGTAATAACCATTAATTCGTAGTCTCAGCCACATTTATCAATCCAAGACCATCAAAGTAATCATACAGTTCACTATTATATTTTTTTACAATTTCACTAGCCCTTTTATTCCAAAAACTATATATACGTTGTATTTCATCAATACAACCTTTCTTATCTTTTGATATATATATTTCTAATGGATTATCTGATATTTTGTACCCTGACATACCATGAATTTCTAAAAAAGATTCATATGTAAACTTCTGAAAATACTCATCTGTATTTTTTATAACCCCTGAATATACTTTGTTTAAATACGAATCTAGAGAATCATAGCGATTGAGTTTTGCACTTGTTCTTCCATGACACATAGGAATAACCCAAAAATTAGCTAAACAATGATACTTAGACTGATAGTCAATTAATTCTTTAGGCCACTCTTCTTTTAGACTTCGTTCTTTTTGCGATCTATTACCCAAAATCACATTCGCAAGTGAATTAAATGAATGAATAGTATCTCCCATATAATTCTCATTTTTATATGTCCCATCTTCATTTAAAATTTCTACATTATTCCCCCCTAAAATGTCCTTATATACTATTTTATAGAAACCCACACTAAAATCTGACATGTCTTCATCCGGAGTACTTTTATATAACTGTGGGCTATATATAACATTATCTTTCAAACAAATTTTAGGGACATTTTTATCACATTTGATAGGAGTAAGTAATATTTTATAAACTGTATTTTCTTTTTCTGTCACTTTATTCCCCCATGTAAATTCTTATTATATCTTACATTTTTAATTCTTGTTGACTATATTTTATTATACCATATTTCGTATACTTCATAAATCACAAAAGGCAGAACCAGAGTTCTGCCATAAATAACCATTATTTATCTTACAACTTCAATCTCCACCTTGCTCTAAATCAAATTTTAAGGAATTGAAGTATTCTCTTTCTAATCCTATAGATATGCCTATTCTGTTCGAGTCTCAGCTAAATATATTCCACATTCAGCTAATTCTTCAGGCAAATCATAAACAGTTTTTCCATTACTCTCATAGAGTTCAGAGATTCCTGGTGAGGTCTTAGAAAAAGTTTTCCAAGCTGTCACTAGTTCTTCTACAAATTGAATATTATGAGGTTCAAAAAAGTCATTAAATTTCTATAGTTCTTCACTATAAATTGTCACAACATTATAGCTATCAAGCATAATCTCATCATGACTTTTATGCCCACCAAATCCAAACTTACTTAGTCCATCATTAACAAGCAAATCACCGTATCTAATCAACAGTGCTAGGCATTCCTCTCTTGAACAACCATCAATATAATAAACATCCTTATGGGATTCCTTGATAATATTCTTTGCTATCACTTTTTCTCTATCAATACTGACAGGCAATTCCAAAATAAAGAACAAGGGCTCGTCATGAATCGCAATAAAGTGTTGAAAAACCTCTAATATTTTTTCTGCGTGTACATTCGCCGTAAAATGATGTTCAGTTAACTTTGTAAATGATTCAAATAGATTTTCTACCAAGCTAACTTGGTGACCTTTTACTAAATTCAACATTATGCGTCCTCCAGAGAATTTAAACAATATCCAAATTTATAATCTCATTATACCATTAAAACCCGAAAAAGACTGAAACTTCCCAGTCACAGTCTTTTATCTGAAAGCTAATTCATTCGACTATAAAATGTGATAAGGACTATATTCAACTAATTCAATTAACTTTTTTCAACATGCAATAGTATCTGCTGATTAATGTTATAAAACTTTTGAATAGATAAAATACTTCTTCTTTATGTTTATTAGTTTATGTGTTTGTACGGATGAACGTATTTTATCATAAAAATTTTCATAGTAACAGTTTCAAAAGAAAGCCAAGACAGATCCGACTTTAATTCCATAGAACGATTTCAGATTGAGTTAGTTATCATAAAACAGAGTGGCTACGTTTCTATTCCCACAAACTCCTTGTCAATGGAAACAACACTGTATCCCCTAGGGTTTATGGAAATAGATTGAGAACCTATCAGGTTAGCATATTAAGACACACAACTTGTATTCTCACTCTGATACTTATCCCCTTTATAACAAAAAGCCTTGCAATCAAGGCTTTTGATTATCCCTTTCGTTATAAGGTTTCTAGGCTTTTACCAGCAAAGCTACACACTCAACATGATGCGTCTGCGGAAACAAGTCCACCGGCTGGACTTTCTTCAAGTCATATCCTAATTCTTGGTAGAGTTTGATATCACGCGCCATGGTGGCGACATTACAAGAGATATAGGCAATACGATTAGCTCCTGTTTGAGCGCTTGCCTTGATAAAGCTTTCAGTGAGTCCTTTTCTCGGTGGGTCCACTAATATAACACTTGGTTGAATACCGTCTTTGAGCCAATTCTTCATGGCATTTTCTGCTGTGTCACAGACATAGTGAGCATTTGTAATATTGTTTAATGCAGCATTCTTCTGGCTATTCTCTACTGCTTCTGGAATCACTTCAACACCGTAGACTTCTTTGACATGCTTGGCGACTGATAAACCTATCGTTCCAATTCCTGAGTAGGCGTCAATCACCACATCATCTTCTCTCAACTCTGCAAAGTCAATAGCTGTTTGATAAAGTTTCTCTGCCATTTCAGTATTTACTTGATAAAAAGCTGGTCCAGCGATTTGGTAGTTATTTTCCAACATCTGATCCGTAATATAGCCTTGACCATAAAGAGTCTTCCACTCCTTACCAAAAATCGCATTGGTATTTCGGTCGTTGATATTTTGCATGACAGACACAATCTCTGGGAACTGCTTGATGACTTGTTCAATCAATTGCTCCACTCGGAAAACTTTCGGACGAGTTGTTACTAAAATGACCATGATTTGTCCTGAATAGTGCCCGCGACGCACCACAAGATTCCGAATTAAGCCAGACTGCTCCTTTTCATCATAAGGTTTCAAATCAAAACGACGGAGCAAATCGCGTAGAGCTACTACGACTTGGTCAATAACAGGATCCTGGATAAAGAAATCTTCAAGGGGCATAAGGTCGTGCGAATTCTTACGGAAAAAGCCAGTTTCCAAGACACCATTCACTCGACGAACGGGCACCTGTGCCTTATTTCGATACTTGACTGGATGGTCCATACCAAGCGTTTCCGCAACCTCTACATCAGCAATTCCTGCAATCTTGTAGAGACTGTCTTTGACTTGCTTACTTTTAAACTTGAGCTGCTCTGGATAGGCAAGATGCCCCAAGTCAGCGATTCCTGAACGTAGATAAGCTAGGTCAAGGTCTTGGTTACGATGCGGTGAATGTGTAAGGTATTCTTCAACTTTCCCATAGCCAATCTTTTTATTGACTTTAAGGACTCGCATGAGGATTTTCTCAGTTGGTAGAGCATTTTCTACAAAGAAAACCAAACCTTCTATCTTAGCAACCCCAGCACCTTCATGGGTCAAATCAACAATCTCAACTTCTACAATATCATTTTTCTTTAACATATTTTTCACTTTCTATCGTCCGACAAAAAAAGACGGCAACATTTCTGTTACCATCTATTATATCATGAAATGACCTAAGCACCAAAACTCTTGAAGAAGTTGACAATCGCTTGCCAAAGGGAGCTAAAGAAGTTGCCCCCGTCTTCTAGCGCTTTATTGGCATCAAAGTTGAGGTTGATATTTTTAAAGCTATCTCCAGCTTGGGAAACAATGCTTTGCTTGAGGTCATTTAATGTTTTAGTGAAATCAGCATTGTTCAAAATGTCACTCTTTGAGAGATTGAGGGCAAAATTGATGATGATATTGACCTGGTTTCCTGTTATAACCTGATCGAGTTTATAGTTTTTTAGTGTGTCTTCAACGATTTTGCGGACATCTTCCTCTGTCAGATTTCCTTTGGCTTCTTTTGCCTTTGCAATTCCTGCCTTGATATCTGCCAAAGCGACATTGAGTTTATTGGCATCGTAGCCTGATTTGTCCTTGTTTTCAGCATTAATATCGGATAAGGCTTTTAGCTCCTCTTGGGCCAAGTCTTTATTGGCTTGCGGTACTTTGGCACCATTGGCCTCTAACGAGTAGTAAATCCCTGCTAGGGCGCTTTCTCCTGTAACTGGAATGGGTGCTGCAACTGTGATTTTTGCATGCTCCACTCCCAGCGTCACCGCTGCGTTACGGTACATATCCTGCGTCACCTTGGTGATATTTTCAGGCGTTTCAATCTTGACTTCTAGAGGCGACTTATCACCTAGCTTTTGAATCTTAGCTGATGAATAGAGCTGTAGACTAGCATCATTAGCCACATTCATAATTTTCGAATAGATATCAGGTGTCATAGTTTTGATATCTTTGGTGTCTTTTGATGCGTCATAGCCAAGTTTGCTAAGAGTTTGATTTTTCTGGTCTTCAGATAGAGAAGAACCTAGAACATATTCAGGTTGTACATAGGTTTCATCGATTACTTTTTGAACATCAGTTGCTGCGTGGACGCTCGTCATAGCTGTTGCGGCCCACAATATTGCAGCACTTGTTAGAAAGAATTTCTTTCTCATGGGGTATTCCCTCCTTTACCTTTCTAGGGTAATAAAACAATCTTAAAAAAAGCTTATAGTGAAAAACACCTGGTCAAACCAGATGTTTAGAAGAAATTAAAGAATTTCATAATATAGAGATTAAAGCGAACCTGTCTCGAGTAGTAATAATTTCCACCATTTTCATAGAGTTCGGCTCCGTGAAAGATAGAAATAGGGTTGATATAGGTGTAGGTCTTCCCTGTAGTATTACCAAGGATAGGAGCGACCGTTTCTCGGGAGTAACGCTTGGCTAGTGCCAGAGTATTTTCCTTGCCATTCTGAGCGATAAAGTCGATATAGGCAGGCCCAAAATTATAGGCTTGAACAGCGGTCCAGACATCTACTCCTTTGCTCTGTGCCAAATAGAGGTTATCTGTTAGCGTCTGTATCCCTTGACGAATACTAGAGGCATCGTCATTGATGGTATTGGTAGCGCCACTAGCAGACTCACTAGACTGCATGACATCCCGCTCTTTTCCCTTCGTTTCGGTATAAATCATAGCGAGAACTAACTCTTCATTAGCTGGAGTATCTCTTTCGCTCAAGATTTCTCGAACCATAGGTTGGTAGGTCATGACTTGCTTTACATCCTGACGAATGTGATAGGCTTTGTATCCAGCAAAAAGAAGGACTGCTAGCACTAGCATTCTTCTTATAAATTTAAACATTATTTACTTTGAATATCCTCGATATTTTTGATTAAGATAGAATAGGTTCCATTGTCATTTTGAATAAACTCAACAGACTCGGCGTCTTGGTAAACATTATTTGGAACGATGAGCTCAATTCCATTTGACAAGGAAAGTTTTTGGTTTTCAAATTTCTTGAGCTGACGACTGGCATCAATTTCATCGAACTGGACTGGTTCTGGTACGGCTTCCTTGACTTGGTCGATAAAGCTTAAACGAGCTGTCAGATTATTATCAAAAAGGTCGTTAGCCAATTTCTCAGGAGACAACTCATTGTTTTCTTCAAGATTGTTGAAAATCGCTGATTTGACCTTGGATTGAAATTGAAAATCATCTGTGTTAAAAGATTCAGCAATTCTCTGGGCTGTTTTTTCCAATTCCTTTATGGATTTCTTTGGCGAAATCTTAGGGGCAACAGCTAGCAGATTTTCTGAAAAGTAGTTCAAAAAAGTTCCATTGTACTTGATTCGTTTCTCGATCAGGTGGTACTTGCGACTTTGAAGATTGATCACCAAGGCCTCATCAGCCCCCGTTCCAAATCCAGGCAAGTTATTCTGAGTTAGCTTGATTGGATTATCAACTTCTCCACCGAGGTGGGTCAAGGTCTCACGCAGGGCAATTCGTAAGAAAGCGAAATGCTCTATACCTTCTTTAGAAAACTGAACAAAAACCAAGTCATTGGTCTTGAGATTTTCAGAAATGCTGAACTCCTCTTTCCAGAGATTAGCCAGTGTTACTGATGTCTCCAATAAATCATCTGTGATGTGATTGAAGAAGGGATTTTCTTCTTCGAAAATCCCAGTCTTGGCTTCATCTGAATACACACGTTCGATTTTTTTGCGCAAGTATTCTTCGATTTTTGGAGTGATATTGAGAAATTTATCCGCTAGAAACAGCTCGGTATCATCTGGGCTGAACTGATGGATAATAGCTTTCTTAATATAAATATCCATAAAAGTATTAGTCCTCGTATAGTGGGAAGGCATCTGTCAACACTTTGACTTCACTTCTCGCTTCTTCTAAGACAGCTTCATTTTCTGCATTCTTAAGGGTTTTAATGATGAGTTCAGCCACTTTACGGCATTCTTCTTCACCAAATCCACGTGCAGTGATGGCTGCAGATCCGATACGAATCCCACTTGTCTTGAATGGTGACAAGGTTTCGTAAGGGATTGAGTTTTTATTTAGGGTAATATTAACTTCATCCAGCAAGTTTTGAGCAACTTTTCCGTTTTCTACAACCTTAGTCACATCAACAAGGAAGAGGTGATTTTCAGTACCGCCAGAAATGATACGGAAGTCAGGGTCTTGCAAGAAGACAGCTGCCATAGCCTTGCTGTTTTTGATGACATTAGCAGCATATTCCTTGAAGGCTGGATCTAAAACTTCTTTGAATGACACAGCCTTGGCAGCAATAACATGCTCCAAAGGTCCACCTTGGATACCAGGGAAAATAGCTGAATTGATTTTCTTCGCTAGGTCCTCATCATTTGTCAAAATCAAACCACCACGAGGTCCACGAAGGGTTTTGTGGGTCGTTGTTGTAGTGATATGAGCGTATGGTACTGGGCTTGGGTGAAGTCCAGCTGCAACCAAACCAGCAATATGAGCCATATCGACCATGAGCTTAGCCCCAACAGCATCTGCGATTTCACGGAATTTTGAGAAGTCGATAATTTGAGAATAGGCTGAAGCACCTGCTACGATTAGTTTTGGCTTCATTTCTTGGGCTTGTTTCAAGATGGCATCAAAGTCCAAGAGTTCCGTTTCAGGATCCACGCTATAAGAAACAAAGTTGTAGGTTTGACCAGAGAAGCTAACTGGAGCTCCGTGGGTCAAGTGTCCACCTGCTGCCAGATCCATTCCCATGACCGTATCACCAGGCTCAATCAAGGCCATGTAAGCAGCACAGTTGGCTTGGCTTCCTGAGTGAGGTTGAACATTGGCAAATTTAGCCCCGAAAATTTCTTTCGCGCGTTCAATAGCTAAAGTTTCTACAACGTCTACCACATTTGTTCCACCATAATAACGGCGTCCTGGGTAACCTTCGGCGTATTTATTCGTCAAGATAGACCCTTGAGCTGCCATAACAGCCTTGGAAACCACGTTTTCCGAAGCAATCAACTCAATGTTGTTTTGTTGGCGTTCTTCTTCTTTGGCGATAGCATTCCAGAGATCAGCATCGTATGCTTTAAAATCGTCTTTGTCAAAAATCATAGGTCTTCTCCTTTATAGTGTGACTGGTCCTTTAGTTTTTTTCCAATAAGAAAAGATACTAAAAGATGCGAATAAACCGTTTTTGCACTTTATCACAAGTATAACCAACTTTTTCATAAAATGCATGAGCTCCCAGACGATGATCGGCAGAGTTTAAACGGATAAACTCATAACCCCGTCTTTTTGCTTCGTCTTCCAACCCTTGCAGTAAGCATTTACCGATACCTTGTCCTTGAGCTTGAGGTGATACTGCTAAACCTAAGATATTAAATCCTGCTTTGGAATAGAGGGATTCATAAACTTCAGCATGGACATATCCAAGTAGGACATGGCTGGCTTCATCCTCATAGCCAAGTAGGAAATGATGGGAATCCTGAGACAGTCTAGCTAGTTGACTAGCTGTGTCCTCTGGACTAAAAGAATAACCCAAAGCCTCTTTGTTAATCTCACATATAGCATTCACATCTGTTTCTTGCAAATCTCTTAGCATCTCATTCCTCCTCAAAAGAAATCTCTGGCAACTGTGCAAGAATATCTTCTCGCTTAATGGCTCCTTGGCGTAAGATTTTCACCTTTTCTCCAGACAAATCCAGAATAGTTGAATCGTGTCCTGTTAGAAAAGCATCGTCTTCCAGACCCAAAACCTCTTGGTCAAAATCCTCTAGAATTTGAGCAAAGGTCACTCCACTCGCCTGACCTGAAATATTGGCGGACGGCCCAATCAAAGGACCTGTCTCTCGAATCAAATCAAGTGTAATGGGGTGACTCGGCATCCGAAATCCCACCGTTGCAAGTCCAGAATTGACCCAAAAGGGAACTCTGTCATTGGCTTCGAGGATAATGGTCAAGGGACCTGGTAAAAAGGTCTCTACAAGCTTTTGTAGATAAGTTGGCTGATTCTTTGAAAAGTGCAAGATGTCCTCTAGAGAAGCAACATTAAGATTGAGCGCCTTGTCTCTAGGACGATGTTTGAGTTGATAAACATGGTCGACAGCTTTTTCATCTAAGGCCTTAGCAAAGAGGCCATAAACTGTCTCTGTAGGCAGAACAACAGCTCCGCCCTTTTCCAACTCTTGTCTAATCCTGTCCATCATCAACTACAACCATCCTATCTTGACCAAATTGGTCCTTGAGTGTTCGTACCCGTTTTTCAGGAAGATGTTTCCTAAAAAGCGCAGGAACACTTTGACCTTGCTTGTATCCAATTTCAAGGTAAATCTTACCACCATCTGTGAGATAGTCTTTTGCATCTTCCGCAATTCTGCGGTAAATAGCTAGGCCATCCTCATCTGCAAAGAGAGCTAGATGAGGCTCCGAATGCAAAACATTCAAACCGACCTCTGACTCATCTTCACGAGAGATATAGGGTGGATTGGATACAATTATATCATATTTTTCAGAAATTTCTGCAAAACAATCAGATTTTTTAAAAAATATATTAAGATTTTGATTTCTAGCATTCTCTGATGCAAGCTGCAAAGCCTCTTGGGAAATATCTGCTGCTGTCACTGACCAATCTGGTCTGTTTTTTGCTAATGCGAGAGCCATGGCACCACTTCCAGTCCCGATATCTAGAATATTAAGACTTTCCTCAGGATTTTCTGTGAGGATAAGTTCCACCAACTCTTCTGTTTCTGGACGAGGAATCAAAACTCGCTCATCCACTTTTAACTGCATTCCAAAGAAATCTGCGTGACCAATGATATACTGAGCTGGTTTGTGAACTGCTAACTGCTGGTAAATTTCTTCTACAAATTGTTTTTCTGCCTCTGTTACCTCTTGCTGGAGGGCAAAGACAAAGTCTGTAAAAGAGAGTTTTTTAAGGCTACGATAGACAAAAGAGAGGCTTTCTGCTTCCTCTCCTTGTCTTATCAACTCTTCTTCAAAATCTGAAAAAAATTGAGCTAATTTCATTATTTGTTTAATTCTTCTAATTTTTGTGTTTGGTCATAAAGAACCAAAGCATCCACAACTTCATCCAATTTACCAGACAAGATGGTATCTAGTTTTTGGAGGGTCAAGCCAATACGGTGGTCTGTGACACGGTTTTGTGGGAAGTTATATGTACGAATACGTTCTGAACGGTCACCAGTACCGATAGTAGACTTACGTTCAGCGTCTTGTTCATCCTGGGCAATTTGTGCAAAGTGGTCAGCAACACGCGCACGGATGATTTTCATGGCCTTCTCACGGTTTTTCTGCTGGGTACGTTCTTCCTGCATCTCAACCTTGATATTGGTTGGCAAGTGAACGATACGCACGGCAGTCGCAACCTTATTGACGTTCTGACCACCAGCACCAGATGCGTGGTAGATATCAACACGAAGGTCTTTTGGATCAATATCGTATTCTACTTCTTCGACTTCAGGCATAACAAGAACTGTCGCAGTTGAAGTGTGGACACGACCTTGGCTTTCTGTCACAGGGACACGTTGCACACGGTGGGCACCTGATTCGTACTTAAGCTTAGAATATACAGATTGACCAGAAACCATAGCAACCACTTCCTTGAAACCACCGACACCATTCATAGAAGCTTCCATGACTTCAAAGCGCCAGCCTTGTGCTTCCGCATACTTTTGGTACATGGTTAGAAGGTCTCCAGCGAAAAGTGCTGCTTCATCTCCACCAGCTGCTCCACGGATTTCAAGGATGATGTTCTTATCATCGTTTGGATCCTTTGGAAGCAGCAAGATTTTCAATTTTTCTTCGTATTCTTCTTTTTCAGCCTTGGCATCTTTCAGCTCTTGCTTGGCCATTTCTTCCAAGTCCGCATCTCCACCTGATTCCTTAATCATTTCTTCAGCATCGACGATGTTTTGAAGGACTTGTTTGTACTCACGGTAGGCTGTTACTGTGTCACGAGTGGAAGCTTCTTCTTTGGACAATTCCATGAAACGTTTGGTATCAGATACCACATCAGGGTCACTGAGCAATTCTCCTAATTCTTCATATCGGTCTTCTACAGCTTGTAGTTGATCATAGATGTTCATTTTTCCTCATTCTCCTTATTGATTTCAGGGGCAAAATAATGTTTACGGCAGACTGAGATATAGGTTTCATTGCCACCGATTTGAATTTGTTCACCATCATAGACTGGCACACCATCGTGCGTACGCAACACCATAGTCGCCTTTTTCTTACAGTACTGACAAATGGTCTTGATTTCGTCAATCTTGTCTGCTAAGAGCAAGAGGTATTTGGAACCTTCGAACAATTCATTGCGAAAGTCATTCTTCAAACCAAAAGCCATGACAGGTATGTCTAGCTCGTCCACAACACGAGCTAGGTCGTAAACATGGTGACGCTTGAGAAACTGGGCCTCATCGACCAACACACAGTAAGGTTTTTCAGGTAAGTCTCGGATATAGCCAAAGATATCTGTCGTTTCCTCAATCGCAATGGCTGGGCGTTTCATGCCGATTCGACTCGACACATAGCCAACACCGTCACGCGTATCCAGAGCCGAAGTCATAATCACAACTCCCTTTCCTTGCTCCTCGTAGTTATAGGCCACCTTGAGAATCTCAATCGTCTTACCAGAGTTCATGGTCCCATAACGATAATACAACTGTGCCATGCTTCTATTTCACGTCCATTTCTAAATTTTTGCTACATTCTAGTATATCATAATTTTCTGAAGCTTTAAACGGCAAAATGTGGTAAAATAGAAGAAATCAAAAACTAGTGGAGGAAGCTATTATGCCATTTGTACGCATCGATTTATTTGAAGGTCGCACGCTCGAGCAAAAGAAAGCTCTTGCTAAGGAAGTAACGGAAGCTGTTGTCCGTAACACTGGAGCCCCTCAATCAGCCGTTCATGTCATCATCAACGACATGCCAGAAGGGACTTACTTCCCACAAGGAGAAATGCGCACCAAATAAACCAGCTTAAGCAGTATTGCTTAGGCTTTTTCAATCTCCAAGTAGCATCCATTGAAGAAATAGTCTAATTTTGTTACAATTTGAAGAGATGCTTGGATACCTATCCTAAGAAAAGAAATACAAAAGGAAATAGTATGATTACACGTGAATTTGATACCATTGCTGCTATCTCTACTCCTCTTGGAGAAGGGGCCATTGGTATTGTCCGCTTGAGCGGAACAGATAGTTTTGCCATTGCGCAAAAGATTTTTAAAGGAAAAGACTTGAGCAAGGTTGCAAGCCATACCCTCAACTACGGTCACATTATTGACCCGCAGACAGGGAAGGTCATGGACGAAGTTATGGTTGGAGTTATGAAGTCTCCAAAGACCTTCACTCGTGAGGATATTATCGAGATTAACACTCACGGTGGGATTGCGGTGACCAATGAGATTCTCCAACTAGCTATTCGTGAAGGAGCTCGGTTGGCCGAACCTGGTGAATTTACCAAGCGTGCCTTTCTAAACGGTCGTGTGGACTTAACACAGGCTGAGGCGGTGATGGACATCATCCGTGCCAAGACTGACAAAGCTATGAATATCGCAGTCAAACAATTGGACGGTTCTCTTTCTGATCTTATCAATAATACTCGTCAAGAAATCCTCAATACACTTGCCCAAGTTGAGGTCAATATCGACTATCCTGAGTATGACGATGTTGAGGAAGCCACTACTGCAGTCGTCCGTGAGAAAACTATGGAGTTTGAGCAATTGCTAACCAATCTCCTTAAAACAGCTCGTCGCGGTAAAATCCTTCGTGAGGGAATTTCAACTGCCATCATCGGACGCCCCAACGTTGGTAAATCGAGCCTCCTCAACAATCTCCTTCGTGAAGACAAGGCCATCGTAACGGACATCGCTGGTACTACCCGTGATGTCATCGAAGAATACGTCAACATCAATGGGGTTCCTCTCAAATTGATTGATACAGCCGGTATCCGGGATACAGATGATATCGTGGAACAAATCGGTGTCGAACGTTCTAGAAAAGCCCTCAAGGAAGCTGACTTGGTACTACTAGTACTAAATGCCAGTGAACCACTGACCGCCCAAGATCGCCAACTCTTAGAAATCAGCCAAGATACCAACCGCATTATTCTACTTAATAAAACGGATCTTCCTGAAGCGATTGAAACTTCAGAACTCCCTGAAGATATCATCCGTATTTCAGTTCTTAAAAATCAAAACATTGATAAGATTGAGGATAGAATCAACAACCTCTTCTTTGAAAATGCTGGTTTGGTTGAGCAAGATGCTACTTACTTGTCAAATGCCCGTCATATTTCCTTGATTGAAAAAGCAGTTGAAAGCCTACAAGCTGTTAACCAAGGTCTTGAGCTGGGTATGCCAGTTGATTTGTTGCAAGTTGACTTGACCCGTACTTGGGAAATCCTAGGAGAAATCACTGGAGATGCCGCACCTGATGAACTCATCACCCAACTCTTTAGCCAATTCTGTTTAGGAAAATAAGAAGAATCCATGATCGTTCTTGCAGTCATGGATTTTATTGTCTTCATTAGTAATCTGGTCTAAGGACACCTGTTACGGTTGCCTTAGTTGCTTCGTAGTCACCATCTACGACAACTTTGATAATGCGTTTAGCATCTTCTTCTGGTGCTGGAACTAGAGGTAATCGAGTTGGTCCAGCTTCAAATCCCATATAGTTCAAAACAGCCTTAACCGGAGCAGGACTTGGATAAGAGAAGAGGGCGTTGACCTTAGGAATGAATTTACGTTGAATAGCTGCTGCTTTCTTCATATCGCTTTCTGCAATGGCAGTGAGCATCTCGTGCATCTCATCTCCATTTGTATGGGAGGCAACAGAAATAACCCCATCCGCACCAAGGTTCATGGCATGGAAGGCATCTCCATCTTCACCTGTATAAATCAAGAATTCTTCTGGCTTGTGCTCAATCAAGTAAGCCATATTGGCCAAGCTGGTACATTCTTTAACACCGATGATATTTGGATGGTCAGCCAAACGAAGCAAGGTTTCTGGAGTTAATTCAACAACTACACGCCCTGGAATGTTATAAATGATAATAGGTAAATCTGATGCATCTGCAATAGCTTTAAAGTGCTGATACATGCCTTCTTGAGAAGGTTTGTTGTAGTATGGTACGATCGCAAGTCCAGCAGCGAAGCCACCAAAGTCTGCTACTTCTTTGACAAACTCGATCGAGTCACGCGTATCATTGGTACCTACACCCGCAATCAAAGGAACACGTCCATTAACAATCTTTTGTACAGCCGCAAAGAGTTCCAACTCCTCATCGTGGGTCAAGGTCGGACTCTCAGCAGTTGTTCCAGCTAGGAGAATGCCGTCTGTGTGATGGGCCAATAAATGCTCAATCAAGGCTGGAATGGCATCAAAGTTGATGGAACCATCCTCATGGAAAGGGGTAATAAAGGCTGTGATGATTTTACACTCTTTTAAATCTTGATAAGACATGAGAAACACCTCTCTATTTCAAAGAAGGAGTTCATCTGAACTCCTAAACGATATGACTATTTTAATTCAAATTTCAACTCAGCTGTTGGACGAACCAATCCACGTTCGTGAAGCGTTTCTGCGATCTGAACTGAGTTCCAGGCAGCACCTTTGAGAAGGTTATCTGAAACAACCCACATGTGGATTCCTTTTTCAGCATCCAAGTCTTTACGGATACGACCAACAAAGGTATCACGTGAACCAACTGCATTGATGGCTTGCGGATAGATTTGATGAGCTACATCATCTTCAAGAACTGCACTTGGAAAGGCTGCGATAGCTGCTTTCACTTCTTCGATTGGGGCCACTTCTTTTGTTTCAATGTAAACAGACTCAGAGTGAGCTGACAAGACGGGAATACGCACACATGTTGCAGACACTGCGATGCTGTCATCTTCCATGATTTTCTTCGTTTCCTTGGTCATCTTCATCTCTTCGTAAGTGTAATCATTGTCCGTGAAGACATCGATTTGTGGAAGAGCGTTAAAGGCGATAGGATAGTGTTTCTTGTCACCACCTGAAGGCAAGATTTCTGCATGCAAATCACGAGGATTCACACCGTCATTCAAGACTTCACGAAGTTCACGTTGTGTTTCAAGAATCGCTCCCATACCAGCACCTGAAACCGCTTGGTAAGTTGAAACGATGATACGGTCCAAGCCCCATTTTTGACGAACTGGCTCAAGAGCCACCATCATTTGGATTGTTGAACAGTTAGGGCAGGCAATAATCCCGTTGTGGGCATCAAGTGCATGAGCATTGACCTCTGGAACAACCAAAGGAACATCTGGATTTTGACGGAAATAAGATGTGTTATCTACTACTACCGCTCCAGCTTGAACTGCGTATGGTGCATACTTAGCTGATGTCGAACCACCTGCTGAGAAGAGTGCAATATCAACACCCTCAAAAGCTGTCTCAGTCGTTTCTTCAATCGTAATATCTTGGTCCTTAAATTTCAAAGTCTTGCCTGCTGAACGTGCAGAAGCAAGGTAACGAATTTTATCGATTGGAAGTGTTGATTCTTCCAACATCTTTATCATCTGAGCTCCGACAGCACCTGTCGCGCCGACTACAGCAACTGTATATCCCATAAATAACCTCTTTCGGAATTTTCTAAAAATTTCTATAATAGATGTATTATACTACTTTTTACAGAAATTGAAAAGTATTTTTAGACTATATTTTCTGAAAACTAAAAATCCCTAGTCATTGACTAGGGACTAAGAGGCATCTTCATGTGATGAGCAGGTTCACACAACTCATCAAGGTCCGCTCCTGCGTTATGACCTCCTTATGCTCAATAGTAGTCCGAAGACTACCTATCGACTCATCGCATCTACTATTCTACTAGATAGGGGGCACTTTTGTCAACAGCCAAAACGCTTTAACTTCGTTTATACAGGTAGATAAGAAAAACCTTGGTCTCCCAAGGTCACTTTGTTTCTATCATGCTAATTGCCGGGATTGAACCGGCGACCTCATCCTTACCATGGATGCGCTCTGCCAACTGAGCTAAATCAGCTTACCTAAAAAGTATACTATAGTTCTATGTTCTTGTCAAGCGCTCTCTTTTAATTTTATGGAATGAAAAAAGCTAGACTTATCAAGAATCTAGCTTATAAACTTCTTATTTTGTTAGATCGATTCGCTGTCCCAGTTTACCAATCAAAATCGCTCCCACTATAAGTGATGCAAACTCACCAATTCCAGTAGAGAACCATGTGAACAAGAAGGGAGCTTCTGTCAAGATATGGAGTTCAGCTGCAATGGTGATCATTGAAATAGAGAAGAGGATTGAAAAGAAGAAATGATCTTTTCGAATCAATCCGTTAAAGAGGTAATCTTTGCTGTATTTTGCAAAGAGCCATACCCCTAGACTAAGGAAAACTAGGGTAGAACCTCCACCGACAAAGACATCTATTAGGCCAAAACTACTAAATAAATTAGCAATCATGCAACCAATCGTCACACCAATGATGTATTTAGGGTTGTAAAATGCCAAGAAATTCAACATTTCTGAAATACGGAACTGATACGCCCCAAAACTAAGAACATTGATTGGTGGTGTAATAGTCAAAACCACATAAATAGCAGCAACAATAGCAATATCTGCCATGTCACGAACAGTTAAATTTTTCATGTTTTCTCCTTTGGCGGTTTCCCGCGTAAAATATGCTTGGTGAAAGAAGCTAAGCACCAAGGGTTGAGGTTATCAACCTTACTAGTATAGCACATTAGCCCGCTTTATGCTATACTAAAATCATGAAAAGACTAATAAAAGCTTTCTTTGATAACGAGATTCTCTCCTACCTATTTTTTGGTAGTGCTACTACTCTGGTTTCTATTGTATCGCGTTTGGTTATTTACCATATCAGCCACCAGGAAATCCTCGCAACTGCCCTCGCTAATATTATCGGGATTCTCTTTGCCTTTCTCACAAATGATACAATCGTCTTTAAACAAGAGAGAAGGAATTGGCCGACTCGCCTGGCTAAGTTTTTCTTAGCTCGTCTCTCTACTCTTGGACTGGACCTTCTTTTAACTTATATCTTTGTTACAACCTTTCCTGATGTTATTGGCCAGTTTGTTGAATATAATATAGATAGGGTTAATATGATTGAAACTATCCTAGCACAAATTTTGATCATCATTTTAAACTATATTTTCAGTAAAATCTATATTTTTAAAAGGGACAACTGACCGCTTTAAGCGTTCAAGTTGCTTTTTGTCACAATTTAGGATATAATAAATTAGAAAATTAGGAAAGGAATTTATGAAAATGTTAAAGGATCTTAAAGAATTCTTGCTTCGTGGTAATGTCGTTGACCTTGCTGTCGGTGTGATCATTGCCTCTGCTTTTGGTGCTATCGTTACTTCATTTGTTAATGATATCATCACTCCACTCCTATTGAACCCAGCCTTGGAAGCTGCGCAAGTACAAAACATCGCTGAGCTTGCATGGAATGGTGTTACATATGGTAAATTCTTGAGCGCTGTTATCAACTTCCTTGTTGTGGGTACAGTTCTCTTCTTCGTTATCAAAGGTATTGAAAAAGCTCAAAACCTTCGTAAGAAAGAGGAAGTGGTTGAGGAAGCACCTGCTGCTCCAACTGAACTTGAAGTTCTTCAAGAAATCAAAGCTCTTCTTGAGAAAAAATAAAACAGATAAAGGATCTAGCTTAAAGCTAAATCCTTTTTCTTTACTCTTTTGGTAACTTCCCAGCCTTTTCGAGCATTTTCTTAATCAAGTAAGGCATCTTCACATTTTCACGACCTTTTTTCTCAATGAGTTTTTTGACAAATTCTGGCATCTGAAGGTCGTCTGTCTCCTCCATGATGTCCTTGGTAGTTGCCGAAGGTGCTAACTCATCAAAAGTTTCTTCTTCTGGGAGAAAAGCTTTAAATTCTTTGTCTTCATTGGCTCTTACAGTAGCAACTAAAGCGTCAATTAAACGGCTATCTGTATTGGGCATAGGTGGGCGATGATAGGTGACACCTAATTCTTGACACAACTCATAACATTCTACATCGTTGTCAAACAAGACTTCAATGTGCTCACTGATAAAACTAATCGGGACAAAAATATAATGCTCTGGATGTTGCTTTTGTTCTCGTAAATATTCTAAGACATCTGGCTTAATCCAAGGGATTCCAATATCGCTTTCGCTCTGCCAAGTATTGGTATACTGGTCGGCTGTTAGGCCGAGTTGTTCAGCGATTAGCTTGCTATTATCAAAAATCTGATCGATATATGGATCTCCATAGTCCAAGGCAAAAATGGGAACACTGTGAGCTGAAAAGATTACCTTGAAAGGCTCTTCTCCCACATGGTTTCGTAAAATTTTTTCAATCTCATCTGTCCAGAAGTCCAGCAAAGGCTGTTGTTGATACCAGTCCTTAATTACTAAAAATCGGATCTGCTGACTTTCCAAAAACTTTTCATACCCCATCACCGAGTAAAAGGAATAATGAGGTTCCAAAATCAAGCAGATACATTCTTCAACACCATCAGCTTCCATCTGCTTGATCACGTCTGGAATAAAGGGGCGAGAAAACTTATTGGCAAAGTAGATACCGTACTCCTCCCCTATACGTTCTCTTACTAAAGCAACTTCTTCCCTTGTAATCCGCTGCAAAGGTGTCCCACCGATAAGGACGTAGTTGTCATAGAGGGTCTGAATCTCGTGGTCTTCGGGTCTAACACCACGACGAATGTTTGTAAAAAATTCTGCTACTCCTTCAAAACTAATCTCCTCTGGAGATCCAAAGGTCATCATCAATATTGCTTTTTTCATGTTATTATCCTTATGTTATTATTTTCACTATCTATTCTATCATGAAAGAAAAAAATAGTAAACGCTTCCGACGTCTACTATTTCTTTTGTTCTTTTGTCTTTCTATCTCGCCTTATGATTAGGATGATAACGACAAGGAGTAAAATAACGATAATCAGGAGAAGAAAGGCAAGGATATAAATCCAATGCGTTGGTAGGCCTTGATCGAAATACCGCGTCCCTACTGCTTCCCCACTTTTATCCTGGGCTGCTTTTACTGGTGCATCCGTTATTTTAGCTAAGAGGATATGCCGTCCGTTGGTAATATTAAGGAAACAGGTGCTTAATAAAACAATCTTGTCCGTTGAGGTCAAGGAAACATCTCGCTTGTACTTGGCTTTACTTAGCAAATATTGATAGTAGGCCTGGTGTTCCTCATCGTTGGAACTCAAAGTTCGGTAAATCTCCGTGTCATAGGCATCTACTTCTAAAATTCCAAATATCTCAAGCCCTCGTTCACGGCCGTTATAATAGATAGAGCCATAACGATGCTTTTCAAAAAAATCTTGATCCGCAAATTTTTGAATCTCCCCAAACATAGCACCAGAAGCCATGGAGTGACCATAAATGATGGTGTTAAAGTCCGTAAAATTTGGGTTAAAACGATAGTCTAGGAATATAGAACCTGACACAGTATAATCACCAAAAGCATTGCGGTCAAGGTATTTGACATTGTCCTGACTCTGCAAGAGGGGATAGTCTACCTTGGTCCCATCAAGGCTAATCCAACCACAAACATCCTTGTTGAGATGCTGCAAGGTTTCAAAGCCCGTACTGCTGGCATCCTTTTCAATGGGATTATAATGATCATAGTCACTTGCAAGGACTCTATCAGCTGTAAAAAGACAGAAAAAAGCTAGAAAGAGGGATAGAATGACCTTTATAACTTTGCGACTCGTATTTGTTTTCATATTTCCTTCTTTCTCCTTTCTAGCCTTGAAAATAAAAGAGCAAGAGAGGCTGTCCCTTTCTCTTTTATTGGTAGTTTAGTCAGTAATGGTATCTGCTCCTTCTTCCTTTGCTTCTCTTCTACGACGCAAGATCAAGTAGAGGATGATGAGCAAGAATATTAATAGCAAGAGCAAGATAAATAAGATGATGTACCATATCCACAAAGGAATCGATGAGAGAAATCGTCCAAGTGACGAATCATCAAAGACACTGTAAGGGAATGGTTTTGATTTTTTCGTATGGAAGGTGTTCTTTGGAACTGTATCCGTAATCTTGGCAACTACGATATGTCTCCCATTTGTTACGTCTAGGAAACAGGTACTGAGAAGGATGATATGGTCATTTGGCCCCAGTGTAATGTCTCGTTTGTGAATGGCAACCGAGAGTAAGTGATCGATATATTCTTGGCGCCGATCATCCCCATTAATACCTGGATCGTAGATGTTAAAGTCATAGGCGTCCACCTCGAGCATTTCAAAGATTTCAAGACCTTTTTCTACGCCATTATAGTAAATACTACCGTAGCGATGCTGATCAAAAAATTCCTTATCAGAAAACTTTGCTACATCTCCAAACATAACCCCATTTTCTACATGGTGCCCGTAGATGATGGTATTAAAGTCTTCGAACTTGGATTCATTTCGAGCCTCAAGGAAAATAGCTCCTGTAGCTGCAAATTCTCCCTTGGAATCCTTGTTCAGGTATTTTTCATTGTCTTTGGCTTGGACTAAGGGATAGTCGATATTGGTGCCATAGACATTGATCCAGCCGAGAACCTCGGGATTGACTTGCTGTAGCTTGTGAAAGCCAGAAAAACTAGCAAGCTCATCCTTCTCAGTGGTACTCACTGGTCTATAGGCCTCATACTCACTTGATGAAGCCTGAGAATAGACCTGATTGGCATCCCAAAGGGCGTAGAAACCAAAGAGAAAGACTAAGGCTGCCAAGAGGAGCAGGATATGATTCATCAATGCATCTACAGCAAGGACCAGACGCCTAGACAAACTCCTTTTTGGTTTCTCACGCTTGATTTTCATCGGTCAAACCACTTGCTTAAGCTTGTCTGCGTTTTTTAGACAAAACAACAAATCCAGCCAAACCAAGACCAATCATCAAAATGAAAGGAAGGTTGTCAATCAAGAGACCAGTAGGGGTAACATTTGGCAAGCTATTTGTAATGGTATTATCATTTGTCTTTTCACCGACTAAAATACTAGTTTGAGTAAAATCAGCTGAAGCTGTACCCGTTTGATTCCTTATAACTCCATTTTCATTATATGAGGCTGTTGCTTTATAACCTTGAGATCCTGATTCAACTAGTTTATAGCGAGTACCTGCAGGTAGATTGTCAAATACCAAAGATTGATCATGGTGAAGGGTAATTGTTTTTTCTTTCCCATTCTCAAATGTATAAGATGTGGAACCAACTTGTCCGACAAATGTACCTTGATCGTCTGTTGAAGCTTTTGTAAAAGTTAACTTAAAGGTAAAGTCTTTTGTTTTATCAGCCGAATCACCTTCTACCAATTTTTTGATTACTAAAGATTTTGCGCCTGGATTGAAATTTTCTGGTTTAGGTTTATTTGGTGTTGGTTCATTTGGATTTGTGATTTTACCCGCATTTTTCCTGTAAGTATTTACAAATAAATCATATTTATAAAGTTCGCCCTTCTCAGATGGTTTTACTTTAGCAGTAGAACTTGTAGACACTAGTTTGAAATATACAGATGAAATATAAACACCTGAGCTTTGCTTATTTTTTACAATAACGTGCATTTCATAGCTACGATTATCATATGTCATAGAATCAATTGGTACGCTATTTTTCAGAATTTGTGCCCAACCAACATTTTGAGTTTCTGCTACAGTATAAACATATTCTCCGGCGTGTGTGTAGGTTACGCTTTCGAAAATATTTCCAGTATCTTTCTTAATACTAGTTTGATTTGGTTGCAAAAGATCACTTTTAGAATAAACTACATTCTTTGCAGCTATTTTTCCATTTGAATCAGAAATCGTTTCATAAGGTGCACCATTTGATGATGTACCAGTTTTTGGGGTGAAAGTAAATGTAAAAGTTGCTTCAGGTGTTGTAATTCCTTCCGCAATATTCAACACCTTATTAATAGCTACTTTTGCACTTGTTTCACCATTTGCTTTGGCAGTTGCCACATCATTATCATCCGCAAATGTTGGCACTCCTCTAAAGACCGACAAGGCGGTTACAGCTGCAATACTTGCAGTAACTAATTTTTTCAAAAATGTTTTTTTCATGATTATTCCTTTTATTTTTAAATTTCTTTTTTCATAAACTGTCATCAAAAGCCCCGTCGCCTTAGGACTGTTACCACCTTGCCATGGGTATCCTGTATAGGAATGGTTCCAAAAGCACGACTATCTACAGCCGTTGTTCGATTGTCCCCGAGGACAAAGAGTTGTCCTGCTGGGACTTTCATTGGGAAGGTAGCCCCTTCCTTATAGAGCAGCGTTTCTTTGTAGATATCCTGCTCTTGTTGAGGAGAACCGTTGATGATGAGACCATTTTCGTTTATATCGATCGTACTTCCTTCGGTTGCTATGACACGCGCCACTCTTTCCTTACCCTTATAACTATAGACGAGCAGATCACCAATCGAATAACGTTTATCCAACCTATAGTAGACAACCAAGTCGCCATCTTTTAAGGCTGGCTTCATGCCATCGTCATTGTATCTCAATAGTCCAAAGACAAAAAAGTAAAGGGTGGCCAGTACAAACCCAACCATCAGAAGCTTACTGACTAAGTAGAGGATATCTCCCCATACACTCGGCGGAGACTTATCCCGATTGACTTGTGTTACTGTTTTCTTATGTTTCTTTTTAAGTAGCATTATTTTCTCCTATGTACCACTAGATATCCGAGTAGGATTGTAAAGAAGATTCCCCCTAGAGGAAGGATTATTCCTAACATGAGTGTACTGCTGAGGAAGTCAACTCCGGTTTCAGGCACGCTATTCTTATTATTCGTGACTGTCGCGGACTTGTCTCCATCCAGCTTGCCTTCTTGATTTTCATAAGATACCTGATATCCACTAGAAGAGTTTGATTCCTCTTCTACGGTATAGTGACTATTGAGTGGAAGTCCATCAATTTTTATGGTTTGATCTTTGTTTAGATCAATAGACACTCGACCATTCGTAAATTGCAGAGGGGTTCTTTTATTATTTACCGTTGCAGTATAGGTTCCATTCAGTGGACTATTCTGAGCATCCCTAATGTTAATGGTAATCTTGAAGGATTTTAATAGGTTGGCAAATACACCCGTAACCTTTTTTGTAACTGATAAACTTGGAAGCTTGTGATTCGTGACAATACTGGTTTCGTCTTTATTCAGATCGCCCTCTTGATTCTCATATGTAACGTGGTAACCGTTCGTTGATGCCGCTTCTTCTTCAACCTTGTAATGGGTTCCTCGAGGAAGATAGCTTAGAATACCTTTCCAACGTTTTCGTTTTTCGACACGGATCTCCGCTTCTCCATTCACAACAGTTATATCGCCAAAAGTTCCATTCAATGGTGTAGAATCAGGAGAGGTTAGTTTTACCTTAATCCTAAACTCTTTGTTCAAGTTACTTTCAGCTTCCAACACTTTCTTAATCGTCAGACTTGGCAATTGTTTATAGATTACCTTGAAGGATGGTTTAGTTTCTGTACCAACATTTTTTATTTCTTTGGTAAAGGCTGGGACGTCCGGTGCAATTAAATCGTATTGATATCCTTTGGCAACTTTTTCAAAGTTCCTCGTTTCATTAAAGATATTTGTTCTAACATTTACATTAGTCTTTCGATAGTCTTGATTATCAGGACCTCCGTTCTTGTTCTTTTGAACCAGTTTCAGTTCAACATTACTCGGTTGATCAGCTGTTATAACAGTATTCTTACCCGTCACACCTTGCCATTCAACTTCCACTGGTACCGTTAATGGATCTGAAGGCTTAAAGGTTGGGTGGTCAGAGTATTCTTTGGTCTTGGTTTGAGAGGTGCCTATTCCATAGGAATAGGTGACACTGGCACCTTTATTGGAGTAGAGTTTATTGACATCAGAACCTTCAGCATCACCAGCCTCTAGTTTTTTATCACCAGCAATGGCATCTAAGGCATCTTGACTTGATGTAACAGTAAATTTGAGGGCGTACTTCACACCATCATCAAGAATGTAGTTGGGATTAAATTTTGCTGTTACTTCGACCAGACCATTTTCATTCTTCCTTGTTTCCAGCGTAACCTTATCTGATCCCAAGGTTTCCTCTTTATCTTTTTCGATTTTTACAACTCGAATATTTGAACTGTTATCGGGAAGAAGTTGAACATATTTGGACAAAACATCCTTGATGGTCACATGGTGAACACCTAGAGGAAGGATTTTCTTGGTGATTTCCTTAAATTGTTCTCTCAATTCCCTTTCATTGTTAGCGGATAATATTTCGTTTGGAATGGAAGAATTATAACTACCAATGTACTCTTTTAGTTTAGAAATACTATCTGTACTATTAGAGTAGCGGAATTTGATAGAATAAAATCCATCAATCTTGGGAGCAAGATAACCAGAAACTGTTTCAGTAAACGTGTTTAGATTGGTTTGATACCACGATGGAGCTATTTCTGTTACACCATCATTATTGCTCCAATTGTAGATCGTATAGCCTCTAGTATCGTAGTACATGTTCGCAAAACCATCTGACAAAAGAATGACAACCTTTTTTGCACTTGATCTGGCTGACTGAAGTAATTCTGTTGCTGACTGAAGTCCTGCTCCAATATTTGTACCTGTACCTATTCCTCCTTCGTAACCAATCGAATCACCACTATTATCAACAGACATTCTAGAAACCATTCTTTTGGCTCCTTGAACATCATTGCTCCAGTTTAATACTGTCTTAGCATCATCATGAGAGGAAATACCAGAAAAGTACCCCGCCCAAGCTGGCCATTGATAATAACTATTGTAACGTTGGTTATCTATTTTCCCAGCAAATCCAACAATTGATAAACGGTTGTTAGAGTTTGAAAGGATTGTATCTATCAAACCACGACGACCGTTTTCGCCTTGGAGTGTATTTTTCAGAGCTTGAAGCCGACTAATCAAAGCCCCACTAGAGGAGTTGACATCCTGATAAGTCATACTTCCAGATAAGTCTGCTACAAGTACGACATCTAAAGGATCTGACTGTATCTCAGCACCAAGTGCAGACGTGATATCCAATGACAACTCATACTTGTCATCCTGTCCTGATATCGGAGTAATTGTTTTATGAAGGGTTGTCTGAGGTTCTGTAGTAGAATCAGCATTTAACAGACTTATCGGAGCACACAAAAAGAGAATAGCTAACAGTGTAACTAAACGGCGTGCAATAATTTGAACTTTCTTAAAATCGAAGCGAATGTTCATTTTATTCTCCTTAACTAGAATGTACTAATATTGTTACTATATCAATCTAGGACATTTACAAGATAATTGTACAATAAAGTTCACGCAGTGTCAATTAATATGATTAATTTTATATTATGTTAATTAATAAAAGAGTATGATTCTTCTTTGTCTTTCAAACTATTCTATGGTAAAATGAAAAAAGAATAAAAAAATCTCATAAAATATCAATGCATATATTTTATTCTAGAATATCCAAAATTTCATTTGAAAGTCTATTGAATTTGAATTATTATATTTTTTCAAAATTCATGAAATTTTCAGAATAAGGTTTTTTCCGAAGTTTGCATTCTATTTTATGATTGTTAAAGGAGTTTTTATGACTTATCCGAACCTTTTAGATCGTTTTTTGACCTACGTTAAGGTCAATACTCGTTCTGATGAACACTCTACTACTACTCCAAGTACGCAAAACCAGGTAGATTTTGCGACCAATGTTCTTATTCCCGAAATGAAACGTGTCGGTCTGCAAAACGTCTACTACCTTCCAAATGGTTTTGCTATTGGTACCTTACCAGCTAATGATCCCAGCCTGACACGCAAGATTGGCTTCATCTCCCACATGGACACTGCTGACTTTAATGCTGAGGGAGTTAATCCGCAAGTCATTGAAAATTACGATGGTGGAGTTATCGACTTGGGTGATTCTGGATTTAAACTCGATCCTGCTGATTTCAAGAGCCTTGAGAAATATCCAGGCCAAACGCTTATCACAACTGATGGCACGACCTTGCTGGGTGCTGATGACAAGTCAGGGATTGCTGAAATTATGACTGCTATTGAATATCTGACTGCTCATCCCGAAATCAAACACTGTGAGATTCGAGTTGGTTTTGGACCAGATGAAGAAATCGGTGTTGGAGCTAACAAATTTGATGCTGAAGACTTTAACGTTGACTTTGCTTATACTGTTGATGGTGGTCCGCTAGGTGAGCTTCAGTATGAAACTTTCTCAGCAGCTGGTGCTGAATTGCATTTCCAAGGGCGCAATGTTCACCCTGGTACTGCTAAAGGACAGATGGTCAATGCCCTTCAGCTAGCGATTGATTTTCATAATCAACTTCCAGAGAATGACCGACCTGAATTGACAGATGGTTATCAAGGTTTCTATCATCTTATGGATGTGACAGGTAGTGTCGAGGAGGCGCGTGCAAGCTACATCATCCGTGACTTTGAAAAAGATGCCTTTGAAGCTCGTAAAGCAGCTATGCAAGCCATCGCTGACAAGATGAATCAAGAGCTTGGGAATAATCGCGTGACCTTAACTCTGACAGACCAGTACTACAATATGAAGGAAGTCATTGAGAAAGATATGACTCCTGTTACCATTGCCAAAGCCGTAATGGAGGATCTGGGAATCACGCCAATTATCGAACCAATTCGTGGTGGAACAGATGGGTCTAAGATTTCCTTTATGGGGATCCCAACTCCTAATATCTTTGCTGGTGGTGAAAACATGCATGGACGTTTTGAATACGTCAGCCTTCAGACAATGGAACGTGCGGTGGATACCATCATTGGCATTGTAGCTTATAAAGACTAAAAAAGACGAGGTAGCTCAGCTACTTCGCCTTTCTTTTTATTCGTTTGGTTGAGCACTTGGCTCAGACTCACTTTGTGCTTGCTTTTCTGTTGGTTGAGAAGCAGCTGTTTCACTGTCTTTCTCGGACTTAGATTGGCTATCAGTTTCACTTGCTTTTGAACGGAGTTCCTGGTTCAAGCTAATGATCTCTTTAGCTAGAGTGAGGAGACCTTCTTTATCACTGCTTTTGGCTGCAAGTTGATCAAATAGGGCATCAACACGTTCAAAGTCAGCATCAGATCCTTTGTTATCCTCTAAGTACTTGTGAAGAGAGAGCAAGACATTATAGAGCTTTTGGTAGATGATCACCGTTTGTGGATCCTGTTCTGCTTCTTTTTTCTCTCGTTGGATAGTCGCTGCAATACGATTCAAGAGATCCTCAAGTTGTGTTTTAGCTTCGTCAAGGTCTGCATTTTCCTTTTCAGTAGCCGCTTTGATATTAGCTGCTTCTTCAGCTAGGGATTGTTTGACACCATCTTCTTTGACACGTGCTAGAAGTTGGGCAGCTTTAGTTAGGAGAGCATCCACTTCTTCCTTCTTAACATGGCTAACCCGCTCTTCGGGCATAAAATCACCGTAGAGCTCTTTTAGGAATTCATAGATGGCGGTCTTAGCAGTTTGACTATCTACTTTTTCCGTATCTAGAATAGTCTTACCAGCTTTTGTAGAAACGGGTTCTTCTTTGAGAGCTTCTTCTACTTCTAGCTTAGTTTGGTAAATAGTTGGGAATAGCTTGTTCAAGTCGGTTGCTTTGAGGAAAGATTGTGACTGGTAAAGTTCCCATGTCAACTTGGCAACACGGTTTCGAAGTTCTTCTCTCAAACGACCATCAGACACATGTTCATAGAAATACTTGATGTACTCTACTGTTGTAACCCCTGTTCGATCTCGGAAATCTTGCAAGGCCTGAAGTTTCGCTTCAATGGCAGCCAACTCTGTCTCATCCTGTGCTAGTTTTGCTTCCTGCAAATGTACCAAAAGATCTTTCTTAGGAAAGCCATAAGTGTCTGTATCCAGTGTATTGATCTTATTTACAAGGGCTTGGTACTTCTTATCTAAAGGTGAAGTTTCAACCGGTGCCACACTTTGATCCACATGGATATACTGTTTATCAAAGAGATCCAAGGCTGCTAGATATCCAGCAGTTGAGTTTGTTGCCAGTTTTTTCATATTTTCGGTGAATTGCCCCAAAGCAAGTTCAACACGTCTCTGCATGATTGGCTGGTCTTTGTAGAGACTTCTGCTATCTGCTAAAAGTTGATCCACCTTAGATAGAACTGTTTGTTCATCAAATGCTCCAGGTTGATAGGTCGATTGTAGGGCCGGAATCTTGTTTTTCAAAGCTACTTCATAGCCCTTAGTTTGAACCTTGATGTAGTGATTGTGGTCTCCGTGAGGAATCACAAAACTACCACTTTCTACCTGTAAACTATAAGGAGATACCCCATCACGTAGGGCAGTCGTATACAGTTCATTTAGGAAATCCATTTCTGGATTTCCAGTTTGGAGAGGAATACGAACATGTTCTTTTCGAACAGCATAGGGATGGATATGGGTTGGATCATAGGCTTGATCCGGATTTCCAAAGACAAAGAAGCCGTTTGAAATACGAATCGCTTCGAGCGGAACCCCGTAGGTCTGTGAGATATACTTGATTTTTTCTTCATCGCTAGCATCTCTTGAGAAACTTTCCACAGTCTTTGCAAGTGGTTGAACGTGCTGAGACTGATGATTTTCTTTCAAGTGATCTTGGGCAGCTTTGATTTGGGCTGCAGTCAAGTCCTTCTTAAAGAAATAATGAGCGTGATCTCCATGAGAAACTACAAAACCTTGCTCATCTTCACTAATAACACGGTCAGCTGCAAAACCATGATCATGTTCTTCACCGTAGTGATGGTCATGCTCCTCTCCATCATGGTCATGGTCTTCATGGTTGGTATCCAGACTTCCATGGTTACCGTCTTGGTCATGATGATGATCTTGTTGAGCTGGATGTTCTGCTGGTTTACTTGGATTTTCTAAAGGTGTTGGTTTCCCACTGTCGCTAGATAAAGGAATCATTCGCGCAATCTTTTCTTCCAAGGCAGAAAGCTTTGTATATGGGATGAAATGATAGTGATTTCCATGAGGAATCGCTACGCCACTTGGCGTTCTACTTGAAATCTTAGCAGGGTCAAAAATCAAGCCATCTGATTCAGCATAACGTTGACTACTTGGAAGAGCATAGAGTTGCTGCAATAGACTTTGAAGACTCTCAGCTTGATTACTTGGTGTTTCAGCCTGTTGACTTGGGTTGGTAGTTTGACCAGTCGCGTTTGGACTAGGACGATAGTCCGTCACAGTCGGTTGTTTTCTAGTTCCAGAGAGGTAAGTTTGAGCAGCTGCCAATTCGCTAGCAGACAAGGAACTCTTTGGAATGTAGTGGTAATGTCCACCGTGAGGAACGATGTAAGCATCACCAGTATCCTCTATAATATCAGTTGGATTAAAGATGTAGCCATCATCTGTAGTATAACGGCCTTGAGATTGAGCAAGTGCCACTGCACTGTTAGAAGTTGGTGCATCGTGAGTATGACCTTGTTTTTGGCGCTCAATTTCGTCCTTCGTACGAATATTATCAGCATGAGCCGCATCTTTAAGGTAAACATAATACTTACCATCCACCTTGATAATATAGCCACCCTTGATTTCGTTGACAATATCAGCATCCTTTAACTGGTAATCAGGGTCTTTCATCAAAAGTTCTTCACTGAAAATCGCATCAAAAGGAACTTTACCATTGTAATAATGGAAGTGATCACCGTGTGAAGTCACATAACCTTGATCGGTGATTTTAACGACAATTTGTTCAGCCTGAATGTCTTCTTTTTTGCTAACTTGGTCTGGTGTCTGGGTCTCTGTTTTTTGAGAGTCTTGTTTACCATCGACATAAGATACACGATTATTGTCCTTATTTTCCTGCGATCTATACTGGTTCAATGCATAAGCGCAAAGACTCAAGGATACGATAAGAGCTGATCCAGCTGCTATATATTTTTTACTGAATTTCATAAATCCCTCATTTCAATAAATGATGAAGCTATTTCTTAACTTCTTTTTTTCGGTTAAACAGTTTTCCTAAACCGGTTATTTAACCAATTAATTAACCAGTAAATAGTTTACCTTTTTTAAGTTTATCTGTCAAGATTTTTAGTGAAAGAGACTCAAATTATTACTTTAAGAATCCTTTCTTCATTTTTTAGACAGGAAATTTCATCTTTTTATTAACAAATAAAAGGACATTATTCTATCCAATAATAGAACAATATCCTTTCAACTAGATGATTTTTTGTCAAAATCTTCTAAGGTTTTATTTGCTTAAGAGTTTTAATATCATAGGTTACTAAATCCCCATTCTTATTATAAAACTGAACTCCTTCTGCTGAAAAAATAAGGTATTTAGAATCAATTTGAGCAATTTGTGTTATTTTATTTATATGATCTTTTAAAGTGGCCTTATCTAATCCATAATCTGGTATATCATCGTAATCATCTTCTTTATTTTCTTCTGCTTTAGGTTTGTCTTTTTC